>JAFXEW010000136.1 GCA_017513625.1 Lachnospiraceae bacterium | reverse complement strand
GACGTAAACTGTAGTACCCCTTTGAGGTGTGTATAGAGTGTATTGTGTAAGAAATAGATGAGAAAAATGACTGTATACACAGAAAAGTAATAAAAATGTGTATTGTGTTAGAGGAAGTGTAGTCAAAAGAGATGACTACTTTTTTTATTTGGTGTATAATGTGGAATAGAATAAATTTTGAGAGGCAACAGCATGAATCTGATTAACATAGAGAACCTGACAAAATCTTTTACTGACAGAAAATTATTTAACGGTGCATCCTTTTCTTTGCAGGAAGGGGAGAAGGTTGGTGTGATTGGTATCAACGGTACCGGTAAGACTACCTTACTTCGAATGATCATGGGGCAAGAAGAAACGGATGAAGGTACTATTACCATTGCCAACCATGTGGTACTCCGTTACCTGCCACAGCATCCGGAATTTGATCCGAACAAAAGCAGTCTGGACTGTGTACTGGAAGGAAATGTGACAGAGGAAAATCGTTGGTCTATTGAGAGTGAAGCCAAAGCAATGATGACTCGCCTTGGTATCAAGGATTTTTTCCAGCCGGCAGGACAATTGTCCGGCGGACAAAGGAAACGCCTGGCACTGATCTCCGTATTACTTTCGCCTGCTGATATCCTTCTGTTGGACGAGCCTACCAACCATCTGGATAATGATATGGCAGATTGGCTGGAAGAGTATCTGAAGAAGTGGAGAGGTTCGCTGATCATGATTACTCATGACCGATATTTCCTGGATAGCGTGACCAATCGAATCATCGAGATTGACAAAGGACTCATTTATAGTTATGAAACAAATTATTCGGGATATTTGGAACTGAAAACTCAGCGTCTGCAAATGGAACAGGCCAGTGAGCGAAAACGTCAGTCTATACTGCGTGTAGAATTGGAATGGATGCAAAGAGGAGCAAGAGCTCGTTCCACAAAACAGAAAGCACACATCCAGCGTTACGAGGAGCTTAGAGATCGTCAGGCTCCCGTACAGGATTCGCAGGTAGAATTAAGTTCTGCATCCACAAGATTGGGAAGAACCACCGTGGAGCTGGAACATATCTGTAAGTCTTATGGGGAGAAAAAACTGATTGATGATTTTTCCTATATCTTTTTAAAGGGAGACAGGGTTGGATTTATTGGACCGAACGGATGTGGAAAATCTACGTTAATGAAAATCATTGCAGGCATTATACCACAGGACTCCGGTAATGTAATTGTCGGGCAGACTGTAAAAATAGGATACTATGCACAGGAAATAGCTTCTGAAAAAACAGGTGATGGAACAGAGATTGATTTATCTTACATGGATCCGAAACAACGAGTGATTGATTACGTGAAGGATACGGCTGAGTATATCCAGACCGCAGATGGCATGATATCTGCATCAACCATGCTGGAAAGATTTTTATTCCCGCCGGATAAACAATACAGTCCTATTGGTAAATTGTCAGGCGGAGAGAAAAAACGATTAAACCTGCTTCGGGTGCTTGCTACTTGCCCCAATCTTCTGGTACTTGACGAACCGAGCAACTGTCTCGACATAGCCACATTGACAATACTGGAAGATTACCTGGATCGCTTCGAGGGGATTGTTGTGACCATATCTCATGACCGTTATTTTTTGGACAGAACCATGAAACGCATATTTGCTTTTGAGGGGGATGGAAAACTCAAACAGTATGAAGGTGGATATACAGATTACACCATAAGAAAAATGGCAGAGCAAGAACAAGCAGAAGCAGAGCAAGTAAAGAAAAATAGCAATGTTTTGAAGAATGATGCTAAGAGTTCTGAAAAAGGACAGCGTACTCGTGGTCCTCAGAAACTGAAGTTTACTTATCAGGAACAGAGGGATTACGAAACAATTGAAAATGATATCGCTCAGTTGGAAGAAAAAATAGAATTACTGGAAAGCCAAATGACAGAAGCTGCAACAGATTTTGTAAAACTGAATCAGCTAATGGCAGAAAAAGAAGAGGCCGAAAGTAAACTGGAAGAAAAGATGGACAGATGGATGTACCTGGAGGAACTGGCTGCAAGGATTGCGGAACAATAGTGATTGAAGAAAGTGATCAAGAAATTGGTCACTTTTTTAATGTAAATAATGTAGGAAAGGATAGTAGTCAATGAATAATAAGCAGCGAATAAAGAAATTTGATAGAGAAAACAAACCGTTTTATATGGTTGACCATGAAGATGGTATTTACAGTTTATGTCTTTCTCTCAGTTTTGCAGAGGGTGAGTATAAAGATTTCGGACAGGAGGCATTTAACCAGTATGCCCTTAAAGTAGGAGAGCCAATACCGGATGGGAGATTTTATACACATGGTTGTGGTTATGAATGGAAAACAGTATTTCAAAAAGCATTTGAAAATGAGGAGAAGCTAGAAAAGATTACATTCGATTGTGAAGCCGGAGGATTTTACTGTTATTCAAATGATTTCGATATCATTGAGGAATATGGCAGAAGGTTCCGGGAAATCTGTATAAATGAACAGGAATTTACAGAACTGGTATACAAAGCCTTGTCAGAGGATGAACAGTTGATGGAAGAGGAAATGATACCTTTTTTTCAGAAATAATATCATGGGCAATACATAGAGGATTTGAAATTGAAAAAGTAGACAGCAAGGTCTTGGTTCTTAGTTTAAATGGAAAATTTGTTGCGATGGTGGGTGAATCCGGAGTGCTGGCATATCATCCATTTGAGGAGGTTCATGATATTTTGGATGAAATAACAAAAATAAGAAAACGTATTCTATGGGAAGAAGGAATGCAGGGAAATAATTAAGGCAGTATTTATTTTTAGTAATGAAATAGATACTGCCATTTTTTATTGGAGGAAAATGATGGAGCAGATAGGAAAAAAGTATTTTTACGAAACAAGGGCAGGAACTATTAAGCATGCAACACTGGTTCGGACTACAAAAGCGTGGTTCATTTTTGATAATGGAGACTGGATAGAGAAATACCGGCCTCTGTTTGAAACAGAAGAAGAGCTTGTGAATGTGAACAATATTGTAAAGGCAATGTATGAGAATACATATTGCCCGGAGGTTGTGCATATTCCAAATGCAATGATTCAATAAGTAGAGGCGGTATTTATTTTAGGAATGAAATATGTATCGCCTCTTTTTTTATGGAGGAAATCAACATGTCAAAATATTTTTGTTTAAGCCCGGAGCTGCGGAGGCTGGAGAAACAGATGCAACAGCCGCCTGGTTACAGACCAAGAGGATATGGTCTCCATATCATGGAGGGATTGGACTGGAGGAACAGGGGAAATTATTCAGAGATTGTAGATGGCGTCATCTGCAGAATGCAGCTTGAAGATCTAAAGAAGAGAGTAGATGAGATTTTTAGTGAGACAGAGGAAGAAATTATCTTCCGAAGTAAAAAACACAGAACTGCTTTTTTTTCAAGGATGACAGGAAAAAGAGCAAAGACCTTATATATATCATCCGGCTATGCCGCGGCTGTATTTCTTTTGTCTGCGGATGAAGGACTTTGGGATAGAGTCAGCAGAAATGTATTGGATACCGAAATCTATTTTGACCGTATCAGGCTGGGTAGTGTGACTCTTGAGCAATATATTCTGTTTCATGCTGCTAGGGATGTATATCAGGGGACTAAACATATTCGGCTCTCAGAGCTGGCAGACCGGGAACTGATACCGGATGCAATACTGAAACTGATTGTGAATGCGTTTGTGATTGAGAAATGTGGTATGGAAATGATAAAGCAGGAGGTATGGGATGCGTATTAAAGTATTAAATAACCGGCAGAATTTTTTTAAGTTTCCTATGACAGATGCGGAGCTGAACTTAGAAATGAGAAGGTTGGGAATAAAAGAAACGGTTCCCATGTGTAAAATTGTGGATGTCTTAGAGGATAACAATCTCATGAATCTGTTAAAAGGGGAGATTGTAAACATGGATGAAGTGAATTTTTTGGCCAGACGCTTGGGAAGCCTGTCTGCCTATGAAAGAAATGTCCTATCCATCTATACAGATTCCAATTGCATTGCTACTATGAAGGATTTGATTAATCTGACATACAGTACCCAAGGTCTATCCCTGATCACAGATTTTTCTGAACCGGAACAGGTTGGAAAACGACTTTACATGGACGAGATGTTGGCAATGTCAGAGGAAGAAGAGAAACATGTAAATTTTATACGGTTTGCAGAAAAAACGTTTAAGGAAAATCTTCCGGAAGTAATGCCGTATGGTGTTTTTGTGGAACATGGATTTCAACTGCAGGAAGTTTATAATGGGAAAACATTTCCGGAATATTTTTATTCCGATGTGATTGTTGCAGCCATAGAAGTTCAGAATTCCGCCGGAGATACGGAGTATTTATATTTGCCAACAGATATCTGTTCCATGAACAAGGTAAAGGCAAGACTGGGAGTACTTGATTACTGGGAACTGAAAGTTACTGACATACACAATATGAAACTGCCGGATATTCTTGTGCCAGTACCGGAAGATGTAAAGGAAATCAGTCAGCTAACCCTATTTAATGAAATGTGTCAGGCGGTCAGCAGATTTGATGAAGTTCAGATGAAACAGCTTGCTATGGTGGTAGAGTTTACCGGTCATGCCAGCTTTACAGAAGTAACAAGCCTTGCAAAGAACCTTGGCGAGTTTGAGGTCAATCCGTTTGTACATAACCATGAGGAGTATGGAAAATTCTGGGTGAAAGAGTCTGGCTTGTTTGATGTGGATGAATTGTTACTTCCACATATCGATTATGCATCTTTTGCTGCGGATAAAATAGCAGGTACTTTGGTGGCAAGCGGATATGTTGGAGAAGGATTTGTCGGAGCGACAAGACCATTAGCAGAATATCAGCAGTACGAGGGTGAGTTTGCAGATCCGCTGGAACTTGACTATGACTGTTTTGAGGATTTCTGTTTATTCAGTTCCCTTATTGCAAACCTGATGATAGAAGGTGACGATGCGGGAAATCTTTATGGCAGTGACCTCACACAGTATAAAGAAGTTATTACAGAAGCTATCGAAAAAGAAGAGTGTGTCGGAGAGGAAGTAAGAGGGCTGATGCATTATTTTGACAAAAGCAGGGAAGTGGCTGCAAAAGTTTTATCGGCACAACCAAAGGTAACAGAAATTAATGGAGAATTATATGGTGTTCTGAAGTGTAAGATTAGTGAGCCGCTGACAGAAGAAGACATCAATGTGCTCAAAGAATACTGGGCCGGTCAAATGAGTGACGGATGGGGCGAAGGCTTTGAACAGCGTTCTATTGATGTGGATGAAGGAGAAATATATGTTAGCTTCTGGAATAGTGGAAACCATTGGAGTGTCATGACAGAAGAAGAGCTGATGGGTGGACAGGCTCAGGGCATGGACCTTAGATATTGAAATGGATGGAGGAAACAGATAATGAAAAAATGTATAGTAAATAAAGTTGGTATGTTGCTGAGTGTAATATTTTTGATGTTTGCTTGTTGCGGTTGTGCTGAAAAAGAGCAGAGTAATGCGGAAGACATTCACATAAAAGACAGTGTAACAGTAAGCGAAAGTCAGAAAGCAGAGACTGCGGTGGTTGAATTAGAAGAAGCTAAAAACGGGAAAGTTCCTGTAGAAGATATCCATGACGGATATGAAATCGTTAGTATGGAGGAATGGAGAAATGCCAGATGTGTATATACAGATATTATATGTCCGGCATTCCAGATTAACGCGGAAGAAGCCGATAACATGTCTACACTTGAGTGGATTATGTTTTTTGCCAATAACATGGAACTTACAGAGATTGCGGGTACTCAAACCTTTTATGAAAGGGAAGACATAAGATTTGCCAATGCGGATACAGACTTTTGGAAGTCAGTCCTGAAAGATCCGAAAGAGCCAAACTGGGGTATCGATATTGATTTTAATTATGGAGAAGAAGGCAATTCTATCTGGATAATTGCAAATGTGGATTATGAAGATGGAATCATGGATTACCGAGGCTTTAATGTATTTGCAGAACCCGGTTCCCATTTCTACCTGCGTGATGAAAATGCCCAAAAAGAGGTACGGATAGATGATTTTGCAGCGGCGTTGTTAAGTAAAAATCATATGTCAGAGACAGTAGAGTGATTTATTCCGAAGAAGGAGGAGACGATGTTAAGTAGAAAAGAAATAGAAGAACTGAAAGAGAGGTACCCAAAAGGTACAAGAGTATGCCTGTATGAAATGGAAGGGGAAACTACAGTGCCGCCGGGTACTAAAGGAACCGTTACCATGGTGGATGATATCGGTCAGATCCATGTGAAATGGGAGAATGGAAGCTCTCTGGCACTAAATACTGAGGTGGACCAATTTTATGTGATTACTCCGCAAGAAGAACTTTCTGAAAAGAAGGAGCTGGAATTCTTGATGAAAGTACGAGAAATCTTTGAAAATGTGGATTTCGAATTGCTACATATATCCTGCAACAGCGATGGCAATTCTTACGCAGCTGAAAAACTGCTTGCCATGCATCTGGCTTTTGAGGAAGTGTATGGAGAAGGATATGTAAATGAAAGTTATGGAATGGTTGTGATGCCGGCAGTCATTAAAGGAATCGAATCGGATGTGCATGCGCTTGCTTTGGTTTCGCTGGATTTGCAATCATCAGGAGAACATTGGGGAACCACATTCTTTTCACCAGTCGGTCCGTTGATGCAGTTAAGTGATAAACTAACAGAGGCGCAAAAGTGTTTTATTAAAGTAAATTATATGCCTTATGATTACTGGTATACACCACTGGTAGAACGTGATCACCATGTAGATTTTGAGTCTATGCCAGAATCAGTTGTCGCTATCAGAAAGCTTGTGGAGGAACATCTGGCGTCACAGCAGACACAGAAAATGGAGGGACCGAAACAGTTTTGAAGGAAGGAGAATTATAATTGAACAGTATCATCAGTTGGGTTGGCGGTAAGAAGGCACTCCGTGATCTGATTTACCTGCGAATGCCAAAACAATATGACCGCTACATAGAAGTATTCGGCGGAGGCGGCTGGGTTTTGTTTGGAAAACCACCGGATAAGTGTATGGAGGTTTACAATGATTTTAATTCCAATCTTGCAAACCTCTTTTATTGTGTAAAGGAAAGGCCTATGGCTCTGATCCGGGAACTGTCTTTCCTGCCCTTAAATTCCAGGGATGAGTTTTTCACACTCCGTAAGTTCCTTACCATGGAGGAATTTAAAAGTGAGCATCTATCAGAGGAACTGGAAATCGCAAACCACTTTTTAAAAGAGCCGGAGGCGGCGGAGATATGCAATATTTTAAAGGAAAGGGCAGAAGTAGGTGATGTGAAAAGGGCGGCAGCCTTTTATAAGATCATC
Organism: Lachnospiraceae bacterium; assembly: GCA_017513625.1. GTDB lineage: Bacteria > Bacillota > Clostridia > Lachnospirales > Lachnospiraceae > Acetatifactor. The sequence continues at coordinate 11,512 of JAFXEW010000136.1, read as the reverse complement.
CGGTACAGTTATGGAAGTGGATGTACCTCTTACGGATGCCAGCCTTTTGACATCCGCAAGACTTTTACTATTCTTTGGGAAGCAAACCGCAGATTAAAGGACACGGTCATCGAGAATAAAGATTTTGAGGCACTCATCCGTCAGTATGACAGACCGAATGCCTTTTTTTATTGTGATCCACCGTATTTTGAAACAGAAGGACATTATGAAGTGGTGTTCAAAAAAGAGGATCACGTGAGACTTCGTGATACGCTGGCATCCATTCAGGGGAAATTTATGGTTTCCTACAATGATTGTGCGTATATCAGGGAATTGTATCAGGATTTTCATATCGAAGCAGTCACACGTATTAACAATCTGGCACAGCGTTATGACAACGGAAGCGAGTTTCCGGAGGTGCTGATTGCCAACTATGACATGGAGGAAAGAAGAAACAGCCTGCCAATGCAGATGAATCTGTTTGAAATGTTAAATAACCAGAAAACATCGGTGTGGTATGGCAGTAATAAAAAAGAGGAGGACGAAAATGGTTCAGTTAGTGGAGATGACAGGAATACTGAATGAGAAAGGCTGTATTGAGATTCCCATTGTGTTGTTAGCACAGACCGGTATCCGTACCGGGGATGAGGTGAATCTGGTATACATTGCTGCAGGGGAAGGGGATTACCGGAATGAATCCAGGGAATTTATTTTAAAGAAAGCAGGGGAAGATCCCATGGAGGAGCTTAAAAGTGGGGAGGCAGAACTGAAACTGCCGCCACAACTGCTTGCGGATGCACACATTCCCGTGGATGCAGATTTGGATATTGTGTGCAGGGACAGAATGATTGTGATCCTGCCTGCCGGGGAAGAGGAATCCGAGGAGGTTCCCAAGGAGCTTTTAGATATCTGTGCTGATCTCGGCATACCAAAGGAAAAGGTAAACATTGTGTTACGGATGACGGAGGAGGAAGAAAATGGCAAAGCCGGTATATAAGCTGTTGGATGAGAAAGGCAGGGTGCTGATACCGTTTGACATGCGCCAGAAAGCGGAGATGGAAAAGGGAGATATCGTAAAAGTCACCATAAACTCCGGAAAGATTGTGATATCCAAGGTGGACATTGTGGAAGCCGGAAAGCAGGATACTGAAATGGTAGAGGCTTATGTCCATGCAGCCGTAAAAACCATGAGCCACGAAAAACAGGTGGCACTGGCGGCAAAACTCCTAAAACTGGTACAGCAGGAAAGCGAAACCAATGGATAAGCGTAAATAAAGGAAAACGTAACCGTGAGAGTGCAAAGAGGGCAGTATGAAGAAAATATATTTTTCTAATGGGATCCTGAACTACTATGGAAATCCGGCAGGGTATCTGACCGATGGAAAGGTGGTGCTGGATTCCATTTTTAATAAAAAGGCGATCATTGACTATCTGTCTGAGAAAGAACTGGCAGTGGAAATACGGTCTGGGGTATATGACCGTCTGTCAGATGGTGGAGGGATGGATTTTGCAGGGGAAGAAACTAGGGGAAGGAGGATACGAATCTATCAATTAAAACAGGACAGTCCCATTCTGATGCGGTTTGTCAGTCTTGCAGAAAGAAAAAGAAGAGGCTTTGCTCAGCCGCAGAAGCAGGAATATGTTCTTGTTTATGAGGGAGAGGTGGAGGATTTCCAGCTGGAAAAGGTCTGGGAAAAATTTGGCAGGAAGGTTCCGGATGATTTTAGGGGACATGCCCTGTCCATTTCGGATGTGATGGAATTTTCAGATGGGGAGGCAAGCCTCTTTTTCTATGTAGAGCCGAAAGGCTTTGCAAACATTGAATTTCAGTAAGAGCCGAAAGGCGGAAAGGAAGAACATGGCAGAAAAAGTAAACAGTAATGGAAAACAGAAAGCACAGGGAGAGGTGCAGCCACAGCAGACAAAACAGTCACAGCCCCTTGATTTTGAGGTGCGCATTCAGTCTATCAAACCGAATGAAACTATCAAAGGTACCGTGAGCATTAACATCAACGGTGCATTTGCCATCAGAGGAGTGAAAATCGTTGAGGGAAGCAGTGGTCTGTTTGTATCCATGCCAAGCTACAAGGTGGGAAGTGAGTATAGGGATATCTGTTTTCCTATTACACCTGAATGCAGGAAACAGTTAAATGATGCGGTCATTGGTGCCTATGAGCAGGCACTTATGCAGAGCCAGAACAGTATGGCAAAGCATCATGAAATGAAACAGGCACCGGATGGTCAGGCAATGGATACCACTGGTATGTAAGGAAAAAAGACAATAAAAAGTGATGATATGGAGGAAAAATCAATGAGAAAAATAATGAATAAGGTAGCAGAAAGCATGAAGGCAACCGCAGGGAAAGCAGTACATCTGTTAAAGGATAAAAAAGGAGAGAACTACGTGGATTCCGCAGTGAAGATTTTGATTGCGGTAGTGATTGGAGCTCTTCTGTTGGCTGGCTTGTATGCCCTTTTCAATGATGTGGTAATGCCTACCCTGACTACCAAGATTCAGACAATGTTTAACTATGCGGGCTAAAATTAAAAATGATCGGAGGAAATTCATATGCCAAGAAATGCAGCAACACAGGTAACAGAAGAAAATAATCAGACCATGGAACAGCAAGTTCCTTTTGAGGTAACCATCAAAGAACATAATCCGGAAAGGGGTGTACTTGCCACTGCCGATGTAATGGTGGCAGGGGTTATGACCATCCGCAATGTAAAGATCAAGGAGGATGACTATGGCATTACAGTGACCATGCCTCGTACCAAGATGCCACACACAGACGAGTATAAGGATTCTGTATATTTTGCAGACAAGAACATGAAACAATTGTTTGACCAGACTGTGGAGAATGCCTACCAGCAGAGTATGCTTGCACCGGTACTCGATCAGGAAGAAATGGAAGAGGATATGGATCCGGAAGAAGAAGCTGGCTTGAGCATGGAAATGTAGGAGATGGAAGGAATAATAAGACCGGTCTTGTTTTTTTGGGTTCTGTCTTTGGCGGCAGTATCTGACTTAAGAACAAGGAACATTCCGGATTGGATGCCCCTTATGATTGCAGGTATAAGTTTGATTTCCCCGCAACCAGTGTATCTGACCGGTCTGCTTGCAGCTTTGCCCCTGTTGATAACAGGGGTAACTGCAGGTGGCATCGGTGGGGGAGATATCAAGCTGGCAGGTGCCTGTGGACTGGTGCTTGGATTTGAAAGAACCCTTGCCGGCCTTATCATGGCCCTGTGTCTTTTGTTACTGTACCATGGAATCGGCCAGTGCATAAGAAAAATCAGAAAAGAAAAGTGTGAAGCAGGAAAGGAACAGGCATACCCGTTGGTTCCTTTCTTACTGCTGGGGATGCTTTTGGGCATCCGGATATAAGATGATTGATAAGGAGGAAATCACAGAATGAAAGTGTTTAAGAACAGGACGATGCTTGGGATCTTCTGCATTGCAGTATCCCTAGTCATCTGCTTTGTTATTACCCCTCTTGTGAATGCAGGATTATCGAAGAAAACTACCATAGTCCGTTTTACCAGGCAGGTCCATGCAGGGGAAGAGATCACAAAGGATATGGTGGATGAGGTGGAAGTAGGTAACCATAACCTGCCCCCAAATGTGATAAGAAACATTGCAGAGGTGGAAGGAAAATATCTGAAGGCAGATGTGTATCCGGGGGATTATATCCTGACAGATAAGATCTCATCAGAACCTGCCGCAGAGAACAGATACCTTTACAGCTTAAATGGAGAAAAGCAGGCCATGTCCATTACCATCAATACCTTTGCGGAAGGGTTATCCGGCAAATTGAAGAGTGGAGATATTGTCTCTGTTATTGCACCGGATTATCTGGGCAGCGGAGAAACCATTATCCCGGCAGAACTTAAATATGTGGAAGTCATTGCAGTGACTGCCAAGTCCGGCAATGATGCCAACACCGGGGAAAAGCTGACAGAGGAGAAAGAAAAGGAGCTGCCCTCTACGGTGACCATGCTGGTAAAACCGGAGCAGAGTAAACTCCTGGCCAGACTGGAAGCGGAGGGAGAGATCCATTTGTCTTTGGTGTTTCGGGGAGAGGCAGAGAAAGCTTCGGAATTTATCAAAGCACAGGACCAGGTGTTGGAGGAATTGAAAGCCATGGAAGAGGCATCCATAGAAGAAAATGCAGAAACTGAGACAGATGGGGAGGAATAGCAGGTGAATTTTAAACAGAACTCTCTGTTTACGAGAAAGAACGGATTCCAGGAGGAGGCAACGGAGGAACAGGGTGGTGTGCTTGCCGTATGGGGAAGTCCCTCTTCCGGCAAGACAACGGTTTCTGTCAAGCTGGCAGAGCATCTGGCCAGAAAGAAGAAAAATGTACTATTGATCTTTGCAGACATGACCACGCCGCCCCTGCCATGTATCTGTGCATCCGGAGATCTGGAAGGAGAAAGATCCCTGGGGAGCATTCTTGCAGCAACCCATGTGACAGAAAATCTGATCCGGAAGAACTGTATGTTTTATAAAAAGAATGATTACCTGGGCTTGATCGGGATGTTAAAAGGGGAGAATGTGTTCACCTATCCATCCTATGACCAGACACAGGCAGTGGAGCTGATCGAACAGGCAAGACAGGTGGCACCTTTTGTGATCATTGACTGCACCAGCACCATTGCATCGGATGTGCTTTCAGCGGTAGCTCTGATGGAGGCAGATACGGTACTGCGACTGGTAAACTGTGATTTAAAGTCCATCAGCTACCTGTCTTCACAGTTGCCCCTGCTTCGTGACCATAAATGGGATGCAGATAAACAGCTCAAGGTGGCATCCAATGTAAAACCCCAGGAGGCAGACTGCCACATGGAACAGGTGCTTGGTTCGGTTTCCTTTCAGATCCCCCACAGCAGGGAAGTGGAAACCCAGTATCTGGAAGGAAATATGTTAGAGGAGCTGGGACTGAAAGAAAGCAGGGCGTTCCGCAAAGAGATCGAAAAGATCTGTAAGGAGGTGTTCGGCACATGATGGGAAACAACCAGAGTTTATTTTTTGCACCGGAGGATAAGACAAGAGTATTTTCCGATGTGCTAAAGGAAGTGCAGGAGTATATCTCCGGCAAATATTCCACACTGATGGTGGAGGGTGGAAATGAAGAGGTAAAACAGCAGGTCAAGCGATACATATCCAAGTACATCGCAGACTACCGTATTACCGTAAAAGGAAAGACAAGGGAAGAACTGGTAAATGACCTTTATACGGAAATGGCGGAGTTTTCCTTTCTGACAAAATATATTTTCGGTACCGGCATTGAAGAGATTGATATCAACTCCTGGAAGGATATCGAAGTGCAGTACAGCGATGGGAGATGCGAAAAGCTGGAGGAACATTTTGAGTCCCCGGACCATGCCATCAACGTGATCCGCCGCATGCTTCATGTGTCCGGCATGGTGCTTGATAATGCATCCCCGGCAGTATTAGGGCATCTTAGCAAAAATATCCGTATTGCGGTGTTAAAGACACCTCTTGTGGATGAGGATGTGGGGATCGCAGCTTCCATCCGAATCGTTAATCCACAGAGCATGAAGAAAAGTGATTTTGTGGATGGAGGAACCGCTACAGAGGAAATGCTGGATTTTCTGGCAGAATGTCTGCGGTATGGGATCAGTATCTGTGTGGCCGGTGCCACCAGCTCCGGTAAGACCACACTGGCAGGGTGGCTTTTAACTACCATTCCCGATAACAAGCGTATTTTTACCATTGAAAACGGAAGCAGGGAGCTGGCACTGGTCCGGGAAAAGGATGGAAAGGTAACAAACAGTGTGATCCATACCCTGACCAGATTTAGTGAAAACGAGAAGCAGAACATCGATCAGGATATGCTTCTGGATATGGCACTGCGTTTTAATCCGGAGATCATCTGTGTGGGAGAGATGAGAAGCTCGGAAGCCTATACCGCACAGGAGTCAGCAAGAACCGGGCATACGGTGTTAACGACCATTCACAGTAACAGCTGTGAATCCACGTACAGCCGAATGAGAACCCTGTGCAAGAGAAAGTACGACATGGACGATGGGGTATTAATGGATCTGGTGACGGAAGCCTTTCCCATCGTAGTGTTTGCCAAGCAACTGGAGAACAAAAAAAGAAGACTGATGGAGATCATGGAGTGTGAGATCACACCCGATGGAAAGAGGCATTTTAATTCGCTGTTCCGTTATGAGATCACGGAGAACCGCATGGAAGGGGACCGTTTTATCATTAACGGGATCCACAAAAAGGTGTGCAACATTTCAGAGAGCTTACAGAAGAGGCTTTTGGAAAACGGGATGCCGTTGGATGTTTTGGAGAAGTTTCAGAAGGGAGGTGCGTAAGTATGCTGACAATACAGGTCACAGCCTGCATAGGGCTGATCACAGGATGGTTTCTGCTGTTTGGGATTTCTCTTACGGATTTTAGTGGCGGGATCTTTCAAAAGCTCCTTTCCGGGCCAAGGGGGCTTAGGGAAGAGATTCTGGAACAAACCCAGAGAAAGAAAAAGTCATATTTACGAAGAGAAGTGGAAGAGATACAGAGTATCTTAAAGGCTACGGACAGGGAAAATACATTCCCGCTTTTATGTACTCTCTCCCTGCTTTTCTTTGCAGCCGGAGCAGCCGGGGCAGCCATGATAGGAAATGTGTTTCTGATACCCGTTGCTGCAGCGGGATTATTATTTGTGCCTTTCTGGTACATCCGGCTGACGGCATCCCATTTTAAAAAGGATGTGTCTGCAGAACTGGAAACGGCATTATCTATCATTACCACCGCCTATTTAAGAACGGAGGATATCCTGACCTCCGTGGAAGAAAATCTGGAATACTTAAATTCGCCGATAAAGGGTATCTTCCAGGACTTTGTGTCCAGAATACGTCTGATTGATCCGGATTTGGAGGCTGCTTTGGAGGAACTTCGCACGAGGATTGCAGATGATGTGTTTCATGAATGGGTGGATGCCCTGAAAGCATGCCTCTATGACAGGTCTTTAAAGACAACGCTGACCCCCATTGTGGCGAAGCTGTCGGATATGCGTATTGTGAATGCAGAACTGGAATATATGGTCATGGAGCCGAGGAAGGAATTTATTACCATGGCAATGCTGGTAGTGGGGAACATTCCCTTGTTATATTTCTTAAACCGGGACTGGTACCATACCCTGATGCACACGGTAGCAGGGCAGCTTATGTTAAGCATTGCAGGAATTGTGATCTTTGTATCCACAGCCCATGTAATTAAATTAACAAAACCCATAGAGTACAGATCGTAAAGGAGGAAGACAATGAAACTGATAGTATTTTGTGTGTTTCTTTTTCTTGCATCCGGTCTCTTCCTGCTGCTTTCCGGTCTTTTACATCTGCCTACTTTAAAGACCAACAGAGTGATGATGGACCGGGGAAAGGATGGAAAACCGTTATCCAGAACTTTGGATGCTTTTTACATGGATACAGCCGTGAAGATGGCAGGGTACATCCGTATCAATGCCCATAAAAAAAGCAGAATGGAAAATGTGCTTCGGGCATCGGGGCTGGAGATGACACCGGAAGTCTATACTGCGTATGCCTATGTAAAAGCCGGAAGTGTTTTTTTACTGCTCATACCGGCTCTCTATCTGTTTCCGCTGGCAGCTTTATTTGTGATTCTTTTGGGGATCATGGTGTACTTTAAGGAAATCCGAAAAGCGGATGAGATGTTAAAGGAAAAAAGGGAGAAGATTGAAGGGGAATTATACCGTTTTGTATCCACCATCACACAGGAGCTGAAAAACAGCAGGGATGTGCTTTCCATGTTGGAGCATTACAAGGAGAATGCCGGGGCAGATTTTAGAAGGGAGCTGGATATTGTGTGTGCGGATATGCGTTCCAGCAGCTACGAAGCAGCATTAACCCGTTTTGAGGCAAGACTGAATTCCCCTCAGTTATCAGATGTGGTCAGGGGACTTATTGGTGTGTTAAGGGGCGATGACGGATCCATCTATTTTCAGATGTTAAGCCATGACTTTAAGCAGGCGGAGCTTCAGAGGTTGAAAGCAAAAGCAGCCAAAATACCTCCCAAGATCCGAGTATATTCCTTTGCCATGCTGATGTGTTTTCTAGCAACTTACTTTGTCATCATCATTTATGAGATTATCAAGTCCATGGAAACATTGTTTTAAAAGTCAATGACAGAGAGAAAGGAAACAGAATGAAGAGTATAAGAAAGATCCTGCGTGATAAGAGGGGAGAGGGCTATATGGATGTGGCAGTCATGGTGTTATGTGTCATGATGGTCATTGCTCTTGGGGTAAGGCTGTTTCCCATTTTTATCACTAAAATGCAGGTGGATAATTTCGCAGATGAGCTGGTAAGGGAGGCGGAGATCAGCGGAAGGGTAGGAAGTGAAACGGCTGGCAGACAGAGGGTTTTGGAAGAAAAGACAGGGATCCATCCGTCTGTGCATTGGTCGAAAACCGGGAAACTGCAGTTAAATGAAGAGGTAACCGTAACGGTTACGGTTCAGGAAAATCTGGGGCTGTTTGGAAATTTTGGCTCCTTTCCCATCACTATCCGGGCAAGAGCTTCCGGAAAGAGTGAGGTGTACTGGAAATGAAGAAGTTTGTGAAAAAGACCATGGCTTTGCTAAGAAACAGAAAAGGCAATATGATGCCCATGATAGTGGCAGTCACTCTTGGCATGCTTTTCATCATTCTCGGAATTTCGGAGTACATGCGTCTGATGATCACTGCTGCAGGGGTAAAGGATGCCATGGAGTCTGCTATTATATCCACAGTGAATGATAATTATAATGAGGTTTACCACAGTGTAAGGGAAGGATATGCCGCTGGCTATGAACCATATGGGGAATCTTTTGTGTCTTCCGTGGATTACGGGGATATTTACAGCAGGCTGTGTTTTTTACTGGGACTGGAGGAAGAAGGAGAGGGCTATGTGCGGATGGGAAATGGCGGAGAGACAGAGTACCGCTTAAGCGGACTTTCCGTATCCATACCAAACACAGCCCTTGGCGGAGGCGGCGGTGCCTATTATGCAGATGCCTCCATTCAGCTGGAGGTGCCGGTACGGTTTGCGGGAACCCTGATCACGGATATGTCAATAATCATAAAAAACAGGGCAGTGTACCGGGAGAGATTTTAGTAGGTTGTCACAGACTTTGGGGAAAGAAAGATATATCAATAGACTTCCCAAAAGTTCTGTGGTAGGTTGTGGTTGAAAGATAGAAAATCACAGGAGGTAGCACAATGAAGAATAAGATGGTAAAAGCACTTTTGATTGCAGGATGCATGACAGTATGCATAACAGCCCTTATGGGGATCCATAAAGTCTGGTATAGAGAGCCACAGCAAAAGCTGCCTGCAGAAAGCCGGATAGAGGCAGAGCCGGAACTGTTCGTAAAGGTGGAACCGGAGCAGGAAGCAGAAGAGGACATGGAGATGTTTCCCCCTGCGGATATCCCAGACCAGAAAGAGAAGGTGCAGGTGGTAGGTACAAAACCGGAGGAACTGTTCCAGCCGGAGGAAGAAGAACAGCTGGTAATCCAGACTGAGCCGGTAACGGATGTGGAAAGTGGGGTACAGGAGTTACAGCCAGAACCCAAAAAGACAGAGGAAGAAAAACCAGAGGAACCACCGGCACTGAAGGAGAATGCAGATATCACCAAACCAGGTACACCACCTACATATGAGAAACCTAAAGAACCGGCTCCCGTAAAAGCGACTCCATCCCATGGAGCCACAAAGGACGGTATGATCTACATTGATGGGTTCGGATGGATTCCCAATAAAGGTGGCGGAGGCAGTGGAAGCACTGCAGAGGATATGTACGAAAATGGAAATAAGGTAGGTGCCATGGGGTAAGAAATGCAGAAGGAGAAAGACAAAATGCTGATAAAAAAGATCGTGGATGGAGATCATGCAGACTGCCGTTATGCAATAGAAGCGGATGAACAAGCCAAGGAGCTGGAAGAAGCCTACTATGCCATGATATCCAAGTGTCCGGAAGAGACTCAATTTGATATGGAAAGGGTTATAAATTCATATGCGGAGAGAGTGATCCAAATTGCATATTTACAGGGAATCAAGGATTTTGCAAACCTCTGCATTACCTTAAAGGAGGATGTTCTCGATATCCTAAAAAAGTGTGAGTGATATTAAATTACACGAATATGATTAGAAAGCACAGTGAAAGGCTGTGCTTTTTTCATGGGCAGACTGCTGTTAACAGGCAGTCTGTTTCTTTGGAAGGGAGGCAACATGAAACAAATCAAACTGTTTGTTATTACCGTTCTGTTGATCTTGTCTACCTGCGCTCCTCTGGTAGTGTATGCTGCTGGTGAAGGCAACATTGATACCGGGGGAGGAGAGTTGGGAGAAGGGACGGATACAAACATATGGAATACTGGAGATGAAGGGGTTCGGGTTACGGTGGTAAATGCATTGGATGGCAGTGCAGTCACTACCCCCATAGATCTGACGAATAAAAGTCCTGACAATATTCTGGTTCATTTCGGAAAGGTGAGCAAGAGTCAGTACAGGGATGGAACAAGCCTGATGCCAGAAACCGGAACCTATACTTACATCAATCCGGCACAGGAAGTGCCGAAGATCATTACCACATCCACCGGCAGTGCAAGTCTGGAAGCCATCAAAAGCTATTTTACGGATGAGCAGGTCATACGGAGCATTGCAGGGCATGTGGGGATGGATTATGAAACCCTGACAGGAGGAGCATATAAGCTTTTACTGGAGCCAATCGCTTATGTGACGTATGAGGGAACCAGAGTGGCATTTACTGCAACGGAAGCAGCCTTATACAATCAGGCAACAGGCGGGATGCTTCGGAAGAAGTTAACATCTCTGACGCATAAAAACCTACCCCTGTCCCTGTTCTTGGAAATTCCTGATCTGGGGTATCCGGCATGGGGAGGAGCCAGGGATCAGAAGGTGCCGGACCATGAGATCATAGCATCTTTGGGAATTGGTATCGTCAGGTTTAATGAAACTGTTATTCCGGAAGTGATAGAAGCAGACTACGAATACCGGGTGGATACGGATGTGGTCACAGCCGTAACGGTCAGCGGAGGGGAAAGTAATCCGGACAATCCTGTAAATGTGACCTTTCATATCCTTGGAAGAACCTATACAGTAAACAATGTGTATTACCCGGAAGACGGACAGCAGCTTGTGTGGATAAAATGGCACACACCTTCTACAGAACAGCACATCACCATTCAGGTAAGTGCCAGTGGAGGAGGCAGGGTGGATCAGGGAAGCATTACCGCCAATATCGTAGATTTGAATGAAAATCCTCCACCCAACCCGGTAGCAGATGACAGGAATGATGCTTATAATGCAGAAAATGCAGTAATTCCTGCAAATCCGGAGAAAACCTATGCCTCATGGAGTGTGTGGCGGCCATGGTGGAGAGAAAACTGGGTATGGGATAGTGACTGGAACTGGTATCCAACCCAGCATGGAGAAGAATGTGTTCCGAACTGCACCATTCTCCATGGTTACTG
>JAFXEW010000004.1 GCA_017513625.1 Lachnospiraceae bacterium | reverse complement strand
TGCTTCACATTCTGCGTCATCAGCATCAGACTCTGCGTCATCTGCGCAGACGTCACATTCTGCGTTATCAGCATCAGACTCTGCGTCATCTGCGCAGACGTCACATTCTGCGTTATCAGCATCAGACTCTGCGTCATCTGCGCAGACGTCACATTCTGCGTTATCAGCATCAGACTCTGAGTCATCTGCGCAGACGTCATATTCTGCGTTATTTGCATCAGATACTACGACATCTGCCTCACATTCTTCGATATCTTCAGATTCACACACATCAGTGTCCGTAGTTTCTGCACATGAAACAGCTTCGGCGGTATCATCGTAGTTTTCGGTGTATTCATTATCACGGTTGCTTTCAGTGCTTTCGTCTTCTGCAATAGCCCGGGATTCCGTGGTAGCCGCGTATTCAGCATCATCCGTATGGTTGTGGGCCTCGTCACGGATACATTCATCCTCAGTATCGTCTTCCGTCTCTATGTGAAGGGCATCGGGGGAAAGATGTACATAGCCCTGAGAAAAGTCCAGATCTTCATCGAAATCATCGCTGAAATCATCAAAATCGTCATCCTCATCAAATAATGCCTCATTAATTGCATCTTTTTTCTTTAAATAACAAAAGGCCGCGCCTGCGCCTGCAGCGACAGCGGCTGTAAAAAGCATAAATTTACCTAATTTACCTGCCATAGAATCTTCCTTCCTTTGAATCAATTTCTTCTAGTAATATATTAATACCAATTGCTGAAAATGAAAAGACTTTCCGGTCAAAAAAATATAATTCGGGAAGCTTTTCTTGAAAGGAAGAAAGGGGTGTGTTACACTATGGCTGTGACAAGGAGGAGTGCTTTCGGGGAGAAAGACATAAACAGGGGATGAATGCTAAATTTTTTGATTTAAAAAAAGAAAAACAGGACAGGATGATAAATGCGGCACTGAAGGTGTTTGCGCTCCATGGATATCGTCATGCGGGAACGGATGAGATCGTGCGGGAAGCAGGTATCAGTAAGGGGCTTTTGTTTCATTATTTCGGCTGCAAACTGGGAATCTATTCTTTCGTGTATGATTACAGTGTGAGATATATGTTGCTGGAGCTTCGTGCAACAGTAAATCCGGCACAGAGTGATTTGTTTGAAGTGCTTAGACAGACAGAGGCAGCCAGAATGCATGCCATGCGGAATTATCCTTACATGCAGAAGTTTTTGAACCGTTCTCTTACGGAGGATGTAAGTGAGGCACTGGTGGAAACAGAGCAGCGCAAAGAGATTTTGCTGGAAGCATATGCGGGCGTGGAAGAGCAGATTGATTATAGTCTGCTGCCTGCGAATGTAGATGGTCCCAAGCTCCGGAAGATGTTGGACTTCACTGTGAAAGGATTGATGGAAGAGAGGTTTGGCGAGGAAGCCTTTCATCCTGAAATGCTGTATGAAGAGATTTCAGATTACCTGGACATGATGAAAGCAATTGTTTACAGATAAATCAGAACGCCCCTTATTGATATGAAACTCCTAAGCAGACGGAGGATATCATTAAGGGTCTTTTTAACATAGATTTCTCCCCCCGATGTATATGATAAATCTGTATGTACAAGGTAAGCACAAATAGTAAAAGATGCCCCAATCACCGGAATGCGGGATTGGAGCACAAAAGATTATTTATTTAATTTATAGGGCCCGTCTGCGGGATAGCCGCCCTTTAATTTCTGCATGCCGCGCTGTATGGCATCTCTGGAATTCTTCCAGTCTGCGTCCTTGTTTACATAATCGAATTTTTCTACCATCCATGCCACATCTTCAAAAAGACGCTCCATATTGGATTCCATCAGAGGGAAGAGCATGGCAAAAAAATCCTTTTGTTCCTTTTCAGTCATTCTTTCGGAGGCACCGTTACACAAATCGCCGAAGTGAGGCAGACAGAATCCCTTGCCGTTTTTTACTTTGGCAACAAATTCACTGTCATGCTCATACAGGTAAAAGAAGGTGTCTAAATAGCGTTCATATGTATCCCTGTAGCCATTGCAGATATAGCAGGATTCGGTCTTTTTGGCGGTCCAGACGCCGATACTGTTGCCTTCAGCGGTCTTGCGCAGCTTATCTTTCAGGGAGATTTTTCCGGGCTTGAAAGAGGAGAATTCTTTTTTCATTTCTCCAATCATTCTCTTATAATGTGTTTTTAATATCCAGGCATTGCCCAGGGTGTTGCCGTAGTCAAACATTTTTTGGAAATGGGTGCGGCAAAATCCCGCTTTGTCCGTTTCTTCACGGATATCAGCTTCCATGTAGGACGCTGCAGAACCCAATACAAAATCTATCATATCCTGTTCAATATTACGTTCTATAAAGCAGAAAGGACATTCATCATTGGCGTTTACGGCGTCATTTAAGGGAATGGTATACAATTGTTCTTTCATCCTGCGCTCCGTTCCGGGCTTTAGGTCAATATCAAAAAGGCCCTGTGGTGTTATATTGGGATTACCTGCAGAAAGGTAATTTCTAAACTTAATTGTAGCACAAAATGCCCCGGAATGAAATAGAAATACATAGAGTTAGAGCGCAAAAGTACGTGAATAAGCGAAAGTGCTTGACAAAGTAATAGAAATCAGTATATATTATAACAAATGAACGAGTGCTCATGCATTCATATAAAAACGTGCGGAATGCACATGTGTATGTAAGGACAGGCATTGTATCCGCACCTGTGGAACCGGAGGGGCTTATGTGTTATCAAATAACGGCGATTATAATATTGATTACATTCTATGCGTTCTATTTTGCCAAAATTGTTATACAGGGCAAGCAGAATATTAAAACGAATCGGATGGGAGTAGGTAACAAGTCTGCCAAGGTACTCATGATAGAGCGGATTACTGCCTGTGCAACGGTTCTGGCCCTTGTGAGCGGAGTATGCAGCATCTTGTGGGTAAGGCAGTTTCCGACCACGGCGGTCAGAGTAACGGGAATCATTTTGGGCATCCTTGGAGTTCTTTGCTTTGCATTAGCCACCACTACCATGAAATCAGCCTGGAGAGTAGGGATTCCTGAAGAAAAGACAATGCTTATCACCCGGGGGATATACAGTATCAGCCGCAATCCTGCATTTGTAGGATTTGACCTTATGTTTCTTTCAATTTGTTTTATGTTTTATAATTTACCGTTGATGCTATGCAGCAGTTTTGCAATGGTAATGCTTCATCTGCAGATATTACAGGAGGAAGAACATATGCACAGAATGTTCGGGGAAGAATATGAGGCGTATAGGAAACATACATACAGATATTGGGGGAGACGGTAGGCACCAATAGAAGGGAAGTCTGAAGGGGATGCTGCTTGGAATACCGGTTTGTGTATTGGCGGGATTTTTTGTTGTAATTATAAAATTTATGTTGGAATTACATTGACGCAGAACTGTGAAATAGTTATTATTTTAAAGAGAGTACAATTTTATATTCATCTTTTTACAGGAGGACAATCTTATGAGCGAAAAAGACGTAAAGTCAAATGTGCAGCAGAGTCCGGACTGCATTTATGATGCCAAAACCCTTGGCCCTGCAAAGGTGGGTCTGTTGGGATTGCAGCATATGTTTGCCATGTTCGGCGCTACGATTCTGGTACCTATGTTAACCGGTCTGGATGTATCCGTTACATTATTGTTTGCAGGTTTGGGAACCTTGTTATTCCATTTCCTGACAGGCAGAAAGGTGCCGGCATTCCTGGGGTCATCTTTTGCATTCTTAGGAGGATATTTTGCTATTGCTCCCAAGTTGGAAGACGGAAGCTCCAATATTGAAATGATTCCCTATGCCTGTGTGGGTGTTGCATGTGCAGGTTTGTTGTATTTGATTTTGTCCCTGTTGATTAAAATATTTGGCAGTGAAAAAGTAATGAAATTTTTCCCGCCCATTGTAACGGGTCCGATTATTATAGCTATCGGTTTAATACTTTCCCAGTCCGCTATTGATAACTGTGCTACGGACTGGCTCATTGCCCTGGTTGCCATTATGCTTGTAGTGGTATGTAATATCTGGGGTAAAGGAATGATTAAGATTGTTCCGATTATTATAGGTGTGATAGGCTCTTATCTGGTTGCTGTAGCCATGAATAAGGTTGATTTTACCCGTGTGGCAGAAGCGGATTGGTTTGGTTTTCCTATTAAGTTTGAGCAGACTGCATTTTCATTGATTGGTGACTGTGATCCTGCGTTACTGATTACAGCAATTGTTACTATTGTACCCATTGCGTTGGCAACAATGGTAGAGCATATCGGTGATATTTCTGCGATTTCTTCTACAGTCGGAAAGAATTTTATTAAAGAGCCCGGTTTACACAAGACCATTCTGGGTGATGGTCTGGCTACCATTATGGCATCATTATTCGGAGCACCTGCTAATACTACCTACGGTGAAAATACAGGTGTGCTTTCACTGACCAAGGTATATGATCCCCTGGTTATTGAATTGGCAGCAGTGTTCGCTGTGCTGTTCTCCTTCTCACCTAAGTTTGCTGCAATTATCGGCTGTATGCCTACGGCTACCTGTGGCGGTGTGTCACTGGTACTTTACGGAATGATTTCAGCAGTCGGTGTACGCAATGTAGTAGAGGCAAGAGTTGATTTTACCAATACCCGTAATGTTTTGATTGCTGCACTTATCCTGGTGCTTGCCATCGGTATTAACTTTAGTGCGGCAGGTGCCATTGCATTCCGGGTTGGTTCCATGACCATCAGCCTGTCAGGTCTGGCAGTCGGTGCTCTGGTAGGTATCATCTTGAATGCAGTACTTCCGGGTAAGGACTATGTTTTCACGGAAGAATAAATGAATATATTGGGCTATGCAGTGCAGTCTCTTTGGAGGCTGCACTTTTTACTTCATAGAAATTTCTTATGAAGCAAAAAGTGCAGCGAAGGTGCGCATGTAAGGTGATACCTCTACCGGAGTTATAAATCAGATTTTTAAGGTGGGGAATATAGAACCGGATTCAGGTACAAAAGAAGGGCCAGACGAGTACGAATAAGTTGCGGGAGGCATGCTTTTCATGGTAAGATAGATTTGTGTTTTTGTAGAAAAAGATTAAATAAAAGAATATAAACATTAATGCATATATAAGTAGAATGTGAGAGAAAGGCGGAGTAAAAGATGAAATTAATTTCCTGGAATGTAAACGGTATCAGGGCGTGTCTGCAAAAAGGATTTATGGACTTTTTTAAGGAGGCGGATGCGGATATTTTTTGTCTGCAGGAAACCAAGCTGCAGGAGGGACAACATGATTTAGACTTACCAGGATATTATCAGTATTGGAATTATGCGGAGAAGAAAGGATATTCCGGAACGGCACTGTTTACCAAGCAGGAGCCTCTAAATGTAGCTTATGGTATAGGTGTGGAAGAACATGACCATGAGGGTCGTGTGATAACAGCAGAGTATGCTGATTACTACGTGGTGACGGTATATGTGCCTAATTCCCGGAGAGAACTGGAAAGACTGGATTACCGCATGCAGTGGGAAGAGGCCTTTTTGGCATATATTAAAAAATTGGATGAAGTAAAGCCGGTGATTTTTTGCGGAGATCTGAATGTGGCACATAAAGAGATTGACCTGAAAAATCCCAAGACCAATCATCACAATGCAGGCTTTACTGATGAAGAAAGAGCCTGCTTCACCAAAGTACTGGAGAACGGCTTTACGGATACATTCCGCTTCTTTTATCCGGATAAAACAGAGGTGTACAGCTGGTGGTCCTATATGTTCCAGGCACGGAGCAAAAACGCAGGGTGGCGTATTGACTATTTCGTAACATCAAAGAGACTGGACGGACAGCTTCAGGATGCAAAGATCCACACGCAGGTAATGGGTTCCGACCATTGTCCCGTGGAGCTGGTAATCAGTTAATATAAAGGGGCGGCAGCTTCGGTGTCTGCATGCAGCACGGCAGATGATACAGCGGCTTGGCTTAGAGTGACCGAGTGATGTACTGAAGGCAAAGTGGGGATACGGTATATGAGCTTAAAATTTTATTTCGGCCCGTCGGGAGTGGGCAAAAGCAGACAACTGTATAGTGAAATCATAGAGCGGTCCAAAAGGAATCAGAAGAAGAACTTCCTTATCATTGTACCGGATCAGTTTACCATGCAGACCCAGAAGGAATTCGTGGAGCTTACAGACGGAAACGGTATCATGAATATAGACGTATTGAGTTTCGGACGTCTGACCCACCGTATTCTGGAGGAAGTGGGGACTGCAGATGTGCCGGTACTGGATGACACGGGAAAGAGTCTGGTATTGCAGAAGGTGGCATCGGGAATGAAGGACAGCCTGCCCTGTCTGGGCGGATTTTTGCACAAGCAGGGCTATATCCATGAGATTAAGAGTGCCATTTCTGAGTTTATGCAGTACGGCATATCCGTGGACGGTGTGGGTGAATTGATCCGCTTTGCAGAAGGAAGAGGAGCGCTGGTCCACAAGCTGAAAGATTTACAATGTTTATATAAAGGCTTTCTGGAATATATAAACGGTCATTATATCACCACGGAAGAAAAGCTGGATGTGCTGAGGCGTTCTTTGGATAGTTCACGGCTGATTAAGGACAGCGTGGTAGTATTTGACGGATTTACGGGATTCACTCCCATACAGACAAGACTGATGCAGGAAATCATGGTGCAGTCCGGTCAGACCATCGTGGTGATGACACTGGGAGCAGGGGAAAATCCCTATGAAAGAAGCAGTGAACAGGGGCTTTTTTATCTGACGGAAAAGACAGTAGCAGACCTTAGCAGGCTTGCGGCGGAGGCAAATGTAGCAAGGGAAAAGGATGTTTTGCTGCTTCCTGCAGGCATCGAGGACGCATATTTGCAGGAATTTGAGGACAGGTGCAGTATTTGCTTTAGCGGTGTCCACAGGTTTGTAAATGCACCTGCACTGGCTGCACTGGAAAGGAATCTGCTGCGTTATAAGACAGAGGAGTATGAAGGAGAAACGGAGCAGGTGCAGATATTTGAAGCATCCACGCCCCGGGAGGAAATCCGCCAATGCGGATTGTACATTCATCGGTTATTACGTGAAGGGTATGAGTACAGGGATATCGCAGTGGTGTCCGGCGATTTACAGGGGTATGCCCCTTATGTGGATAGTGAATTTGCCAAGCTGGAGATTCCCGTATATCTGGACAGAACCAGACCCGTTACATTGAATCCTTTGGTGGAGATGATTAAAAGTGCTTTGGATATTTATCTGAAGAACTTCAGTTATGATGCAGTGTTCCATTATCTGCGCTGCGGAATGGCAGGTTTTGCTGCAGGGGATGTGGATATGCTGGAGAACTATGTGCTTCAGCTGGGACTGAAGGGTAGAAAACGTTGGGAAAACCTATTTACCCGTAAGACAGGAGATATGACATATGATATAGCCTACGGACATGAGGATGAAGAGACTGAAGGCAGGGAAGCTCCTGACAGGGGAGAGCAGATGCTTGCACGGCTGAATGATATCAGGGCTGCCTTTATGGTTCAGATAGAGGCTCTTAACAAAGGGGGAAAAGCTGCTGCGGCCGAATATACGGAGTGTTTGTATGATTTCCTGGTTCAGACGAAAGCAGCTGAAAAACTGGAAGAGTATGCTCTCTTTTTTGAAAGTAGTGGAGAGGCTGTGAGGGCCGGAGAATACAGGCAGATATATCGTCTGGTCATGCAGCTTCTGGAGCAGATTCATACACTGCTTGGAGAAGAACAGATTACCCTGCAGGAATTCCGAGATATCCTGGAGGCAGGCTTTGCAGAGATTGAAGTAGGGACCATCCCACAGAACGTGGACAGAGTGTTGGTGGGAGATATGGAGCGTACCAGAATCAAGCAGGTAAAAGTCCTGTTCTTTTTGGGGGTAAATGACGGCAATATCCCTAAGAGTACGGCAAAGGGCGGTATTATTTCCGATATGGACAGAGAGTTTCTGCGGGAGTCGTCCCTGGAACTGGCACCCTCACCCAGACAGCAGATGTTTATCCAGAGATTATACTTATACCTGAATATGACCAAGCCTTCCCGGAGGCTTTATTTATCATACAGTAAAATAGATAAGGGAGGCAAGTCCATGCGTCCTGCATATCTGATTGATGTAGTACGGAAGCTTTTTCCGGGTGTGCCGGTGCAAAAGCCTGAAGAAAGAGAGATTACGGAGCAGATTGCCACCAAGCAGGAGGGACTTGATTATCTGGCGGAGCTTTTACGTGGATATGCAGAAGGCACATTGACAGAAGATCAGTTGCCGGAATTCTATACGGTGTATCATGCCTATGGAGAAGAAAGGCTGGCAGAGAAGCGGGAAATGCTGGCCCGGGCAGCCTTTAAGCGATATAAGGACAGCGGACTTTCCGTAGCGGTGGCCAGGGCTCTTTACGGACAGTATCTGGAGAACAGCGTGTCCAGACTGGAGACTTTTGCAGCCTGTGCGTACCACCATTTCCTACAATACGGACTGGGGCTGAAGGAGCGGGAGTTGTTTGGCCTGGAACCGGTGGATATGGGAAATATTTATCACAGTGTTCTGGAGCAGTTTGCAAAAGGTTTAAAGGACAGTGATTTTACATGGTTTGACTTTCCGGAAGAATATGCGCAGAGCCGGATAGAAGAGATATTGGAAGGACTGGCCGTGGAGTACGGCAACAGTATTTTGTACAGCAATGAGAGGAACCGCTATGCGATTACCAGGATGAAGAGGATTCTGGAACGTACGGTGATGACGCTCCAAAATCAGTTAAAGCAGGGAAGTTTTAAACCGGAGCATTTCGAGTATTCCTTCCATTTTGCAGATAATCTGGACAGCGTAAATATTAATTTATCTACAGGGGAAAAAATGCGGCTCAAGGGAAGAATCGACCGTATAGATACCTGGGAAGATGACGAAAGGGTTTATGTAAAAGTAATTGACTATAAGTCCGGAAATAAAAAGTTTGATCTGGTGGCACTTTATTACGGACTGTCCCTGCAGCTGGTGGTTTATATGAATGCAGCTACGGAGCTGGAGCGGCAGGCACATCCGGGCAAGGAAGTGGTCCCGGGGGCCCTTCTTTACTATCATGTGGATGATCCCATGGTAGAGGCAAAGG
>JAFXEW010000135.1 GCA_017513625.1 Lachnospiraceae bacterium | reverse complement strand
TTCCTCCGTGTACACGGCGCAGACATTGGGGGTCAGATCGGGTCTGTCGTGGAAGTCGTTTTCGATCACACCCAGGCCGCCAACGATTCTCTCGCCATCCAGACAGAGAAACCAGCCCAGCTCGGTTTCCTGCTTCAGGTAAGCTTCCATGCATTCTAAATAGGCTTCCTTGGGAACGCCCCACTTGCTGTTGAACCACACTGCAGCCTTATCCATCAGCTCCGGTTTTTTCCGTAAAGTAATGTACTGATATTTTTCCATATGTATAACCTTCCCTTTTGAGTTTCCTTTATGCTACCATAGATACGTAGATAATGCCATCCCCCAGCATTTTTATGAAATGTTAATTTCCGTTGCGTGATTGCAAGGGGGAATTGGTGGACTAATTCGGCTGATACAGATAGAATATTGACATTCCAAGCCAAGGAGGAACGAATATGGAATTTGGAAATAAGCTCTATGAGCTGAGAAAAGAGAAGGGTCTCTCCCAGGAAGAACTGGCAAGTCGACTGGAAGTAACCCGCCAAACTGTGTCCAAGTGGGAACTAGGTGACTCCACACCAGATCTGGACAAGCTGGTCTTGCTGGCGGAACTGTTTGAAATCTCTCTGGATGAACTGGTGCTGGATAAAGTACCAGTCACAACAAAACTTGATGAATTGGGGGCAAAAGTGATGACCAAGGAAAATAAGCAAAAAGCTAAGAAGGGGCTGAAGGTATTCGGAATCATCGCAGGTGCGGTTCTGGCAATCGATGCGATCTCCGCGATCATTTACTTCCTGTGCTGGGGATTCCCCAAATAAAGCCTAAACATTTTTCAGAAAAATCTTTGCGATTGCAAATGTCTCATGTTTGCTGTATATTATAGGGTGGAATCCCGAAAAAGGAGGATCGCGCCTTGATTCGTTATGTAATGGCTGCATAAGCGTTGGCTATGCAAGAATAATAGAATACTGACTTTGTATAGCCGATGCTTTCCTTATGAAGCAAATTTTTAAGGAGGCAGCCGTGAGCTATATAAAAGCAGAGGAAATCCTGCCGGAGGGTTTGATCCGACAGATTCAGGAATACGCCGATGGCGTATACATCTACATCCCCCGGAAACCGGGAACCCGGCACCAATGGGGACAAGAAACGAACTACAAATCGGAACTGAAAATCCGCAATGACAGTATCCGAAATGACCATGCGTCAGGGGTCAGTGTTGCGCTACTTAGCCGGAAATACCATCTGTCGGAAAAGAGCATTCGCAGGATTCTGCAAAACAAATAGACCATGAGCCGGGACAAGCCCCGGCTCTGTTCTGTTTTATCGCAGAACATTCGGTATTTAATGTACAACATTAAAACACCATTGACAAACATTAAAGTTGGTGCTATGCTTATACCATCCAAAACGCCAAAACACAGGAGGTATATATTATGAAGCGTATCAACAAACTCGGAATGGTCATTACAAAAATTGCGGAAGTATTTCATTGGGTGGGCGCTGTGCTGATGGCGGCGGCTACTGTCTGTTCCAAGGCTGCACCGGAGTGGGTTAAGCTCTTTGTGGGCTTTGACGCAAAGGATTGCTGCGGTGCCAACCTGGAGGTATACGGATTTGAGGTCAATGCCCCGGTGGTAAACGGAAACACAGACATGACTTCCTTCTTTATTTTCGGTATCGGCGCAACCTTGATCCTGAT
>JAFXEW010000134.1 GCA_017513625.1 Lachnospiraceae bacterium | reverse complement strand
CCGCAGATTGTAATTCTTCCCAAAGCATAGCCAAGAACCAGGATGGTGAAAATTAACATCAGGTTATTGGCCCATACACTCTCCATAAACCATGTAAGTATACTATCCATAATAAATTTTACCTCTTTTCACTCTCACGCCATGATTATTTTTCTAATCTTGTTACGCCTTCCGGTCTGTAGTCAGGTAATAACTTTGGAGAAACTACCTTTGGCTCAATACCGGCATCGGCGAGCATCTTGGAGTAATCGTCCACATGAGAAAGTGTTAATTCCTTAAGTTCTACATTCTTGCACTTAGCGCCTGCTTCTTTACCTGCATTACGGCCAAATACAATGATGTCAAGTAAGGAGTTACCCATGAGTCTGTTTCTTCCGTGGATTCCGCCTACTGCCTCGCCGGCAACATAGAGGTTTTCAATATCAGACATACCGTTAGCAGAAATCTTGATTCCGCCGTTCTGGTAGTGCAGAGTTGGGTAAATTACGATTGGCACCTTTCTCATATCAATGCCGCATCTTAAGTACATACGAAGCATACCAGGAAGTCTCTTCTCTAAGGTACCTTCGCCGTGAATCATATCAATCATTGGTGTATCCAGCCAGATACCTTCAGCCTGAGGAGTCTGGACACCCATGCCTCTTTCCTTACACTCTCTGATGATACCGGAAGCTGCCACGTCTCTGGTCTCCAGCGGATGCATGAAAACTTCACCTTCACGGTTTACGAACATAGCGCCCATGGAACGAACCTTTTCGGTTACCAGTGCACCGTAAATCTGAGCAGGGAAAGCAACGCCGGTTGGGTGATACTGCAGGGTATCCTGGTAAAGTAATGCGGCACCTGCACGGTAAGCAAGCACTAAACCGTCAGCGGTTGCACCGTAGTGGTTGGAGGTTGGGAAGCCCTGATAATGCATACGTCCTGCACCACCGGTAGCGATGATAACCGTCTTTGCTCTTGCAATGAGGATTTCACCGGTTTCCATGTTCATAAGAACAGCACCTGCTGCCTTGCCATCGGTATCCTTAATGATTTCGATAGCTGCAGTATAGTCTACAACAGGAATTCCTCTGTTAATAACTTCGTCTCTAAGTACTCTCATGATTTCCGCACCGGAGTAGTCTGCACAAGCATGCATTCTCTTACGAGAAGTACCACCGCCGTGGGTGGTGATCATGTTGCCGTTTTCATCCTTATCGAATAAAACGCCGAGCTTATCCAGCCAGTTGATAGCAAGAGGACCGTCGCAAACCAGCTTTTCTACCAGTTCAGGAACATTTGCGTAGTGACCGCCGCCCATAACATCAAGGTAGTGCTGCGCAGGGGAGTCGTTTTCCTTATCTGCTGCCTGGATACCACCTTCTGCCATCATGGTGTTGGCATCACCGATACGAAGCTTGGTAACAATCATAACGTTTGCACCTGCTTCGTTAGCTTCGATTGCTGCGGAAGAACCTGCACCGCCACCACCGATAACGAGAACATCTACGTCATAATCAATCTTTGTTAAGTCAAGGTTCATTCCCTTGATTCTGCTTTCGCCCTGAAGGGTTTCTACTAATTCCTTCGGAGCCTTCTGGCCCTTGTTTGGACCAACCTTAATTTCTTCAAAACTGTCGAGATTGTAGTCCGGATGGAACTTTTCCAGCAGGGCGGTCTTTTCATCAGCAGTCATACGCTTAGGCTCAAAACCGATACGTGCTGCTCTGCCTGCCTCTACCTTTTTAACGGATTCCATCATCTCTGCGGTATATGTTAAACTCATCTTTGATATCCTCCTACTTCTCAATTTCTCTGGTGTTGTACAGT
>JAFXEW010000133.1 GCA_017513625.1 Lachnospiraceae bacterium | reverse complement strand
TATTACATATTATCAAACGTATCTCTGATTGCCTCAATGAAATCCAGACTGTTTAAAATCACGGGATTCTCAATAGTGGAAATCAGGGACAGACTCTTGGTCATCTTGCCGTCTTCTACTGTCTTAATACATGCTTTCTCAAGCTTATCTGCAAAAGCAACCAGTTCAGCAATACCATCAATTTCTCCGCGCTTTCTTAAAGCACCGGTCCATGCAAAAATAGTTGCAATGGAGTTGGTAGAAGTTTCTTCACCCTTTAAGTGCTTATAGTAATGTCTCTGTACAGTACCGTGTGCTGCTTCGTATTCGTAAACACCGCTGGGTGAAACCAGTACGGAGGTCATCATGGATAAATCACCATAAGCAGTTGCTACCATATCGCTCATTACATCGCCGTCGTAGTTCTTACATGCCCAAATGAATCCACCTTCGGAACGAATAACACGCGCAACGGCATCATCAATCAGAGTGTAGAAATATTCAATACCAAGCTTTTCAAACTGCTCTTTGTATTCATTATCATAAATTTCCTGGAAAATGTCCTTAAAGGTATGATCATACTTCTTGGAAATGGTGTCCTTGGTAGCAAACCAAAGATCCTGCTTAGTATCAATAGCATAGCCGAAGCATGCTCTTGCAAAACTGCTGATGGATTCTTCCGTATTATGGATACCCTGCAAAATGCCTGCGCCCTTAAAGGTGTGAATTACTTCACGCACTTCCGTACCGTCTTCTGCGGTAAACACCAGCTCTGCCTTACCTGCGCCCGGAACTTTAATCTCAGTATTTTTATATACGTCACCATATGCATGACGTGCAATGGTAATAGGCTTATTCCAGTTACTTACATAAGGTACGATGCCCTTTACCAAAATGGGGGCACGGAATACCGTACCGTCGAGAATCGCTCTGATGGTACCGTTAGGGCTCTTCCACATCTCCTTTAAGTTATATTCAGTCATTCTGGCTGCATTGGGTGTGATGGTTGCACATTTAACAGCAACACCATACTTTAATGTATCATTTGCGGAATCTACTGTCACCCGATCATTGGTCTCGTTTCTGTATTCAAGTCCCAGATCATAATACTCTGTTTTCAAATCAATATAAGGAAGTAATAATTCATCCTTTATCATCTGCCAGAGAATCCTGGTCATTTCATCTCCGTCCATTTCTACCAGAGGGGTTGTCATCTGAATCTTAGCCATTTCATTCATCCTTTCTTATATCCAAGGTGATGTACACCTAATTTTTATAGGCTTCGTTCAAGCCGTTTTTAACCATATTTTCATATGCATTAATCATATGTTTGTTTGCCAGCTTTTCAGCCAATTCAGCATTCTTAGCCTTAATCGCTTCCAATATCTGTTCATGCTCTTCATTGGACTTTGAACCACGCTTTTCATCTGCCAGAGTCTTTTTACGCACACGAAGCACATACTCATGATATTCCTTTAACTGATGCTCCAGCATCTTGCTGTTACAAGCCTCGTACATAATATCATGAAAACGGTTATCCAGCTGTGCAAGCTGTTCCCAATGTCCCTTCTGCGCATGAAATTTAGCCAGATAAACATTTTCTTCCATCTCTTCCAGCTGCTCGTCACTGATATGCTCCGTAGCCCATCTGGCACATAAGCCCTCCAATAAGGAACGTATCATATAAATATCCTTAACGTCCTTTTGGGTAATTCCGGTTACATAAGCACCCTTATTAGGAATTATCTGAATCAGTCCTTCCAGCTCCAGCTGTCTGAAAGCTTCTCTTACAGGAGTACGGCTTACTCCCAGCTCCTCACCGATGGCCACTTCTTTCAGTTCTTCATGGTCTTCATACTTTCCGCTCAGGATATCTTC
This sequence comes from Lachnospiraceae bacterium, assembly GCA_017513625.1. GTDB lineage: Bacteria > Bacillota > Clostridia > Lachnospirales > Lachnospiraceae > Acetatifactor. The sequence goes on along the minus strand of JAFXEW010000133.1, from coordinate 8,429 downwards.
CCTTAATTTGTGGAAAACACGTCCACGCAGGGAATATTTATCCGTAACTTCCTGTTTTACATCATAACTTCCCATAAACTGCTCCTTATTATTCTCCCAATCGGATATCTCTCTCCAAACAAATCAGATTAATATGAGCTACAATCTCATCATCGGTTAATACAGTAACACGTCCGCCGGCGTACTCTTCATCAACCCATTCTTTCATAGCCTTAACCAGTTCATCGGTTTTATTTACCTGGGCATCACCCTTCAGCTTATAATATGTATTTATCCAATGTGCTATACCGGCAAGACCGGATGTATTGGATATCGCACAAAGTACAGGGCGGTTCAGGAATTTCTCCGTATCAAATATGTTGTATATCTCCTCATTCTTTAACAAACCATCGGCATGAATACCTGCTCTGGTCACATTAAAGTTCTTACCTACAAAGGGGGTTCTGGGCGGAATCTGATAACCGATTTCTCTTTCATAATATTCAGCCAGCTCAGTAATAACGGTGGTGTCCATACCGTTCAAATCACCCTTAAGCTGTGCATACTCAAATACCATAGCTTCAAGAGGTGTATTACCGGTTCTCTCTCCGATACCAAACAGAGAAGTATTAATACCCGCACAACCATAAATCCACGCTGTAGTGGAATTGGTTACTGCCTTATAGAAATCATTATGTCCGTGCCATTCAATCAATTCACAGGGCACACCTGCATGTTTATGTAACGCATAAATAATACCTTGTACGGAACGGGGAATAACCGCACCGGGGAAGTTTACACCGTAACCCATGGTATCGCATGCACGCACTTTTATGGGAATCTTATACTGTTCCATCAGTTTCATTAATTCCATACAGAAAGGCACTACATAACCGTAAATATCAGCTCTGGTGATATCCTCCAGATGACATCTGGGACTGATTCCCTCCTCCAGGCACTCTCTGATAACACTTAAATAATGCTCCATAGCCTGGCGTCTGGTCATCTTTAATTTCATAAAGATATGGTAGTCAGAGCAGCTTACCAGAATACCCGTTTCTTTCATGCCGATTTCTTTCACCAGTTTAAAATCTTCCTTGCTGGCACGGATCCAACTGGTTACTTCCGGAAACTCATAGCCTCTTTCCATACATTTATACACCGCATCACGGTCCTTTTTACTGTACAAAAAGAACTCACTGGCACGGATCATACCGTTGGGACCGCCTAATCTATGCAAATAATCATATATAGTAACAATCTGTTCCGTAGTATATGGTGCCCTGGATTGCTGACCATCTCTGAATGTAGTGTCCGTAATCCAAATATCCTTAGGCATATTGTGAGGAACGATTCTATCATTAAAAGGAATCTTGGGCACTTCCGAATAAGGAAACATATTTCTGAATACATTGGGTTTTTCCACATCATCCAGTATATACATATGTTCCTCTATCTCAAGCAGATTGTTCTGACTGTTCATACTTACCGGACGATTCTGGAAATTCATAAGGTTGTCATTATCTGTCATAATCACATACTCCTTTCACATCTCGTATTATTGTATACAATCGTACCTTTTGTGTCAATGACTTTTCTTATTTTCACTGATTAAACTCAATGGATTAATCATTCCCCATCCCTGTTTACATCGTAATTCACCTAAATCAATACAGTTTTCCTGTATTTTTCTCTGCATTTGAGCAGGATTACACGAACCTTGTTTTTCAAAATACAATGCAACGCAGCCGCTAACAATTGCAGTTGCCATGGATGTACCGCTCTTCTTTATATACGGCATATTACTTTTTCCGTCATATCCTCTTTTCCCGTGGTTAAACAAATAATTACAGGACATAATCTCTGTCCCGGGAGCCACAAGATCCGGTTTTATTGAATGTATATACCCACATGAGGAATAATTCTTACAGGAAAGCGGACTGTTTTTATAATACTCTCCATCATTACACCCCACTGCCATGATTTTATGATCATAACATATGGGGGAGATTGTTCCCGTCCCGGGTCCTGTATTGCCTGCAGCACAAATTATCAGTATTCCATTTTTCCAGGTACTGTCAATCAGACTCTCTATTTCATCAATCATATATCTATCCTTTACCTCTGACATTCCTATGGATATATTAATGATATGAATCTTTATTTTTCGGCTCATCTCCAATACCCAGTTCAAACTCTCCAATAATGTTTCAAAATTCCCCCTACCGTTACGATCCAGTACTTTACCCACTACCAGTCCTACACCGGGGGCGATGCCCCTGTATCTGCCCTGTGACAACCTGCCATCTCCGGCAATAATACCGCATACATGAGTACCATGTCCGTTATCATCATAATAATTATTCCTGCGATTTACAAAATCCTTGAACACTACAGAACTTGATTGTAAATCCGGATGATATGCAATGCCACTGTCCAATACTGCAATATTAATTGTTTCTTTCGAGGTAAAACTAATCTGTTCAAGTCCAAGCTGTCTACGAACTCTATCCACAACAAAACTCCCACAATACCTTACTTAGTAAAGTATGTGGGAGCAACTCATTAAGTGAATATAAAATCCTTAGCTGCGTATTCTTCGAAAGATAAGTAAACTTGCTGCTATCAGTAATATAAGTGCACATATAGCATACAAATATGTACTGCTGTTTATTACAGGCTTTTCAAAATCGTCGTTTAATCCGTTATCCTCTGCGCGTAAATCTGCAAAAGGATCATCAAGGGGCGGGGCTGCCATTCTTTCCAAGGAAACATTGGCTTCTAAAATCATTTCATCCCCCTCAAAAGAAGCCGAAGTAACCAAAACAGCAAAGTCGGACACCTGATTTGTCACAAAACGGACACAGGATGCGCCTTCCATTCTGACTCTGTCACAGGGCCAAACTTCAATCTGTCCGTTGGCGTCCATTCCTGCCACATTTAGTACTCTGCCGCTGTACTCCTTGGGTATGGGGACTATTACTGTCATAAGATTGTTACCTAACTTTGTAATCGGAATATCAGAAGCATCTGTCAAACGCATACCATAGGTGGCAATTATTTTATCTGCTTCCTCTTCTTTAGAAAGGCCCTCAAATACTTTCCTGAAACGTTCTGAAATATCTTCTTTTGTAATATACAATTGCAAGTCACTCTTTGCATCCCTAATCAAAGCTCTGATACCGGCTTCGCCCTGCACCTGCAGACGACAAGAAGTCTGATTTGCCAGTCCACGGTACTCTGCATTTTCCAATCGTTCAGCGGATGATGCGTGGATACCGGCAGGCACATGACCTTCATATTTTACGGCTGTTTTATCAGAAAAAACACACAAGCCCATCCTTTCAACGGTTCCGGGAACTTTTACATTTTTTAGTACTGTATTCTTAAAGGCTCTGTCATGAATCTCTGTTTCTTTTCCTCCGAAAACTACCTTTGCAAGTGCTGTACAATCTTCAAATGCGCCTTCTCCTACTACACGTAAGCTTTCGGGTAAATCAACCTTTTTAATCTCACTATGTCCCTTAAACGCCTCAGCCGCAATCACTTCCACACCATCAGGAACAATCACTTTTAAAGAATCTCCCTTATATGCAATAAGACATTTTCCTGATATCAGGAAATCTGTTTTGCCTTTTTTCACAAAATTATCGTAATAACCGGTCCCCATAAATGCGTAGGGTTCTATGGTACGAACGGATTCCGGCAGTTTCACACTTGTAAGCTCTTTACAACCATAAAAAGCACCATAGCCTACGGACTGAAGTCCTTCCGGAAAAGTAATCTTACGCAGGCTGCTTCTGGCAAAGGAAAACTGACCGATTTGGGTAATCCCGGCGGGTAACTCTGCCACACTGACCTTGTCACTTTTATAATACGCTCTGTCAGCAACTATTTTACCATCTACAATAGTATACTTAGGGTACTGCTCCGTTACCACACCTTGGAAATGCAGCCCTGCATTTTGAATAATATTTGCTTCTATTTTATCTCCGTCCATAACATTGTTGCCATCGGCATCCATAATAATAAAAGCACTGTTGCCAACCACCTGGGACACACCAAGTAAATCATCTGACGAAGGAGTTACCGGAATCCAAAGTCCCGGGGCCTCATCTTCTTTGTCAGGTTCATCCTTTTCAGAATCATTATCCGGCACATCACCGGAGCCATCCTGATAATCTTTCATTTCAGCCTGTCTTTTATAAAACTCCTTGGCATATTTATCAGCATAACTGCCTTCTTCACAATCAATTATCAGGCGCACACATCCGTCAAAGGCAGTCTCATGAATAGCGGTCACCTCGGGCGGTATCTTAATCACCTTCAGATTAGTGCAGTCTGCAAAGGCCTGAATACCAATGGACCGGATATTATCAGGTATGGTAATTTCGGACAATCCCTTGCAGTTTGCAAAAGAATAGTCACCAACCTCTTTAAGTCCGCTTCCCAAAGATACTTTTTTCAGATTATCACATCCCCAAAAAGCATATGCCTCCACGACTTTAACTGACTTGGGCATAGAAATACTTTTCAGTTTGTCATTATTCTCAAACGCTTTCTTACCAATCACATCAATACCAACAGGAACAGACACGTCCGCAGACGTGCCTTTGTATTTTACCAGTTCCGTTCCTCTGGTTTGAAAATCGGAAGCAGATGTCTGCGTGGCATCTGCTTCCATTTGAAACCAAGGTAACATAATCAATGATGTAATTAATAATATAATACCTAAATATCTAGAACGTCTTTTCATATGACACCTCATATGATACCCCTGCTTATGCTCTTACTTTCTGTAACTTTTTATCCTTTTTCATAAAGAATACCATTGCAATAAACGCAAGACCAATGGAAAGGAACCATTTCGGATGTATGCCGTCTCCTGTCTTAGGCGTTTCGTCACTAACCTCTCCTGAAGAAAGCTTATTGGTATTTACATAAATCACATAGGGTGAAAAATGCTCACAAGTAAAGGTGATACAAGGCACACCGGATACTGTGGTAAACTTAGCCTTTAAGGATTCCAGTACACCATCGGACACACTTGCCACCTTATTATTTCCGGCATAAGGAACCAATGAATCAGGCAAAGGTAAAGTCACATTAATGGATAAGCCTGTAGTATCATATATCTTGGTCGTTCCCTTTGCATCATAGAGACTGATATCAAAAGGGAAATACTTGATTCCCGACAAATCGCCGAACTGTTTCTTTAATGCCTTTAAAGCACTTTCGGAAGCCTGGCTTGTCTCAGAAATCTTAATGGTGAAATTATCAGAGGAACCGTTTACGGTAACCTGTACCACACCGGTATTGGATAATCCGTTCTTGTCAATTACTACGGAAGTGCCACCTGTGGAAGGTAAATTACCGCCATTAGGTCTGTTGGAAGTAGTACTGTCCGTACTCTTATTCTTATAATGTGCAGTAACCGTAACATTTCCTTCGGGCATTGTTACTACCGTAGCAGATAAAACTTTACTGGAAATAGCCACGCTTGCAGGGTCAATGGTCCAATAAGCAAATTCTTTTCCGCTTGCAGGGTCATCCGCAACGATTATAGGCTGTGAACCGGCCGCATAGCTTCCTGAGCCGCTACCGTTTCTGACAGTAAGCGTATATAACTTGGTAGTCACATTAGTACCGTCACCATTACCTGTTCCGCTACCGTTATTATTACCGCCGTTACCGCTTCCGCCGCCATTATTGGTCGAAGTATCCTTCTCATACTGTGCATAGGTATCGATATCCTTGGTAATCTCGGTAATGGCAGGTCTCCATCCGGTAAACTTGTAGCCGGCCCTTACAGGTGCCTGAGGCAAAATAGCACTTTCTCCATAATTTACCTTCTGGGTATACAATACCTTATCATCAAAATCGATGAAACGTACTATTAACTGTGTTTCTGTAGAATCAATCTTTTCATATTGTGCATAAATCACCGTATCTTCCTGAATATTGCTTACAGAAGGTCTCCAGCCCGTAAACATATATCCCTCACGTTTCGGATCAATGGGCGGTTCTGCATCACTTCCTGCTGCAACCATAACAGTCTTTAATACCTTATCATCATGGTCCACAAAGGTCACTTTGAGCTTATGTGCATCAGGATGTTCAGCTTCATATTGTGCAGTGATTTGAAGATCACCGTTCACACCATGATAATCGGGCACCCAGCCTGTATGTAAATAACCGGTTCTGCCGGGCACCTGTGGCGGCACTGCATCCATTCCGGCTTTAACTTCCTGGGTCTCCAGTAATGTAGCATCCCAATCCCAGAAAGTTACGGTATAATAAGTATCATCAGGTTTTTCCGTGGTTTTAATATTATTTTTGTCCGCATACAACTTCGCAGTACTTCCCTCTTCACAATAGAAGGTCAAAAGCCCCTTATCCGTACTGCCGGAAAATGCGTCATTATCGATATAACTTACGGTAGAAGGAATCTCTATATACTGAAGCGCGCTATCTTTAAAAGCATCGTTACTGATAGAGCCGCAACCTCTGTTCAGATATACCGCAAAGAGATTTGGTGTGGAAGCAAAAGACAATGCCGGAATATCTTTAATCTTTGCTTCACGCATATCCACACTACTTACATCCGTATCCATAAACGCTTCGGGATAAATCTCCGTTACACCGGTTAACTCTGCAGCTTCCACCACACCGGTCTCACGCGCCTGAAGATATTGGATTACACTTTCCTTCTGTCCACCATCACCCAGCCCATAAATAATAGACTTTTCGCAAGTGAAATTAGGTCCACCCTGGAAGTTAACGTACTCAAGCTCAGGACAGTCTTTGAAGGGTCTGACGCCGAGACTTTCCAATTTTTCGGAAATATATACCTCTTCCAGCTCTTCACAGTTTTCAAAAGCATAATCACCAATGGATGTAGTATCGCCAAGCAGATAAATGGATTTCAGATTACTAAAACCGCTGAAACTGTAAGGTGCAATCTCTTTCAAACTATATGCCGCAATGGATTTTGTCACATTATCTTCATTGGCTTCTTTTTCTATGAAAAGACTTTCATTGGTAACAGGATCTACATGAACGCCTTCTATACCTTCCGGCAATACAATCTGTAAAGCAGCATTAATGATTTCCCACTCATAGTCCGTCATCTCTTTACGGTCGGATTCCGAACCAAGATATTTGGAAACCGCTTCTCTTGCTGCCTCCTCATACTCCGGTGTAATATATTCATAATTATCTTCCGTATACTTAATACCTGTACGAAGTTCTTTTAAGGTAGGATAATCCATCAGTTCGTTTTTATCCGTATCAGGATTATAACGTACTTCCAGATTCTCCGGCCAACCGCTGTAATAAGTAATATATGTTCTCTTCTGTGTACCGGAGTTTATATTGTTTTCCGGATTCATGGCATAATCAAATAATACGGAATCTGCCGAAATGGTTCCTGTAAACTTTAAAACAGGCTCAGCGGGCAATGTAGGAAGCGCACCTGCATCATCTCTTACGGAAACATCCTGTGTCTTAAAAGCTCCGTTACCAATGCTTGATACATTTACAGGTTCGGTAAAAATCACATTTTCCAGCTTATAACATCCCTTAAATGCATTGGCTTCAATCCGTTCAATACAGGAAGGAATAACAATCTTTTCAAGAGTGTAATTATTCTGGAATGTACCTGCATCAATGGTCTGAATCTTATAAGGACCGATGGTTTCAGGTAACTCTATATTCTTCATCTGCGGGTCAATCTTGGAATAAACCAGCTGATTGGATGAGTTCACACGATATACCGCTTTGATAGAAGGATTATCCTTATCCACAATAGTAATTTCATACAGATTCTGTCCCAAATGACTAAAGGCAAAATTGTGCTCCGTTGCTGTTTCATGTAAAGGAGAATTGGGCAGACCTTCAAAATAGAATTCTGCAGGCACATCTGCCTTGAAATCTGCAAATGAATATCCCTTTTCGTCCGTAAAATCCAGCATATTGTTGGACACAGCAATAAATTTCAATGATGCACAGTCCTCAAAAATGGATATATCAATGGGCTTTTCGTTATTGGTATATGTACGGGGGAAAGTAATGGATTCCAGATTTGCACATCCTGCAAACACATCAGGCCCCAAAGTAGTCAGACTTACATTTGCACCCGCACCGCAAAGCTCAATTTTCTTCATATTATAGCATTCAGCAAAAGCAGCATCTCCGATAGCGGTAACAGAAATCGGAACGGTAAACTCCTGAAGTGCCTGACAATTATAAAATGCCTTGGCACCTATGATACCTACTCTGGAATATAATTCCACATTAACGGAAACAAGGTTAATACAATTTTCAAAAGCAGAGTTGCCGATGGTATCCAGACCATTTCCCAGTGTAATACTGTTTAAACCGCTGCATCCGTAGAATGCATAGTCACCAATACCGCTTAATTTCTGTCCTACGGTAAGAGTACGGATATT
>JAFXEW010000132.1 GCA_017513625.1 Lachnospiraceae bacterium | reverse complement strand
TCCCCACCGGTGCATATTGGGCTCTTTGTATCCGTAACCGATAAAAATCAGTTCTCTTTCTTCTCCGTGCTTTGACATAGAAACCTCTTCCTTTTATTCCAACAAACGGTTTAATCTTTTTTGTACGTAAGTAATGACCGGTCCCAGAAAAAAAGCCACTGCCACCGTCACGACCCCCACATCACCGCCAAGCAACAAGCCTGCAAGCATAAAACCTATATCCCAAATCATGCGTACACCTTTAAAATTCGGCTTTTTGACATGTTCTGATATAATAAACGGAACTGCATCATAAGGAGACGATCCGATACCCGCACACATGTATGTAGCTGCTCCCAGGATAAAAAACAACAGCGCCGGTATCAGCATGAGATATACATTCAGCCGGCTCTCCCAAAACACCTGCGGTATCGCCGTATCTCGGATATAACCAAAGAAATCCGCAATATATCCCAAACATACCATATTACCAATGGTTCCGAAGCCGATTCTGCTTCTGTCGTATCTCAGTACTATAGCAAAAGTAAACAGATGGCATATCAGCTGACAGGTACCGAAACTGAGAGGGAGGTAATTGGTTACTCCCTGGGTCAGACAGGAACAAGGGTCCGTTCCCAGTTGCAATTTTATCAGAATTGCCAGCCCCAGAGCCTGCAAAATCACACCGCTTATCATCATTACCATTCTTCTTGCAAAAAAAGGCGGTCTCTCAAAACACTTTTTCATCTTTTCTCCTTACAGGCACCTAATTGACGGCGCTGTTCTCCTTCTTCATGAAAATCAGAAAAAACGCCGGCCGCACATGGCGACCGACGCATTCTATTCCTTTGAAATACCGTTCAGACTAATCTCAGGCATCAATTCATCGTGCATAATCACAAGCGCCCTTTCGATTACCTCAAGCTCTTTGGGCGTAAATCTCTGCTCCATACGCTTCATTACCGTTCCGATATAACGGTAGCTGATATTGTAATAATTTATGTATTTCTCCGTAACCTCTAAATGAAACTCTCTTCTGTCCTGCTCCGACTGGACTTTGTTTACATAGCCCTTCTTAATTAGGTTGTTCACTTTATAAGCCGCATTGGGTGATGATATATTGGCTGCCTTTGCAAACTCGTTAATAGTGGGGTTCTTCATGGAGTAAATAATCTCCATGCAAAAAGACTCCACTGTGGTCAGTGATGCCTCCCTCTCCTGCACCCTTTCGAAAAATTTGGTATAAAAATGCAGTTTAAACTTGGTATATACTTTGTTAAATGCATCCTGAAGCATCCTGTTCCTCCGTTCATCAGCTGTTTTCGTTTGTTCTGACATACAGATTATACCAATATTACGATTGAATTGCAAATGTAAGTTCCGCAGTTACGGCCACTTCGCCCTTTACAGTTGCCACTGCACTTCCGATACCTATGGGGCCCCGGCGTTTCACGATTTCGCATTTCATCTCCAGTACATCCCCGGGCACCACGGGACGCTTAAAACGTGCCGACTTCACACCTCCAAAAAGCACGATTTTCCCTTTATTTTCTTCCTCTGTCAGAATAGCCACCGCCCCGGTCTGTGCCAGCGCTTCCAGAATAAGCACTCCCGGCATAATGTGCTGAGTAGGGAAATGTCCTAAAAATTGCATCTCATTGGCCGAAACACATTTTATACCGGCCGCGCTCCTGCCGGGCACACATTCCGTAATCCGGTCCACCAGTAAAAAAGGATATCTGTGAGGGAGAATCTCCTGTATCTGATTTGAATTAAGTTCCATAGTTATACCTCACTGTATTTTTTCAGCAGAATACTTGCATTATGTCCGCCAAATCCCAAAGAGTTTGACATAGCGTATTCCACCCGCTGTTCTCTCCCCTGATTAGGCACAATATCCAGGTCACAGTCTTCATCCGGCATCTGGTGATGAATAGTTGCAGGTACATAATCATCCCGCACACTCAGAGCAGTAATCACAGCTTCCACTGCTCCACTGGCCCCTAACAAATGGCCTGTCATGGCCTTGGTGGAGCTGACCGCCAACTTATCTGCATGGTCTCCGAAAGCAAGTCTGATAGCCGCTGTTTCTCCCTTATCGTTTAAAAGAGTGGAAGTGCCATGGGCATTAATGTAATCCACTTTTTCCGGACCTACACCCGCATCCTCCAGTGCCAGCTGCATGCAATCAGCCGCACCGCTTCCGTCTTCCAAAGGAGCAGTAATATGATGGGCATCGCAATTTGCTCCGTAACCCACGATTTCACAATAAATGTGCGCCCCTCTGTTTACCGCATGCTCATATTCTTCCAGCACCAGTACTCCTGCACCCTCACCCATTACAAATCCGCTCCTTTCCTTGTCAAAAGGAATAGATGCACGGTTAGAATCCGTGGACTGACAAAGGGCCTTCATAGTAGTAAATCCACCCATTCCCAGCGGTGTGATGCTGGCCTCCGTGCCTCCGCAGAGCATTACCTCACTGTAACCATCCCTGATATGATGAAATGCTTCTCCGATGGCATTGGTGCCGCTTGCACAGGCAGTTACCACACAGCTGCACATTCCCTTAAACCCATGTGCAATGGCTACCTGGCCCGCTGCCAGATTCGTAATCACCATAGGAATGAAATAGGGCGACACTCTGTCGTAACTTTTTTCAAATCCTTTGATATCTTCGCTTTGAATAGTGGTCAGTCCACCGATACCGCTGGACAGTATGACTCCGCATCTTTTCTTATTTAGCTTCGTTTCGTCGAATCCGGCGTCTTTCATGGCTTCCCCTGCGGCAACCATGGCAAACTGGGTAAATCTGTCCATTCTGCGTGCTTCCTTTTTATCCAGCACCTCTTCGGGCACAAAATTCTTTACTTCTCCCGCCAGCGTTACCTTCCGGTCCGTCGTATCATACAGGGTAATGGGAGCAATTCCGCAGGCTCCCGCCTTTACCCCCTGCCACATTTCTTTCACATTATTTCCAATGGGGGTAATTGCCCCCATACCGGTTATTACCACGCGTCTCATATCGCCATTCCTCCGTCCACACAAATTACCTGTCCGGTAATATATCTGCTGTCTTCACCGGCCAGAAACGCCACCAATCCCGCTACATCAGCTGCGCAACCCATCTCCTTAAAGGGTATGGAGTCCAGGATTTTAGCTTTTGCAGCTTCACTTAAGCATCCGGTCATATCTGTCTCTATCATTCCGGGAGCCACCGCATTTACTGTTATTTTTCTGGATGCCAGTTCCCTTGCCAGAGATTTGGTCATACCGATCACTCCTGCCTTACTTGCTGCATAATTTACCTGACCTGCGTTACCTATTACACCTACCACACTGCTGATATTAATGATCCGGCCACTTTTTTGCTTCAACATGATTTTGGATGCTTCCCGCATCATATAAAAGGCTCCCTTCAGATTCGTGTCTATTACCGCATTCAAATCTTCATCGGACATTCTGATGATTAAACCATCCCTGGTAATACCTGCGTTATTTACCAGCACGTCAAGTCTGCCGCCCAGTTCAAGTGCCTGTGCTGCCAGTCTGCTGCATGCCTCACTGCCACTGATATCAGCCTTTATACCAAAAGCATTCACACCGTGCTTTTTACAAAGAGCAAGGGTCTCCTCCGCGGCCTGCTCACCGTTATTATAATTAAAAATAATGTCCATGCCCTCTGCGGCCAGACGCTCACAAACTGCTCTGCCGATTCCGCGGCTTCCGCCCGTTACCAGGGCTACCTTCCTCTTATCCACGGACATATACCTCCTTTTGCTCCAATACTTTTTTAAGTTCTTCTGCCGTGTCAATGGTTACCGTAGTAACCTCCTTTCCCACGGCTTTTGCAATCTTTTTAACAAAACCGCTCAAGGTATTGCCGGGTCCGATCTCAATAAATTGCTGCGCACCTGCCTCCAACAGTTTCATAATTCCTTCCTCAAAGTGCACCCCGGATTTTACCTGCTGTTCTAAAATATCTTTTAAGTCATCACAGCCGTTGTAGAAATCTCCGGTCACATTAAGCACTACCGGTGTCTGAGGGTGAGCAAACTCCACCGTTTCCAGCTTTTTACGAAGTGCCTCTGCTGCAGGCTCCATGTATTTGGTATGGAAAGGACCGCTTACATTCAGTCTGATGCAGCGCTTGGCACCTTTTTCTTTCAAAAGCGCCTCGGTTGCCGCAACACCCGCTTCATCTCCGCAGATTACATACTGACCGGGACAATTATAATTTACCAAAGTGACAAAACCTGCCTTCCTGCTTTCTGCACAGGCCTGCTCCACCGTAGCACTGTCCATACCCAGCACCGCACTCATACTGCATTCCAGACCCTTGGCAGCATTTGCCATGGCACGTCCTCTGAAAGCTGTAACCGCCACATAATCTTCTGCAGATATCACTCCTGCTCCATGAAGTGCACCATATTCACCCAGACTGAGACCACAAACTGCGTCCGGAGTGATGCCATTCGCCTTCAGCACCTTGGTCACACCTGCTGCAAATGCCGCCATACAAGGCTGGGTATGCTCTGTCAATGACAACTGATCAATAGGTCCCTCATGCATCATGGTTTTTAAATCAAATTCTATCTGAATCCCATCGACGACCTCTCTATACTCAGAAAAGCTTTCATACAAATCCTGACCCATTCCGACCTTCTGACTACCCTGTCCGGCATACATAAATACTGTTTTCATAACTTGCACTAACCTTTCCTTTTTCCTTTTACTGCTCTTACAGTCCGGCTTCCGTTATCAGACTGTCCATCAGTTCCTTTACGGTCCATTTTCACCCAGCCCCTTTACTACTTCTGCATATCCTGTATACAAATCATCCAGAATGGTTTTCAAAGGGCGAATTTCCTTTAATTGGCCCGCCACCTGACCTGCCATTAAGGAACCGTTTACTACATCACCTTCAAACACTGCTCGCTTCAGGGAGCCCAACGTAAATTTCTCCAGCTCCATCTTATCTGCCCCGGCCTTCTCTTGCCTTACATACTCTCTGGCCATGGTATTTTTAATGATTCGTACCGGTGTACCTGTGATTCGTCCGGTAACAATGGTAGAATTATCCTTTGCCTTCAGCACCGCCTCTTTGTATGCATTATGAATGGGACATTCCTCTGATACCAGCAGACAGGTGCCCAGTTGCACACCACTTGCTCCCAATGCAAATGCTGCTGCCAGCTGACGCCCGTCACCGATACCGCCTGCTGCAATAACGGGTATGGATACTGCATCCACTACTTGAGGCACCAGGGTCATGGTGGTCATCTCTCCTACATGTCCACCGCTCTCAGTACCTTCAGCAATTACTGCATCTACGCCCATGGATTCCATTTTTTTGGCTAATGCCACCGCAGAAACCACCGGCATGATAACCATGCCGTGAGCCTTCCAGTTCTCCACATATTTAGACGGATTACCGGCACCTGTGGTAACCACTTTGATGCCTTCTTCCACGATAAGTTCAGCCATTTCATCCACCTGGGGATGCATCAGCATCAGATTCACACCAAAGGGCTTATCCGTTAAGGTCCTACACCTGCGAATATTATCACGTAACATATCCACGCTCATACCGCCTGCACCGATTAGACCCAAACCTCCGGCATTAGATACTGCTGCCGCAAACTCACCGGTTGCTATATTTGCCATACCGCCCTGAATAAAGGGATACTTGGTTCCCAACAATTCGTTTATCTTCATCTCATACGACCTCTCCGTTTATATGGTAAGCAGTGCACTGCTCCAGGTAAACCCGGCTCCAAAGCCCACTGCAATGACTTTCATTCCTTCTTTCAGCAATCCTTTTTCCGTCATTTCGTTTATCAATATAGGAATGCTGGCTGCCGAAGTATTACCATATTGCGCTATATTGGTATAAAACTTATCCTCACAGTCAGGATACTTTTTACTTACATGCTCTATAATTCTTTTGTTTGCCTGATGACAAAGCACATAATCAATATCCTCCATACTCATCCCACTGTCTTCCAATATGGCATCGATCCCCTGCTTCAGCACTCTCACTGCAAATTTAAACACTTCCCTGCCGTCCATCCGGATCTTGGCATTATCATATCCGGGGCCCTTTCCCCATAAAGGTCCGGCATCGCCGTCAGCCCAGGCTCTGTGCCAAAATGGGGCATCACTAAGCTCCAGCACTGCTGCTCCCGCGCCGTCACCAAACAATATACAGCTGGCCCGGTCCTTAAAATCAATCAGTCTGGACAATTGCTCGCTTCCTATCAGCAAGGCATATTTCTTATTGCCGCTTTGCAAAAGTCCCCTGCATATATTTAGTCCATATAAAAACCCGGCACAGGCTGCGCTGACATCAAAGGCAATCACCTCAGTAGGCAGTTCCAATGCCTTTTGCACCAGACAGGCCGTGGAAGGGAAAGAATACTCTGCCGTGGATGTAGCCACCATAATCACACCCACTTCATTCCTGTCAATCCCGGCCTTCTCCAATGCCTTACCGGCCGCCTCCGCCGCCAGTGTCACACCGGTCTCTTCTTCACAATAATATCTCTGACAGATACCTGTTCTGGTCTGAATCCACTCATCACTGGTATCCACTATTCTACTCAAGTCATCATTAGTTACCACCTTACGGGGCAATGCCGTGCCTGTGGCAACAATATGTATTCCCTGCATACTCATACTCTTTTCCTTTAACTTTTCTCTGTCTCCCCACAGATACTTCCCCGGCAAAAATAGGGAGTGCCCAGTGGCACTCCCGTGCCGTTTCTTTTATTTGTTACTGTCTACAAAGTCCACAATATCCTTTACTGATACAAACTTCATCAGGTCTTCATCGGAAATAGAAATATCAAAAGCCTCCTCCAGTGCCATGTTCAGTTCCACTGCATCCAAAGAATCCAGACCAAGGTCTTCCTTCAGCTTTGCTTCCAACACCACCTTTTCCTCATCACAATTCACAGTTGCCACAATGGTTTCTTTTACTTTTTCAAAAGTCATTTTACTTTCTCCTTTTTGCTTTTATTAATATATTAATGTAATATATTTCCCTTTAAAATTTAGAATTTCCGGAACCTTTCATAGCGCTGGTTCAAAATGAACTTATCGCTCTTTCCGTGATATTTCTTTAAAAACATCAAAATGTCCCACTTTAATTTCAAGCACATTTTGCGCATGTTTTTTTCATCGAATTCAGCAGGTTCCGCACATATTTTGTCCACCACCTGCAGGTCATACAAATCTTTGGAGGTCATCTTCATCATATCCACCGCTTCCGGTGCACGCTTACTGTCCTTCCACAGGATGCTTGCATAGCCCTCCGGCGTCAATATAGAATAGACCGCATGCTCCAGTATATAGACCTCATTGGCAACACTTAGTGCCAATGCGCCGCCGCTGCCGCCCTCTCCGTGAATAATGGACAATATGGGCACCTTAATAGTGGAAATCTCCTTTAAAAGCCGGGCAATCACATGACCCTGCCCCTGCTCCTCCGCTTCTTTGCCACAGGCTGCACCAATGGTATCCACAAAGCAGATAACGGGACGGCCGAATTTTTCTGCCTGCTTCATCAGACGCAGAGCCTTTCTGTAACCCGCAGGAGAAGGCATGCCCCAATTACGATAGAGTGCTTCCTGTATATCACTTTTACCCTTCTGGACTCCGATAACTGTTACCGGTGTGCCGCAGATGGTAGCAATACCTCCCACTATGGCATGGTCATCCTCTATAGTTCTGTCCCCGTGAAGCTCATAAAAGGAGTCAAATACCTTTTCCATGTAATCCAGGCTGGTGGGTCTGTCCGTGGCCCGGGCCCTCTGTACCGTCTGCCATGCGCTGAGGGCCCCGGGACTGACCATACCCCGGCCTTCCTTTTCAATGCTTCCGGGGCATATGATCCGGCTGCGTTTTTTCCGGTGATGCTTTAACACCATCCCCATGTACCTGCGCATATTGGCACGCTCCACAATATCATCCACCGCACCATGGTCCATCTGAAATTCAGCCGTCTGAAAGCCTTCGGGCAGTTTCACACCGGTGTTCTGTTCAATGACACGAGGCCCTGCAAAGCCTATCATGGCTCCCTTTTCTGCCAGAATGATGTCCGCTATCAGGGCGAAACTGGCGGTCACACCACCCATGGTAGGATTGGTCAATACGGAGATATACAAAAGCCCTGCCCCATCATGGCGCTTTACTGCCGCGGCGGTCTTTTCCATCTGCATCAGGGAGATGATTCCCTCCTGCATTCTGGCGCCTCCGGAACAGCAAAACAGAATCACCGGAAGCTTCTTGCCTGTGGCACGTTCAAAGAGCCTGGTCACACGCTCACCTACCACCTGACCCATACTCGCCATCATAAACCGGGTATCCATCACGCCTATAGCCACGGAATTCCCCTCTATACAGGCCTCTCCCGTAATGATGGCATCCTTAAGATTGTGCTTCCTGGAAGCATCCTCCACTTTTTCTGCATATTCTTTATCATTTAATGGATTGCTCCACTCCAAATCACCGTCCCATTCCTTGAAACTGCCTTTATCTACCAGGGACTGCAATCTCTTTTTGGCATGAAATCTCATATAATGTCCGCAGGCGGGACATATGGAATAATTACTGTCCAACACACTTCTCTCAGTCTCCGTTTTACAGGCCGGACACTTCCTTACTTTCATACACAACACTCCTCCCGTTACCTTCACTTCAATTCTTTTATCTAAATATATTTAATTAAATAATTTGAGAATATTATAACACCAAATGTTTCTATGTCAATAAAAAATGTATAAAAAAAGAGCGGACAAACGTCCGCTCAAACCTTTTTTGATAAAGAAAATGTGTATCCCCATAGTAAATCCACTACATCCGGCAATCCTAAACTTCCTCCAGCATTCGTCTCAAAAAAACAACCGAATCAGCTTCGTAAATAAGCAAAAGAATCCCTAATATAGATATGGGTGCCAATACCAACAAAGTAATTTTGTAAGCTTTTTTGTTCTTTTCCCTACCACTTTCCAAACTGTTTTTCCTTATCCTTTTTATGGTGAACATCAGATAAAAGAGCCAAAAAGCAGCCAGCAATACTATTACGCACAGATAAGTACTGAGTCCGGCTAAGTATTCCTTATAGTTTGCCACAAAATAAACCACTGCAAGTAAACTCCCTTCAAAACAAAAGGCACATATGGCCACATATATAAGCTTCTCATAGCATTGCCTATGAATCGCTTTTTTATCTTCTACGCCACTGAGCACACAATTCCAATGCACATACCGTTCTATGTACATAATCCAACTGAATATAGTCGGAAACGGCAGAAAATAAAACAAAAGTCCTGCCAATATATCTGCTTCTGCCGATATGGCAACGTTCTGTGACCAAACACCTATACTGCATGACACAAAATGCAGTACGGTGAGCACAACCGCAACCGCCTTAACTATCTTCAATTCTTTTAAAACAGAATCCCTTCTCATCTTCTGCCCTTCCTCTAGGTCTCATAATCACTTCCATTCAAACTGTAGTCAGACTATCTACTACGACACTAATAAGTTCTTTACCTTATATTCTTTCTGTAAAGTAATATCCCACTTACCAGCCCGCCCCCCAAATGTAAATAGATTCAAGTCACGAATACTTATATTCTCCGTATTGATCGTAATACTCAAGCATTTTCCTAAATCTGACTGTCTCTGCTTCTTCATATACTTTTGCCGTCACTACTATTGATAAAACACCTATCAGAATCAATAACGCCATTACTCCAACTGCCTTGCAAATACTTATACCTTGATAATCGCCTCCTCTCTTTCTTCTTTTTAGACACCAAAACCACACATACACCCAAATAACCGCAAAAAGGCTTTTTATTATGGCCCATGCCACCAGTTCATTTATATATTCCCAGTGTTCTACCAAAAACATAAGAATACTGTGTAGATTTACTATCGCAATCATCCCCGCCAAGACCTCTGCCCCAATACTTATTAGAAGTCTTTTTCGTTCTTGACTATACGCTGATTTTTCTTCCTCTGATAATTTCAAGCATATATATCTTTCAAAATACATATACCAGCATCCACCAGATATAATTGGTAAAAATAACCACCTACCAAGCCACAGATACAGTATCACTGATTCTTTTTTCGGAATAATCAAAGACAGAAAGCGTATATCGAAAACTTCTTCCATTAACATTACAGCGTCAATCAGAAAAAATAAAAACACACTTGCTATCGCTACCAAATGAATAATTTTTAAATTATATTCGCTATATCTTCTCTTTTTCATTTAACTCCAATAAATTTACTTAAACAGTACAATACATGTTTCTTCTCCTTCAATCTGCTCAAAGGCATTGAACACAGTAACATAATTTTCTTTTAATTGCTCCTGTTCCGTTTCAACCTCGTTGCTCTCAGTTGATTCTATGCTATCCTGCGTCTCCTCAATATCTTCGCTCTCAGTAAACTCTCCACTTTCTCCCGGTTCACTGTTTTCCACAGACTCTTTATTATCCCCACTTTCCCCTTCTTCACTACTATCCTCCGGTTCTTCACTTTCAGTGGATTCATTATCTTCTCCAGACTCCTCCCGCTCAGTAGATTCTTCACTTTCTTCAACTTCCGGCATTGCCAAACCATTACTCTTTTGTACACTTAATACAACCGGTTTGAGTGTTTCACTGTTATTGCCACTCGCCAAATAGCCGATAACTATGCTTTCGGCCGGCTGAATGTTTTGATGATATGCCGGATTCTTTATACCATACATACCATTTCCTAAATCTGTCAATTCGGCATTCCAAACACTTGTAATAAGATCATCTACCTGTACAGTCAGGTACCAGTCTTCCAGCACACTATTACTTAAATTTGTAAGATGTAACTCTCCTGTATATCCCCCCTCCCACTTATTTGTTATTACATTATCAAAAATGTATAATTCCTCTTTTACTGTCTGCATCTCAACAACGGACAGTACAAAACCGGCAGGAATATGTAATTTTTCTCTATACGTAACGTTAAAACCAAACTCAACCGCTTCCCCCGGCAAAACATCCTGGTTATAACCCAAATTTTTAAACGTATAAACATCTTTCGAAACATTTATTTTCGCATTATACACATTAGAAATAATATCTTGCGACTTCCACGTAAGTTCCCAATTTTCAATTACTGTATCTGATGTATTCGAAAGTCGTACAAGTACATTACTATTTCCTTCCCAATTTCCTTGAATAAGATACTCCACAGTAAAATTCTCATATTCATATACATATGCCTCTCTTGACATATCCTCTTGCATATATAAAGAATCTTCACTCTGTTTCTGAACGTGATAATCTGAAGTGTTTGAATCTTTCGACCAAGATGCACTGTTAGATCCTCCTTCTGCAAACGCTCTAACGCCCATTGCATCTATGCAGAGCATGACCACCACTAAAAATACCATTACCTTCCTAAACATCTTTTTCATTTTTATCCCCTTTCATGTAAATTAAAAAACGGTTGCAATGAACTAACATTGCAACCGAACCATCACTATAATAGAATGTACTTTCTATTACTTAAACTTCCAGCTTTGCGTCCCTATGTTTCCATAAGTTTGCCTATCCCTATTTAAGTACATTTTAATATAACAAAGCGACAAAGTCAATATTTAAAATATTTGCATCCGAAATAACAACCACATTTTACTCTAAGGCTTCATAATCTTTGCCACAAACAAAGGCTCATCGGTCTCCCCGTCCATCAGCAGTAACACATAGGGGCGGTCCAGATATACCCGTAATTGCAGTTTCTCCTCCCAGGCTGTAGTACAATTATCCACCATGATACTGGTCACCGCCGCTGCCCTGGTACTCTCCTCATCTATGATGAGTCTGTCGTTCTGGATAACGGCTGATGCATAGGACTTAAAATCCGGGCTGTCATTATCATAGATCTCCGGGAAATTGTTTCTGCTTTTATCAAATAACCGGTCCAGACCTGCTGCCTTTAATATCTGCGTGAGATTATATTTCACTTCAAAATCTGTTTTAGGCAGCATGATACTTAATTCTGCATTCAGCTCTGAAGTGGTTTTGCCGCTTGCCACCAGGCCCTCCAAATCCAGCCCTGCCAGGGTGAAATCGCCTTCCTCCTTGGGAAGTACAGCTATCATATAATATTCATTCTTTTTATAATCCTTGCGGAATCCTGTAGCATATTCGTTTTCGTAGTACATGTAGGCGCTGTCATGCATACCTTTTACCTTCACCATATCTCCCGAAGCCATGGTGAAATCTACATCCCTGGTATTTTCCTTCCGGAAAGGTTTGTCCCATTTACCGTCCAGCAGTGTGGTATTCATGATAATGGATACCGTATCCTCAGTAATATCCTGAGGGCTCAGGGCATTTTGCACCATATTGTCGGTGGCCTTTGCAGCCCATCTGTTTACCTTCTTAATACCTTTGGCATCCATGGGAATCTCCTGTACATGGGCCTGATATACATCCTCCAGTACCTTCAGGTAATCCTTCTTCACATCATAATCCAGGGTTTCATCCACCCAGAAGGCATTCTTAATCACCAGCTTATTGCCGCTGCCCGTCTCCGGCCGGGTCAGTAACTCCCCGTAATAGGAGTTGGTACTTGCAATATCCTGTCCCAGGAATGCTTCTATAGCCTGCAGTGCCTCCGGTTCTGCGCCGTTTCCCAGCATGGCCAAGGCGTAGTTTAAGGATGTGCCGCTAATCATCACATTTTGTCCGGGATTACCTGCGCTAACCCTGTCTACCAGGTCTATATTGGTTGCCAGCAAGGTGGAGGTATTGATAGGTGCTTCCTTAACCTCCATCTGTTCATATGTAAGCTCTTCCTCTGTCTGCAACGGCGCTCCCGGGATTTCCCTGCCTGGTTCCACCGATTCTCCGCAACCGCCCAAACAACCTACTGCAGTAAGTACTACTACCCATTGGATTAATTTTTTCTTCAACATAATGTACCTCCCGTTTCCGTATATAGATATCATTTCCATCTATCCTTATAGACGCCATATCAACGGGGAGGTTTCACCATACCCCTTCTCTTTTGTACTTTTTATTCTTTTATTTAAAATACCAATTGAACCAACAGCATATAGCAAACTGTTCCTCCCGCGATGGACAGGAGCATCTGTCTTTTCCACATATGCAATGATACGGTCACCAGAATTGCTATCCCTTCCGGAATGCCGTGCGCTCCGCTGCTGATGCTGACATTTTTCAGGCAATATACCACCAGCATGCCAAAAATAGCTGACGGGAGCGCCTTGCCCAGATATTGAATATATTTAGGAGTCTCTCGTTTTCCCGAAAAAATCATAAACGGCAAAAATCTGGTAGCCATGGTGCCCAGGACGCAAATGGCTATTGTAATCATCTGTTGTACCATCGTCATACCAGTCCACCTGCCTTTTCTATGGGTTTACGTCCCAGCGTCAAAAGTAGCAGAATGCACACCATAGTGGGCACCATAAAGGAATCTGCTCCAAAGCCCAGTCTGCACGCAACCGCAGCCCCCATACCGATAAGAGCGGTATAATGCTTCTTTTCCTTGAGCCACTGCTCCAAGAAAATCACTACAAACATAGCAGTCATCACAAAATCCAGCCCTTCCGTATCAAAAGCAATCAGGGAGCCCAGCACTCCTCCCAAAGTGGAACCGGACACCCAGTAGAACTGATTCAGTAAAGTTACCCAAAACATAAACCAACCCTTGTCCACGTCCTCAGGAATCTCTGCCGTGTAGTTGATGGAAAAACTCTCATCACACATACCGAATATCAGATAAAAACGTTTCCAGCCCATTCCCCTGTACTTATCCAGCATGGATATGCCGTAGAACAGGTGCCTTGCCTGTATCATCAAAGTCACCACCAATGTCTGCACCGGAGCAAATGGGCTCAGCAGCATAGATACCGCCAGAAATTCCAGGGAGCCTCCGAATATGGTAAGGCTCATCAGCATTGGATACCAAAAACTGAAGCCCGACACATTCATGTATATACCGTATGCCAGTCCTAAAAACCAAAAGCCGGTAAAAATCGGTATGGTATGTGGAAAAGCCGCACGAAGTGCCTTACGACGCATGCCCTGCGCGTTCATATGTATTACCTCCAAATCAATCCTTTACAGAAGTTTTCTAAA
The DNA here is from genome assembly GCA_017513625.1 of Lachnospiraceae bacterium. GTDB lineage: Bacteria > Bacillota > Clostridia > Lachnospirales > Lachnospiraceae > Acetatifactor. The sequence continues at coordinate 19,493 of JAFXEW010000132.1, read as the reverse complement.
AAGCAAAAACTACCCTCAATCTGCTATATTTTAACACTGCAGTTTGAAGGTAGCAAGTTGCTTATTGTCTTTATTCAGTTAATATTTGTTCTATACATATTCCATTAAAGTATTCTATTGATATACGGTCACTTTTTTATTCTGTTCAGCTTTTCATTTAGTTCCAGTAACTGCTCTTTGGTCACCGTAATATTGGCAGTGCCCATCATACTTGTCAGCCGCAATACCGTGAACCCTCCTATCATCCTTAGAAGTCCCGCATTCAGCTTAAAGCCGCCTGCTTTACCGCTTTCCATGGTAGCAGTCAGTTCCTCCACCATACTCATGAACAGCGCTTTACCCTCTTCATTAGCCATGATATCCGCCAATTTGTCATTTAGGGAGAAGTATCCCTCCGGTGCCGTAATATCAAACCAATTGAGAATGGCTCCCGTATCTTTTAAGCGATAAGCTTCATTGAACTCGGAGACCTTTCTGATCCGGCTTTCATCACTGCATTCCCCTGCTCTGGCTGTAAGTACTGTTTCTCCCTCATTGGGCACCTGAAAATGAAAGAAATGCTCCGGGCTCTCCTGCTTACCCAGGCTTTTGCCGTTTGCCAAAAGCTCTACTTCAGGTTGGTTAGAGTACACCGTTACTCTGGTTACCTCTTCTACCCTGTCCACATAACGCTTACCGCAGATATGCACAAAGGGTTCCTCAGACAGCCATGCCTTGTAAGCATAAAAAGCATCTTTTTTATACTGACGGTCAAATGTAACCAGTCCCTTATGATTCTGCCCGTTTTCACCGCCCTCCGCTCTGGCATCCGCGCCGAAATCAAACATGTTCCACACATGAGTAGCCCACAAATAAGGTCTGGTAAAGAGCTGCTTTATCAGTTCTTCATGATAATATGCCTGGTATTCTTCGGAATAATCTCCCTGGGCAGGCCGGGAATTGTGCCAGTCCAGGCCCTCACAACCGTATTCGCTGCAACCGATGGGAATCTGCGGAAACTCCTTATGGAAGGAATCAAACCATGGGCCATTCATGGATGTATCCCCGCCATACCATCCGAAATAATGATTGTATGACACCACATCCGGTATCTGTACATAAGGGTCCTTCATATCGCACATGGACACGCATGCCATGGTAGTAAGCCTGGTACCATCCATCTCATGTACCATATCATTTAATATACGGTGATTTTCCAGTAAATCTTCGTCGCTGCCGTTTATGGTAATCTCATTGGACAATCCCCATACCACGATACTGGGGTGGTTATAATTCTGCAATACCAGTTCCTTCATCTGGGATATGGTATTCTCCCTGCCCTCCGGCATGTGCTTGGAAATATAAGGTATCTCTGCCCAGACCACCATTCCCCGCTCATCACACAGGTCATAAAACTCCTGTGCATGCTGGTAATGTGCCAAACGTATGGTATTGGCCCCCATCTCACATATCAGGTCCATATCTTCTTTATGATGCTCCCAAAGCAGGGCATTACCGATTCCCTTTCTGTCCTGATGACGGGACACTCCCCGCAAGGGATAGCTCTCACCGTTTAACAGGAATCCCTTATCAGCGTCAATACAGAAGCTGCGGCATCCGAAGCGGGCAGAAACCATATCCGTTACAGTATCTTCCTGCAAAAGTTCCACAGAAGCAGTGTATAGGTAAGGATCCTTACGCCCCTTCCACAAATGTGCATCCTTTATTTTTAATTCTACGGCTCCTGCATCTGCCGCAGTAATACACTGGGTCACTTCCCTGCCTTCACCGTCGCTGATCAAATAGCGCAGTTTCATATCAGGCTGTGTATTTACCACCTGGGCTTCTATTTTAACCATGGCATCGCTGCCCTGTATCTCCGGTGTTACCAGGACTCCGCTACTGCCATAATTCTCCAGTTCAAAATGTGCTGTCGGTACTGCAATCAGTTTCACATCTCTATACAGACCGCCATAAAAAGTAAAGTCAGCCATCTGGGGATACACATGACTATTTTCTCCGTTATTCACCGCTATAACAAGCAGGCTCTTTTCCTTCAATACCTCCGTAAGATTTACGCGCCAGGTGGAATATCCTCCGTCATGGTGTGCCACCGGCTGACCGTCCACATATACATCTGCGGAAGAATTAGCACCGTTTATCTCCAAATAGTACTGTTCTCCCCGGGGCAGGTCTTTTTTTACAATTCCCTTTGCATAATAACATGTTCCCCGGTAATAATCGTTGCCTCCGTCCTGACCATCCTTACTGTTCCAAGTATGGGGCAAATTTACTTTTCTCCAAAATAAAGGTTTCTTTACAGGCACAGACTGGGCCCTTTTGGAAAAGGCCCAGTTCTGATTTAAGCTTATATATTCTCTCAATTATATATCTCCCTTAGTTCAACCCTTAGAGGGTCCATCTATTCAACTCACGTACTGTACTCCCTGTACGGATTGCACGGACTGTACATCCTCTGCAACTTCGGGTACATCCATATCATTGCGCCACTCTTCGGTGCCGTACAATGCCGTGCGGTACAGCTGTTGTATCTTCTCCACACCCAAACTCTTCATGAAAGTATGAGTATAATGTCCGCCGTTCTTTAACAAACCTTCTACATAAGAAGATACTCTGTTTCGCTTTTCTTTGATTTGCACTTCTGCATCAGCAGGCTGTAATGCCATGTATGCCCAGATATATTCCATAGTCATACTGTCAAATCTGTCACTGTGTTTCTCCTTACCCTTCTTGGCTACACTTTCTGCCAGCTTGTAGGAATCAAACCATTGTCTCTCGGGCACGAAATCGGGAGCATCCAAATAAAGATTTTTTACCTCATGCAATTTGGATAAATCACTCTCAATTACCTGGGTATCATACAATTCAATCTTCAGGGTATCCGCACCCTTTCCCTTAGTTCTTCTGTACATGTACAAAGGCAAATCCTTCTCAATAGGGCATATGATAAAGGTTTCCTCTTTGGATAATCCAAACAGTCCCGTACCATTCATCAATGATACATGGCCCAACCCCTCTGCCTTAAAGGAACGCACTTCAAAGGTCATTCCATTGGCCTTCAGTGTACTCATTTCACCTAAATCCTGCTCAATCAGCACATGACTTAATGCTACCGTGTCTAATAATCTCGTTAACATATCGCGTTCTCCTCTCTCTTTTGTAAACCAAATAGTAAACTATTCATCCCAATATGCGGAAATAAGAGTAGTACTAATTTCCTACTTCAATTATATGAAAAAAGCTTCATTATGTCAATAGATAAAGTAAATTATTCCATTTTCAACAAAAAAACTCACAGTTTTGTGTCAAAACCGCGAGTTTTTAGTTAATTTCACTTAAAAATAGTAAAACTTTCGTAAATAGTACTTTGGGGCATGGTACCTTTGTCTTCTCTCTTCCAGCACAAATCTATAATCATACCGCTGCCGCTTTCCAAAAAATGGTACCCATCCGTCAGTACCACGCACTTATCGCTGCGCAACACTGTGTAATCAGGAGTAAGCCTCTCCCCACTATCTTCCAGTCTCCGGAATACATCCTCCGGCATTCCCGTATAAGTCTGTCGGTAAAGAGCAGTTTCCTCCACATCATATACATACATTTCATTACTGCTCATCACATGCAGATATACCCTGCTCCCATCCTTAGATGCCTGAACTTCACAATACTCATCTCCCTGGGTATGATGACAACCGATACTTTGCAGGTCCACGGCACCGACAATGCCCCGCTCCCTGTCATACACAAACAATCCGAAATAACCATGGAAAATCATCCTTCTTGGTGATGCATAATCCAGGGACGGCGGGTCTGCCCCGGGCTCCGTAGCTTCCGTAATCTGTGGCTGCGTGATTTCTATCCTTTCGGCGTCCGCACCCAATATAAAAGGCAGCACTTCCGTATCTTCCGATTCTTCTATTTCTTCATCCCGACCTTGCTCCTGCAGTTCTTTCTCCTTCAACTTATCTTTCTCATCAGAGCTCTGTTGTTCCAAAGCCTCTCGGTCCCGCTCTTGCGTAAATCCGCTCTGCTCCTGTTCATCTTCCGTCACAGCCGGCTTCTTATCCGGCTCTTTGCCCGGCTTATCAGAAGGATTTGTCAACAAGACTGCTGCCACCGGTATAATTATGGCCAATGCAATGATTGCCCAAACCTTTACATACCTCTTATCCTTTACCACATTCCGGATACGTTCACCTATATCTCCTTCCGCAAAAGCAGGGGGCACACTTACCATCCTGCCTTTTCCGGTAGTCATATACAAAAGCGTCCGGGCATATTCATGACGATTATCGCCGCCGATTTGTCTAACAACAGCCTCATCACACGCCATCTCCATATCTTTTTCCATAAGCAGAAATGCCACCCATGCTGCAGGATGAAACCAGTGCAAGCAGGTAATCAGGTATGCCACAGGCTTTATCACACAGTCGCCCCGGGATATATGCATCCTTTCATGACAAATCACATATGTTCTGAATTCTTCCGACATCCGGGATGGCAGATAGATATGTGGCCTGAATATCCCCTTCACAAAGGGCATATCAATATCATCTGCACAAAATACTCCTTTTTCAACTTCCCTGCTGCAGGCCACCCTGCGCCGCAATTTCACGTAATAACAAGCAGTATAAAGCACCAGCAGCAGCACACCGGTTCCCCAGACTCCTACCACCGGACCGGCCTTTCGCTTTCCGGTCATCTGACGCATGACGGGCCGACTTTCTGCATCATCATTCATCGTATGTATTAGTGTTTCCTCTTTCGGCGCATTTATTTTGCCATAATCCTCCGGTAATTCCTGCAAAAACTCCTGCTCTGACTGCAATGCACTGTCTGCCGACACTGTCTCTTCAGATATATGGATATTACCTGCCCGCTCCAACACTCCCCATATACTGAAATTACTTTCCGGAAGTACGGGCAGCACCATACTGATATACGGAATCATCCATAGCAGGCACAAATACTTTTTACTGACATCCGTACGCTTTAGCAGGCCCCGTATAGCCAGTACTACAAACACTGCAATCGTACCTCTCAGGGCAGTGTTCTCCAACCATTCCATCATTTCCAACATACAGCCTCCCCCTTTCTAACGTCTGCTTTGCTCAATAATATCTAATAGCTCCCCAATCTCCTCTTCGCTTAACTTCCGCTGTCTGGTAAATGCAGCAATAAAACCGGGCAAGGATCCGTCAAAGGTCTCCTGTACGAATTGGTCACATCTGCCCGCCAGAAATTCATCCCGGGTAACCAGGGAACGTACCACTCCTTCTTCATTACAAAAGAGCCCTCTTTCACATACCCTTTTCAGTACAGTGTAAGTGGTTGATTTTTTCCAGCCAAGTACTTCCATACACCGTTTTGCCAGTTCTCCGGAGGCCAGAGGCTCATTGTCCCATATAATATCTGCAAATTCTTTTTCTACTTCTCCCAATCTGTATTCTGCCATAGTTTCACCTCACATTTATTCTACTCCTTGTAGACCATCTATATTCTACTGCCTGTAGACCAATGTGTCAACCCTCATCTTGCAATATATACTGTATTTTGTTAAAATTTTATATATAACATTATACATATTCGAAGAAACGAGGTGTCCCATGATTGATTTTAATAACGGAAGTATCATCAAACTGTCCAAAGTGAGCAATGAAACTGCTGCCGATGTATTCCCTCTGTTAGTTAAAGGCGAAGAAATCATTGGCGTATATAGAGGCATCCGCGACTACGTGGTATTTACCTCCAAGCGGATTATTTCCGTAAATGTCCAGGGTATAACCGGCCGCAAGAAAGATTTTACCACCCTTCCCTATTCCAAGATCCAGACCTTTTCCATTGAAACCGCAGGTACCATTGATTTAGACTGTGAACTGGAGATGTGGTTCAGCGGACTGGGCCTTGTCAAATTTGAATTTTCAGGTCGCAGCGATATTGTTGAAATAGGCCAGCTCATCAGCAATGCCATCCTTTAAAGAATTAGTAAAACACCTTTTGTCTATGCTCCTTTGTCGGGAAAGCCCCGCAGGTCATAAACAAAAGGTGTTTCTTTTATGGTTTATTCTATTCATATAATGACTCGTAATCAAAAGAAATGTAATAGTCCCATACTTCCTGACAATAGTCTTCATAATTATCAATGGTAAGTCTATAGGTATCACTCTTCATATATTCTAATATCCGGCTATTTACCCAGCCCCCGTGATGGGCCACATCCTTGTAATTATCCGGATTACATACAGTATCATAGTCCGTAAAGAAGGTAAAGAGCTTTACATTATCATAGGGCAAAAGCTTTTCTATATAATACTTTTCGGCCAGAAGCTGCCTCTCCAGCGTCCCCGACCGCCTCCAATAATCCATGCAATAGATACTGTATGGTGAAATGTATATATAAAACTCTATCTCCGGATGGGTAGCAATCAGTTCCGTAATATTCTGGCTGATGCTTTCATCCATCATACGATACTCCTCCTGCGTAATCTCTGTCCGATACTCCGTCCTCTCCACTTCCTCCGGTGCAAAGGCTCCTAATATAGCATCCCTGCCATAGGGGTAAAAATTACTCCAGTTCACATATTCATCCATGGACATTGCATTATTACCTGATGCCATATACCCGTGCAGATTCTGCACTGCCGTCATCAGGATATCCTTATTAAACAAATAACTCGCATCGTTCCACACAGACTCATCATACAGGTAGTCAGGATAATCATCATAATCCATCTTATCCTTATGATCAAAAAAACGATTAGCATCCAAACACCGTACTACCATTTTCAGTTCCGGATTATGGTCAACTGCCACCTGCAGATTTTCATTTACTTCCCTGAAACTGCCACCGGAAAAGGGCACCTTCACGGATTTGACACCAAACAGTTCATCTAACTGCGAGGTCCGGAAGCACTCTGTCATGGAACTGCCCGTGATAATGGCATCGTAGTCAAAGTGCCTTACGATTCCATTATTCTGGTAGCGTTCACTTTTCAATTCATATTTTACAAAGGGTAAGGGTCCGTGATAGTGAAAATAGGGATCAATAAATGCCGTAAAACCGCCAAGCAGTACTAATCCGGCCATTAACAGTGCAACCACACACCATACCCATCTTTTATATTTGTTCCCCATGAATTATCCTCTAAAAATTAAAATATAAAAATGTACTGATGCCCGCAAAGGAGAAAATACACCACACAAGCAGTACTACCGTAATTACCATGGTCCACAGACCGGGCTTAAACTCCTGCATCTTCTGATAAGCATTCTTACAACCAAACAGACCGATTAATGCTGTCAGGAAAAATCCGGTCAACACAAAGGGCGGAAATTTCTCTTCCAAAGCAAAAAGTCCCAGCACCTCCGTAAATTCCACGGAACGGATTACCTCTATATAATTGCCGTCCAGACCGTCAAAACGGAACGCAAAAAGATTTTTCAGTACAGAAAAGGCATCTCCCATGGTTTTGGCCCTGAAAAATACCCAGGCTATATTTACAAATACAAAAGTAACAAACCAATTTATTATCCCGGGCACCTTGGCAAAGAACTCTTTAAATCTGCGGGTCAGTACCACAAATAAGCCATGCATTACACCCCAGAAAACAAAGTTCCAGCTGGCCCCGTGCCAGAAACCGCTGATTAAAAACACCAGGAATACATTCACATAGGTCCGCACCGCACCCTTTCTGTTACCGCCTAAAGGAATATACACATACTTGGTAAAGAAACGGGTCAGGGTCATATGCCACCTGTCCCAAAACTCCGTAATGGTCCGGGCCTTATAGGGTGAATTGAAATTCACAGGCAAATCAATATTAAACATCTTACCGATACCGATTGCCATATCACAGTAACCGCTAAAGTCAAAATAAATCTGAATAGTGTATGCCAGGATCACCAGACACGCCTCTACAGAATCCATTTTGTCCAGATTGCCGTAGCCGTAAGAAACTATTTTACCGAAACTGTCCGCCAACAATACTTTTTTTGCAAGACCTAATGCAAAAATATAGATACCCTGTGCTATGTTTTCAGCATCGGGATGCTTCTTCTTTTCATCTAAAAACTGGGGAACCAGCTCATCATGGGTAACAATGGGGCCTGCAATCAACTGCGGGAAAAATGCAACAAATCCTGCATAATGCCAGAAACCATAGCCGGGTATCTCTCCCCTGTAAGCATCCACAATAAAAGATATCTGCTGGAACGTAAAGAAACTGATTCCCAGAGGCAGTACTATACGTAAAAAACCGATTTCAGTCCCCAACAGCGCATTTATATTGCTGATAAAGAAGTCCATGTATTTAAAATACAAAAGTATACCTACATTAATGCATACTCCTGCAATCATAATTCCCTTGGCTTTCCGTTTCGTCCCGGACCTGTTTATTCCCAGATAGACCAGGTAATTTATCAGTATACTGGCCAGAATTATCCCCAGATACTTTACTTTAAAGTAGCCGTAAAACCACAGGGACATGCCAAACAGATACACTTGTGCAAGTGTATACTGCTTAAACTTATTAAGTAGGAAATACCCTATCAGACACAGGGGCAGGAACAAAAGAATAAAAATATATGAATTAAAAAGCATAAACTCCCGTCTCTCCAATCACTCTTCTATAATTCTTCATTATATTGGATACCACTGTAAATTGCAACTTTATCTTAGAGCCCCCGCCTTTCGGCAAGGTATGCCGAAAAGCGGGGGCTCTACTTAATGATATTAGCAGCACACTGTAAAGTTTATGTGCATTTAATCTTCCACCACTACCGTTCCGTCTTCTTTTACGGTAATAGTCATGTTATCCTTCACATAGTTCAGGAATTCTTCACCCAGACTGTCCACTACAGGCATGGTCACTTCATCCAGCCATACATCGGCCAGGATGGCACCTGCTGCCGCAAGTGAATCTATGGGCTCGGAAAACAGCATACACGCAGGCTGTCTCTTCATAGAGCATGCACAATACAATACCAGTCCGCCGGTGGTGGAACCTATGGTACGAGGCAAACACAAAGCCTTTCCGGCCATTTGCTTACCGTATAAATCAGGATTGTTCTGGTCACCGCAGGTGGCTTTCTTATCGCCAAACTGTAATGCTTTCTGGAAGGACGCTAATGTATTCAGACCGCCATGGGATACTAATGCCGGAGCACATACCGTTCCGGGAGCTACGATTCTGCCTTTAAATTCTTTCATTACTTGCCACCTCCCTTGGTAATCTGCTCTAAAATCTCTGCATCGGTATAGTACCGTGCACTGGTGTAGGTACGCAACTTATTACTGGAGGTAATAACCGGCATCTTTTCACTTAAAGGATTGTTCATATACATCAAAGGACAGATGTAGGAAGTGATTACTCCTGCCTCTTTTAAGGTAGCTGCATAAGGTGTCTCTTCAAACTTTTTCAGCACTGCAGGCGCAGCCGTGAATACCGTAGGGATGCACACCTTACTTTTTCCTGCCTGTTTCAGACTCTCGTCAATCTTTTGCGTCCAATCAATTAACTGGTTCAGACTCATGTGAGGACAACCCATGAAACAAAGCTTGGGCGTAGCCTCTTTATTCTTCCATATAACGGGATAACTTTTATATACTCTCTCCAATTCTGCATCGTCTATTACATAGACCTGCGCACCTTCAGCCACTAAGCTCTCTCCTTGTTTTACTGCCTCCGGTGTAATATTTTCCACATGATACAGTCCTACCGCTCCATTGGACGCCGTAGCTGCACCGAAATCCTTCAAATAAGTCTTAGCCGCATCATCCAACTGACCACCCAGCCATTTATCCAGTCCTACGATATAAGGTACATCTTCCATTACCTTCATACCGATGGCTGAACCGAGAAGCTGCGCCTCCGGTTTCTTCGTGGTTTCTATTTTTACAATCCAGGTCGCCTTTCGCCCCTCATCTGTAAGAAGGCCGAAATAAGGCACATAACCCAACACGGAACCCATCAGGTCAATAATACCCGAATTACGGTTACATCTTGCTCCCAATACGGAATTGGCATATACCACCGCAGAAGACTCGGACCAGGATAAAACTTCACCCATTGCAGGTGTATTACCCACTTCGTCCATATAGCAGGTACAGGAAAAAGCATCTTTTTCCATTAGTCCCAATTCATTCAGCTGCTTTTCATAATCAGCCTGCCTGGAATACATGAAATTTTTAAAAATGAAATCCTGCAGAAAACTGCTGGGAACATCGGGGTCCAAAGGTCTGGGATCTGCCGAAAACTTCTGGGTAGACACATGACCGGACTCAATTAACTTGTCCATCAGTTCATAAACCGGTTTCAGTGCTTTTAATCCAAAGGATGTTACCAGATGATTATACTTGCCGGTAACGGGTACCATAGCATCTGCGCCAAAGATTTCTCCGTAGCGCACCAGTGTCTTCATAACTCTGGCAAGGGTATCCCCCTTTTCACCATCTAAAATTGCCTGTTGTTCTTTTGTTAAATTCACTTTTTTGCCTCCTGCTATATTTTCATGGCCACTTCATATGCACGCCATACTACAGTACGTAAGTTACCCACCTGCTGACAATCTCCTACCAGATATACATTACCGGATGCCTTGGTAAGCGGATTGGGGATATAACCTGCCGAACTGATTACGCTGTCACATGCCAGTTCCAGAGTCTTACCCTCTTTGTCCTTACAAAGGATTTTACCATCCTCCACAGCCTGTAATGTAGTCTCCAGATATACGGGAATCTCATGCAGTGCAAACCACTCTCTTAAATAAGAGCTGTTAGCCAGACAAATGCCCTTCTGGGAAATCAAATCATCCTTCATCTCCACAATAATAGGCTTCTTGCCCTGCAGTGCCAGTTCGTAAGCAATCTCACATCCGGTAAGACCGCCGCCAATCACTGCCACCCTATCTCCTACCGGAGTACCGGTCAGGTATTCGCAGGCTTCAATCATCTTTTCATTACCGGGCACATTACGCAGTACTCTGGCAACGGCTCCCGTTGCCACAATCACAGGCGCTCCCGCAAACTGTGCCACGTCCTCAATCTTTTCATTCAGATGTATTTCTATCTTTAAGTCTTCCATCTGCTTTCTGTACCAGGCCAGCAATTCACGGAGCTTTCCCTTGTAGCTCTCCGCTCCTGCAGCAATAAAGGTTCCGCCCAACTTGTCGGACTGCTCATATATCACCGGCTCATGACCGCGTAGCTTCAGCACTCTTGCGGCCTCCATACCACCGATTCCGCCACCTATGATATGTACTTTTTTCGGCTTGGCAGTGGGTACAATCTTATGCTTATTCCACTGCATGGTCTCCGCATTTACCGCGCATCTGGACAGATGCAGGGAATCCATCAGATCCTGGTCATTGGGTACACCCTTATAATGACACATATTAAAACAACCGTTATGGCAAAGAATACAGGGCCGGATATCGTCCTTACGGCCTTCTATCAACTTGGTCACCCACTCTTGGTCTGCCAGGAAAGGCCGTGCAAAGCCGGCACCGTCAATGCGTCCCTGTGCCACAGCATCGGCTGCCACTTCCGGGGTCATACGACCTGCACATACCACGGGAATATCCACAAACTGACGTATATGCGCCACATCATCCAGATTACAGTTCTCAGGCATATAAATAGGGGGATGCGCCCAATACCATGCATCATAGGTACCATTATCACAATTCAACATGTCATAACCTGCATCCTGCAAGTACTTAGCTGCTTTTTCGGACTCCTCCATATCACGTCCCACTTCCACATATTTTTCACCGGGAAGTGCACCTTCACGAAAGCCCTTAGTCTTGGATTCCACACTGTAACGCAGGGAAACAGGGAAGTCCTGTCCGCAGACACGCTTAATTTCTTTTACAATTTCTACTGCAAAACGGTATCTGTTTTCAAGAGAACCGCCATACTCATCCGTACGTTTATTAACATATTTTAAAGTAAACTGGTCCAGCAGATAACCTTCATGTACCGCATGAATTTCCACGCCGTCCACACCGGCATCCTTTAACAGCTTAGCGGTCTTACCAAAAGCTGTAATAAATTCCTGAATCTCTTCCACCGTCATCTCCCTGGAAGGCACCTTGTCCGACCAACGGTTTGGCGAAGGGCTGGGCGCAGCAGTAATCTTATCCAAGTCCATAATGGGCTTGGACACTGCCTTCAGCACCTTATTGGTAAATAAAGTTTCCATCAAATGGTCAATGGTAAAGGAACGTCCGAATCCTGCAGTTAACTGTATAAACAGCTTAGCTCCGGTCTTATGAAACTCGGGCATCCACTCCGCAAGATCTTTGTACATTTTTTTGTTCTTATATAACCACTGGCCAAGCATGGGATTGTACACCGGCTGACATCCCGGTAATACCAGACCACAATTGTTTTTGGCCACTTCCATAATAAATTTCGCTCCGGCTTTATCGAAATGATTAATCTCCATCCAGCCCAGCAAATTGGTTCCACCCATGGACGTAAGTACAATTCTGTTTTTAATCTCACAGTTTCCGATTTTCCAGGGTGTAAACAAAGGCTCCAGTCTTTGTTCCATTTGAAATACCTCCTTCGTATTCCTTTCTCTCTTGTTAAATTGTGTATACAACACAAACCCGTACCACTATTATATCACACAATAAATCTGCTGTGAATGGGACTTTTCTAACAGTATTTCGAAACTTTTTTCTATAATAATGTATAAACAAATCCATCAAAAAAGGACTCCCGCAGGAGTCCTTTTCATACTTGGCAGTTATTGTGCACTTAATTCAATAACATCTGATTTAGCAATGATTTCATAGGTATCTTCATCATAGAAATATAGCTTCAACTGTACTTTCTCAATATCTGTGATTCCGTTTTCTTTCAAATCATCCTTATGCAACGGAATCTCATCCATGGACACCTTACCACTGTATACTGCAGAAGAGAAATACTGTCTTACCAGATTGCCGTTAAGATGCATCTCTTCTACTGCAAAACCGATATTCTTATCTCCGGTATTCTCACTGTAGAACAGCACTGAAGTCCCCCAGAAACTGTCATCCTTCATAATCTTGCCGCTCACCTTAATACCATCGGCATTATAAAGTTCCACAGCTTCAATAGGTTCTGCCTTATCTGCTTCTGTTGCTTTGGAGGTATTAACTGTAGCATATTCTACTTCGCCTATAGGATTATTGGATTCTGTCTCATTAGCCAAGAGGTAAAACTCCACTTTACCGATATTATCAATACCTACTGCTCTCAGCTCAGCTTCAGACAGGAAAACTGCTTTTTCCTTCTTCTCTCCTGCCTTTACTTCCTGTAAAAACAGATTAGACACCATATAATCATTTACAATGATACTTTTGCATCCTACCGTTACATTCTTGTCGGAATTATTCTCTACCAGAAGCTTAATACCCTCACCAAGAGTAGCCTCTTTCACATATTCCTTGGCAGTAACCACAATCCCATTGGCATTATATAATATCTGCTCTTCAATGGTTACGTCCACACTGACATACTGATTGTCAGCCGTACCGTTATCGGATCCGGAATTGCCTGCATCATCGCCATCTTTCGCTCCGCAGCCGCCCATCATGGCAGTTCCCAATACCAGACACAGCATTAACATTAAAACCCTTATTTTCTTACTCATTTTGTACTCCTCCTGAAAATCGTCCATACCCGGCATCTTACGCCGCAGCCCCCCTGCATAGTACATGTCCGTGGGTACATTCATTATACTTTGGAGTACATTATACTACGTTTCCCGTTTTTTCTCCATCTTTTTTGCAAAAAAGATTAGATTTAATAGGGCCACTGCTCAAATTCCATGCCTAATACATGTACGTTTCCCTCTTTATCGAAATCAAAACAGACACTCAACCCTCCCAGCATATCATCCTTACCGTAAGGTCCCTGAATACCATGAAGTGCTTTCAAACAGAGTTTGCCATCATACATTGCCGTATCAATGTCCCATATACCCCAAGCCGCTACGGAACCGAAACTATCACCTGCAGAGTAACTTCCCCCCTCGGGATTCATCCCTGCCAATATGGCTTCCCACTGATTGGCAGGAATACCGCTGTCCTTAAATTTCTCTATAAACTTTTCATAATGCTCCGTTACATCCAGTACAATTGCTTCCTCCAGGCCTTCGCAGGTGATTTCCACCTTATTCTTTGAGTTTCCGTATCGTACGGAGATAGGAAATGCATTGTCCAGCTCATCTGCTCCCTGCGGGATATTTAATTCCTTCCAGCCATCCTCCGTGTGCTTCAGCACCACATAAGTCATAAGGGGCATGGAATTCACATGGGGGTTCATGGTAAAGAACAGCTCCTTCCCACCATCTCCGTCCAGGTCTATATATCTGCTTCCTCCAGGGGATACCCTCAGTGGCTGGTCCTTATCATACACACATTCATCGTTAAAATAAAATGCCAGATGTCCGTCATATCCCGGCTGACTACCCATTTGTGTAATCACGGCATACTCTGTCACACCATTACCGTCAGGGTCGCCGTAATCGTATCTCCGGGGCAGGGAATCGTCTATAAACACAGGTTCTGTGGATTCCTCGGACACCGCGGACTCCTCTGACTCTTCAGCCCCATCAGACTCCGTGACAGTAGCTTGAGGCTCCTCCGTACTATTACTTCCCTCTTGATTTTCTTCAGAAATAACAGGAAGTTCATCTTTCTCAGCCGGATCTGTCAAAAAAAAGACTGCAACCGCTACACATAGCACCATGCCAATCACAATAATCCAAAAGGCCGGTCTTTTGTAGGTTAACACGTTTTTCACTCTTTCTTTCACCCCCACCTCTCCAAACGCCAGCGGGCATGCCAAAACCAAGCGTCTCCCGGTTGTACAGGATAACAGAATCCTGGAATATTCTTGCTTATCACTGAAATTCATATCCCGGATCACCTTTTCATCGCAGGCGAGCTCTATATCTTTACATAACATTATATAAGCAATCCAGCAAATAGGATTAAACCAGTAAACACTTAAAAGCAGATAACCCAAAGGTTTCCACAGATAATCTTTTCTTCTCAGATGTCCTGTCTCATGGGCCAAAATATGGTTTATCTCACGCTCATTTAATGAAGAAGGAAGATAAATGCCCGGTCTGAAAATACCTAGAATAAAAGGTGCCTTCACCGTGTCACAAATAAATATATTATCTTTGTAACGTACTGCCTCCCTCACATTAAGCCTTAACCTGACCACACTTCCTACTGCAAAAGCAAAAAGTATGATTACTCCGCACAACCAGATATATCCTGCAACCTCCGTAAACACCTGCAGCGGTGCCAAGCTTTCAGATTGCTGATATGAAAAGGTTTCTGCCAAAATAGGATTCACCATATCTTCTACAATAGTAAAGTTACTATCTATGGAAGGCACATAGGGCAATATCTCTCCTTCCACCATAGTATCGACCTTTACAGGCTCCGCGCTGGGCTGCAAACTCAAAACACTTTCTATGGAAAAAGGACAAATCAACCTGATTGCAACCACTCCCCATAACAGACAGTTAATCCACTTAGGCATTCTACGGAATAAAAGCCGTACACATATTACTATCAAAATCAACCATCCGGCTGTAATACTCATATTTAAAAGCTTTATAAAAATATCACCCATGCTTACTTCTCCTCCGCCCTGTCAATCATCCTACGAATTTCAGCCGCTTCTGCCGGTGTTAATTTAGAATTCTGCGTAAATGCAGCAATAAATGCGGGAAGAGAGCCCGCAAAGGCATCCTCCACATACTGCCTGCTCTGCTTGGCATAAAACTCCTCTCTTGATATGACAGCCCTGACCAAACCGTTTTCATTGCAAAAGAGACCTTTGTCTATCAATCTGCGTAACACATTGTGAGCGGTGGTCCGCTTCCAGTTAAATTCCACTGCCGTCATTTTTACCAGCTCCGATGATGTCACCGGCTCATGCTCCCAGATCATATCCGCATATCTGGCTTCGATTACACCTAACTGTATCTCCATATCCAATCCTCCTTGTTTTTCGAAGAAAAATCCGAGCCTCTCAGGCGAGGAGAGGATTTTCCTCCCTAATTTGTTCGCAGTTGAAAACGCTCTTCTGCTCCCGGCGCAAGTCCGAACATCTCCCAAAACTCACCATCTGCCTTATCACTAAGCTGATATCCGCCATAAGAACCAAATACCAATGAACCACAGTCATCAGTCCCTTTAAAAACAACCAGTTCCTGTCCGTCTTCCAATGTCACCGTAAGCTTTGCTCCATACCCGCAGTTACCCACACCGGTATACTTTGCTCCTTTCAATATCTGCTCCAGACGTTTCATATATTCAGGCTCAAGGTATCTGGTTTCTTCCAACCAACTGCATTCCAAACGGGCTTCCTTAATGGGTGCTGCTATATCGGCGGGAACGGCAAACTGATATCCGCACTTCTCTACAGCCAGCTCAATAATGCTTTGCGGCACACCTTTACCTTCCGGATAAAATACAGACTCTCCGCCTATGTGCAGAGCTGCTGCAAAGCCCTCCCCTGTAGGAAGTGCTATTTTGTCCTCTTCCATAATCTCCGCTGCCCTTTCCTCACTTAAAGGGATTTTCTCCGTAATCTCCCCGTATTTGTCGGAAATCATATAAACACTGAGATAAGGTTCGGGAATATTATTCATTCCAATACCTCTGGACAATGCATCCTCTATATAGACACGCCCCCTGCCGGGATTATAATAAAAAGCAAAGGTATCCCACAGCGCCCGCTCCGTATCCACTGGTTGTATCAGAATAGTCCCCTTATCAGTCCACCAGTTCAATTCGCTGTTTTGAATCACATAGCCCTCATCCGTGATTGCCATGACCCCCTGTTCATCCCTAATTCGGTCCATGGCCGCATAATTCTCCTGCAAATACAAAATCTGATAATCGCCCTTATCATCAGTATAGTATACACTCTTCATCTCATAAAGCGGACTTTGGGTTACATCACCATTATAACAGCCTGCAATATATGCAGACTTCCCGTCACAGCTTTCCCTCGCTATGAGTGAATACCCCTCCAATAAAGCCCCATACTCAGTCAAAATCTTCTCTTTCGCAACTTCATCCATATCCCGAAACTCTATGTCGGGAGCCGATAATTCCAAATAATAAGCCAGGTCCTGAAGCATCGGATTGGCCTCCGGACGTAGCAAATCCTGTTTCTGCATACCACTTTCGTCTCCATCAACATGAGAAGCACGATTATCATTATCAGAAATTCTAACCTCCACATTACGTACATTTACATAAACATCTATATCCTCTGTGGTAGGATTCTGCATGTTCACACCGATCTTAAACCATGCACCTTTTTCTACATCAAGTTTTACAGGCATACCCGGTGTCATGTATGTAGTTTCATAAGCATTCTCTTCATATACTTCTACCGGCAGGAGTACCACTTCCGTATCTCCTAAACCATCACCGCTTGTCACAGTAAGCCTATTGCTCCCGGGGCTGATTTCCTCATCAGAATAACATATCCGTTCCATACTTCCTGCGGGAATGGTAATCCGTATCTCATATTCCCTGGAGGGATTTGTCAAAAAGCCTATGCTGACCGCCACACACACTGCTATCGCAATTATCGTAATCCAAAAGGCCGGTTTCTTATAATTCAAAACTGTCTTCACTCTTTCTTTCACACTTACTTCTCCAAATGCCAACGGGCAGGTCATCACTAAACGTCTCTGTGTTGCACACGCCAATAATACTCTTGAATACTCCTTCTTATCTCCCGTATTCATATTCCTGATCACCTTCTCGTCACAGGCAAGCTCAATATCCTTGCACAACATTATATAAGCTAATACACAGAGCGGATTGAACCAATAAATACACAAAATCAGATAACCAACGGGCTTCCATAGGTGGTCCCCTCTTCTCAGATGTGCTCTTTCATGTGCCAGAATATAGTCTGCTTCCTCCTTGTTCAGACCTGAAGGCAGATATATCCCGGGCCTTATTATTCCCAAGATAAAGGGCGATTGGACCGCATCACAGAGATACACATCCTGTTCATACTGTAGCGACTCCCTTACCATCAGTCTCAGTCTCACCATACTGCACATGGCAAAAAGAAAAAGAACACTCACTCCAATCAACCAGACATATCCGGCCACCTCAGTAAATATCTGTAGTGGAGCTACACTTTCCGACTCTTCATATGCAAAAGTTTCTGCCAAAATAGGGTTCAACGTTTCCTCAATCACACCCATGCCGCTGTCTATTGAGGGAATGTAAGGCACTACCTGTCCCTGCACTATTGTCTCGGCCTTAATCGGTTCAGCACTGGGCTGCAGACTAAAGGGACTCTCAATGGAAAAAGGTATAAGCAATCTAAGCGCTACCATTCCCCATAATACACAATTAACCCACTTGGGCATCCTACGGAATATAAAACGAACACACAATACAGCAAGAATCAACCAACCTGCTGTAATACTCATATTCAAAAGTTTCAAAAATACTTCTCCCATATTCCTCTCCCTTGACCATAAATAACAGATATATACGCACTCTTTCTTCTTTAAAACAGAGAGACCACAAGTGGTAGTCTTATGTATAGACTACCACTTGTGGTCTTATGTGTCAATCCCATTCTGCATAGGAAATATCCACTCCACAATCATTTCTTGTTTCTCCCTTTATCCGTAGACCTCAAAAATTTGTCAACCAAATTTGTAATTGTTATATACCCACTTTTCAATAGTTTTTATGACCACCTTTTAGCCCTCGTGGATACTTCGTATTTCGAGGGACATTTTTGCTCGTGTATCACGGCTCGTTTGAAGTTAGGTGGTCGAACTGGACGTAAGTGAAAAGAGGGTGCGATACGGTTTTCTATTCCTCATAATCAATTCGAAAGAAATCAAGGTATGCTTTATACTTATCTTGTGCCGTCAGACATGTATCTGTTAAGTACCCCTTTTCCTGATTCCACTCCTTTAAACCACGATAATAATACAGTTTCAAATTATCCTCAATGATAAATGGTACAATATTATATTTTAGGCATTCCTTGAACATAATCAATCTTCCCACACGACCATTACCATCTTGAAAAGGATGAATTCTTTCAAACTTTACATGAAACTCTAAAATATCATTTAAAGACTTCTCTTCTTTGGCATTATACTCGCTCAGTAAAGTTTTCATTCTACTCGGCACATCCTCCGGAAGCGTCGTTTCCATACCTCCAACTTCATTGGGTAATTTCTTATAATCACCTACAGCAAACCTCTCTTTTCGGGAATCAGCAGTTCCATTCTTTAAAATCAAATGAAGTTCCTTGATAAATTTCTCAGTTAATGTTGCTTTGGCACTTTCAATAATCAAATCGATGCATCGAAAATGATTAGCGGTTTCAATCACATCATCTACATTAAGGACTTCATTTTCGATTCCAATTGTATTGGTTTCAAAGATATATCTGGTTTGGTCATGAGTCAGGCGACTCC
>JAFXEW010000131.1 GCA_017513625.1 Lachnospiraceae bacterium | reverse complement strand
ATAAATGTCTGTATCATCCTTGGCCTGCTGCATATTAAATTTCGCACGGCCCTCGGTAGAAATTGCATCTGCTATTTCCTCAATAAAATCCTCATCAAAGGTAGCTGCCAAACCAATGGACTGGGGGAAAATAGTCGCAATGCCTGCTCTGGCTACACCATGTAAGCCCTCATTCCACCAGTTATATGCCTTAATCCCCAATCTCTCAATAGCGGGAGCACCATGTAAAGTCTGGGATACCTTTTCCTCTAAGGTCATCTGTGCCACCAATGCCTTGGCACGTTCTCTGAATGCTTCAATTTTTGCGTCGTTCTGTACGATTTCCATTTCTAACCTCCGTATCAATTTTAAATAATTTCTACTCCGAGATTCTTCCACTTCCAATTATGTTAAGTGTATCAAATCCCTTATTTTTTCACTTCCTACTCTTTGCGGACCTATGACCACTTTTTGCTACAACGAGGAGAGTTTCTCCCGTATCTGCTCGTCCACCTGCCTACAGGCTTCTTTCAGCCCCTGGGCGGACATTCTGCGGGCACCGTCTCCCCAGATAATCATTTGTTCCAGGGCATCGGAGGTGGCCACCGTTACATGCTCCTTCCTGCCAATTTCATGAACCGTTTTTTCAATATACTGGTCCGCAGTTTCCGCTTCCTTGGTATACACTACATGAATGTTATGGTACTCCAGGGTGCTACCCGGATTATTTTTTACCTTATAAGCATCAAACACCAGTATCAGGACACAGCCCGTATAGCCCTGATAGTTACACAAAATATCCATCAGCTTATCCCGGGCACTGTCCATATTACGCTCTGCCAGTTGCCGCAATTCCTCCCATGCAAAAATGATATTGTAGCCGTCAACCAGCAAATATTCTTTGGCATTGCTTCCGATACTACCTTTGTACTGATAATCCTCCGAACCGGCCATTCCTTTCCGGAGCTTATCTGTACCGCCGGCAGACACCTCCCGCCGCATACCGTTACGGTGATATCTCCGGTACCGGTTCTTTTCCACTGGCTTTTTTCCATAGGTCTGACGGAAGATTTCTTCAATTTCCTCCTGACTGATATACCGTTCCTCCCTTATGGGAGAAACCGTTTCCTCCAAGACGCCTTCCTCCTCCGGCAGCATTCCCCGGCTGGCCGTCACGAAACCTTTCTCCGTGATACTGCTGACCATATGGGCATACTCCGCCACCCGGTCCCATTCCACCTGGAAGCCTGCACCATGGGCACAAAATACAGAGCCTGTGGGATTCCGCAAATCCGCCTCCGGGTCATAGGGATGGGCTGCCAGTACCTGCTCCGTATTGTGGCAGGGCTCATATCCCTTAAAGGTATAAGACAGCTGTCCCATGCCTCCCGTATAGGCCCGTACCTCCCGCTGGTAATTCTGCATGGTGGCTACCGGTGCTTTCCCCGTAAGATGTGCCACCCCATCCTGTATCTCGGGAGCATCAAACTTGCCGTTCATCCGTTGGATATCAGACATGGCCCGGCCCAGTTGTTCTGCCGGCACCTCCAGTTGAAAGGCAAATACCGGCTCCAGCAACAGGCTCTTGCCCCGTCGCAATCCTTGGCGGATGGCACGATAGGTGGCCTGGCGGAAATCTCCACCCTCCGTATGCTTTTTATGGGCTCTGCCGGACACAATCATCACATTCACATCCGTCAGCTCTGCCCCCATCAATACCCCCCGATGTTTCCGTTCTTCAACATGGGTCAGAATCAGCCGTTGCCAATTTTTATCCAATATATCTTCACTGCACAGGGAGCCCACCTGGATACCGCTGCCCGGTTCTCCGGGACTAAGTAGCAGATGCACCTCCGCATAATGCCGCAGGGGCTCAAAATGACCGATACCTACCACCGGCTCTGCCAAAGTCTCCTTGTACAAAATACTGCTATTGCCAAAGCCCACCTGCAACCCAAAACGTTCCAGAATCTGCTTCTGAAGAATCTCTATCTGCACATCACCCATAACCTGTACATGAATCTCTCCCGGATGCTCTTTCCAGACCAGGTGAATCTCCGGATTTTCCTCTTCCAATAGACGTAGCTGCCCCAATACCCGCAGTGCATCACCGCCCTCAGGCAACAACAATTGACAGGATAAAACCGGCACCAGCATGGGTTGCTCGCTTTCCTCTTCATAGCCCAGCCCTTCTCCAATATAAGTGTAATCCAAACCTGTGACCGCACAAATACTACCTGCCTCTACCTGCTGGCAGGTGATATACTTACCTCCATGATAAATCCGTATCTGGTCCACCTTCTGCTCCCAGGGTTCTCCCCTTCCTTGGGTACTCTTTCCGCTGCTTACAGACATCTTTACCTTCAGTGTTCCTCCGGTGACCTTCAGATACGTCTGACGCTGACCGCTACTATCCCGATTTACCTTAAATACCCTGGCCCCAAATTCCTCCGGATACTCCGGTTGCCAAGCATATTTTGCCAGTCCGTCCAATAGTTCCTGTACTCCCTGCACATGCAATGCCGTACCAAAATAGCAGGGAAATACCTGACGACGGGCCACCGCGTCCATAATTTCTTCATCAGAAATGGTGCCCTTCTCCAGATAGCTTTCCATCAGTTCTTCTCCGCACATAGCCAGCTGGTCATCCCTGCGGGCAATCTCATCCGCTCCGTCCTCATCAAAGGCCACAACATTTTCAGACAACTGCTGCCGCAGCTGGTTCAATATCCACATTCGGTCCGTGCCGGGCAGGTCCATTTTATTTACAAATAAAAAGGTTGGAATCTCATAATTCTTCAGTAGTCGCCACAAAGTCTTGGTATGCCCGGACACGCCGTCACTGCCGCTGATAATCAGCACCGCTCCATCCAATACCTGCAACGTCCGCTCCATCTCTGCGGAAAAATCCACATGTCCTGGGGTATCCAGCAGGGTAAATTGCCTATCCTGCCACTGTACCTGGGCCTGCTTGGAAAAGATGGTAATCCCCCTATCCTTCTCCATGGCATCCGTATCCAGATAGGCATTTCCATGATCCACTCTCCCCATACTGCGGATAGTTTCTGTTTGATATAAAATTCCTTCTGCCAGAGTTGTTTTCCCTGCATCCACATGGGCCACAAGACCAATCACCAGATTTTTTGAAGTCATAATACACATCCTATTATCATTACTAATATTTTACAAAGAACTAAGGAAAATTGTATCATATTAATCCCGACACTACAATTCTCATTGGGGTGCAACTAAACGAAAATGGCAGACCACACCATCTTATTCGTTACCGCTATTCATCCTCCCCAAACTATTCGCATATGTAGTTTGCCACTACACCTGCCAGGATTGAGAGGCCAAAGGAAATCACAAATGCGGCCCATATAAAAACTTTATTCTAAATTTTCTATAAACTCCCTCTTGACAATTTTTCTTCCTGCCATTATATTGTCCTTTGTAATTAAATACACGCTAGGGGTGCGCATCGCTGAGACTGAATCCTTGGATTCTAACCCTCACTACTTGACCCGGGTAATACCGGCGTAAGGAAGCTGATTCATAGAATTACATATGTTCTGCCCATGCTAGGGCGGCAGAGCCTTATGTATATCCCATGAATACGATGATGTCCCTCCTCGCTACACGAAGGAGGCTTTTTTTATGCTTTATAATGTTGTTGTAAACGATTGGGGCGAAACCACATATGTCCCCACCACATTAGGAAATATACTGCTATTTGTGACCATTGCAATATTACTGGCACTGGCTGTACTCTTTATGAAAAAACACACAGTAAAGTTGACCGTAAAGCAGCTGGCTTTCTGTGCTCTGTCCATTGCACTTGGAACGGTGTTGTCTAATATTAAGGTGATTTCCTTTCCCACCGGCGGCTCTATCACTTTATTGTCCATGCTGATTATCTGTCTGCCCGGCTATCTGTTTGGTGTAGGTGCAGGTGTCCTTACCGGTATCGCCTATGGCGTATTGCAAATGCTGGTAGACCCTTACATCCTTTTCCCCGCACAGCTTATAGTGGACTACCTGCTGGCTTTTGGGGCTCTGGGGCTATCCGGTCTCTTTGCCAATGCAAAGCACGGTCTTTTAAAAGGGTATATTACCGCCACACTGGGCCGTTACTTCTTTGCTGTGCTGTCCGGCTGTATGTTTTTCAGTGCATATGCATGGGAAGGCTGGAATCCTCTTGCCTACTCCTGCGTCTATAATGGTATCTATATCTTCGCCGAAGCTGTACTTACCATTATCCTGCTGGCAATTCCGGCCGTAAACAAAAGCTTTGCCAGGGTACGCCGCATGGCATTGGAATAATCGCCAATAAGAAACTCTATCGATTTTTTACACAAAAGAGCACGGCTCCCTTCAGGGAAGTCCGTGCTCTTAACATACTTTCTGATATGCAATTTGAAATTATTCTTTTCCGTTATCCAGATTTTCTGCCACTTTGGCAAAAAGCTTCAGAAAGGTATCCTTCTCATTTCCCGTAAAATCCCGAAAAGCTGCATCCTCCAACTGCTCCACCATATCCATTACCTTACCGGCCATTATTCCTCCCCGCTGGGTCAGAAAAATACTATAGGCCCATTTACCTCCCGGTAGGGGCATCCGTTCTTTGTAAATCAGGTCACTTTGTTCCATATTCTTTAGCAAAGAGGTCATCGTGGCAGGCTCCACACCGCAGGCCTGGGCCAATTCCCTTTGCTGACACCCTTCCATACCTGCCAGAATGGTCAATACCTTGGGTTGCCCCTCAGTCAGCTGCAATTGCTGGAAATGCTGCCTGCTCCGCTTTTTATGCATGGAGTAGGTCTTCAGTAATAATACATGTAAATAATTCCGGCTCAATCCTCAGTCTCCGTTTTCTAGAAAATACGCTTTACAAAATTGTACAAACCGTGCTTCCATACAACAAAATCATGTCCGCCTTCGGTTTCATAATAATAATGCTCTACACCGTTTGCTTCCAGGGTTTTGTGGTAGGTTTCAGGCCACTCGGCTACCACACCGTCCGTTTTACCCTTTACAATCATAACCATATTATCACTTCCCTCAGGCAGCGTAAAGCCCTCCAAGGTAAAAAGTCCTTTTTCAGTATGATAAGGCAGTACACCGGGTGCGGGGCAAAAGGCCCCAATATATCCAAAAGTCTCAGGCATGGAGAAACCAATATACAGAGCTTCACGCCCACCCATGGAAAGACCTGCGATCGCAGTATTTTCCTTACCGGTTGCGACGGAATAATTGGCCTCCATAAAGGGCATTAAATCATCTCTCAAATCATTGATAAAGTTATCAAACGCATTGAAATGGTCTACGGTATAGATATCACCGGGATTTCCTGCATCATTGGCTCTGGCACGAACATTAGGAAATACCACGATCATTTCGCGGGTTTCTCCTGCTGCCACCAGATTGCTGATAATATATTCCGGCTTACCACCCTTCCATTCATTGTGGTCTCCGCCGATACCATGTAACAGGTACAATACGGGATATTCCTTATCCTCTGTATAGCCTACGGGTAAAATTAAATTCGCCTTACGGGTGGTTCCGGTAGTCTTGGACTCATAAGTAATCTCCTGCATCTTACCATATGTTGCGCCCTTCTGAATAGAAGTAAAATTCAATGGTACATCAAAATTGTTATCATCCTGCACTGCCACTTCCTCATCCTCGCTTTCTTCTGTCTCAGTTTCTTCTCCGGATGCATCATCTCCGGCTGCTTCTTTACCCGTCTGACTATCCGCTCCTGCAATAACACCTTTTTGCGTAGTTGCATTCCCACATCCGGTAAAGGCCAGTGCCAAGGATAGTGTCAAATATTTTTCGCAAAATTAATTTTAGCCGTTCAGTAGCCGGCAGTTAACCGGCTATGAAATCAGACTCTTCTTGGACATCCATTTCGTGTAGATGATCCATATTCATGTAGCGTTTGGCACCCCACTGGGT
>JAFXEW010000130.1 GCA_017513625.1 Lachnospiraceae bacterium | reverse complement strand
TGGAATTTATGATTAGTCCCTGTTTTTATGAGCTGGGACAAAAATAAGCGCCCTGTTCGCGGACCATACGGAATGTAGAGTAAACTCTACCTTCCGCCGGCCGCGGACAGGGCACTTTTTTTGTTCAAGACCATAAAAACAGAAACCCGATTCCAAAGCCCGGCACATTAAGAAATTCTCGCATTTGCTTCTAAAACAATGGCCGCTGTACATCCCCTGCGAACCAAGCCGGTCGGTGTTCTTCCTTTAAAAGACGCAAATAATAAGGGATTGGAAAGGTGCCTTTGGTCAGAAACACCACATTTGACATTGCGTTTTCCTAAAGCCTATGACGCTACTACAGGGTAGGAGACCGGGACGGACCTTAGCGCAATGTCATCACCGGTGAGCTCCCTAATTTCACCTAGCCTCTATTTCCTACGCAAAAGAGATTCTCTCTTCCCTGGAAAACACAGTCTTAAACCTTTCCATTCCAAAACGCTGTACAAACAAAGGGCATTTGCACAGGAAGAAGTAATATGGATTCAGCCCTTCTCCATATAAGCTCTCAAAATTACCCTGGCCCTTGGACAAAATAATATCTGCCGACCGTAATAGTTCTTCTGCTTCCGGACTCAATCTTTTCAATACGGTACCCGGTGCTCCGTTGCCGTTCCCCACACAGGGCACCAGCTCTGTCAGACCCACTTCCTGCGCATCCTCCATGGTAGCATCATTGAGTACATCCCTGCCCCGCAGGATTACGGTAATATCCAGGTGGGGATAAACTTCCTTAATAAGTCTGATAAATATCTTATCCAGCACAATCTCACCGCAGTTATCCGGCAGATATACCAGCTTCCGGGCACTTTCCAAATCCCCGCAAAAAGCCCTGTACTCCTGCTCAGGTACCTTTTCCTGTCCCGCACGCTGAAGCAATTGGTCAAAGGTCTCCTCATTTACATTTTCAACAGCCGAAAAGTCAATATAATTGCCGGCACACACGTAATGGATACATTCCCACAGCGGATCTTCTTTTTCACGGATACGCCGCTCCAGTTCCGACTCCCGTTCCAAAAGCAGGCTGTTATACTGTCTCTTTACAGGGCCGAAATCCTGCAGCATACCCCAGTATTCCTCACTGAGGCGATTCAGTTCTTCAGCCATTAGGGGTGTACACTCCGTCTGTCCATGCCGGTACAATATCTCCACCACTTTATGCATATATTCGGCCTTTTTGTCTTCGTCCGTAAACTGTCTGATTTTTTGGTCCTGTTTGGAGATCAGACATGCCATACACATTGCATTGGCCCTCATCTTCTTTTCCTCCCGGTTATTTTTTCTGTCTTACTATTTCCGCAGGACATTTGTGAGGCATAAAAGGTCCGTACTGGCAGGCCTTGCATCCAAAGCATTTGGTATACTCCTTATGTTCCAGTACAGCATTTGGTATACTCCTTATGTTCCAGTACAGCATTTGCAAACTCCGGATCTGCCAGAATCGCCCTTGCCACATCCACAGTATCCACATATTCCTTTTCCAGCAGATATTCTATCTGACCGGGCTCAGTCAACCCGCCCACACAGGATACGGGTACTCTGCCCTTAAAATGCTCTTTAAAATAA
The DNA here is from genome assembly GCA_017513625.1 of Lachnospiraceae bacterium. Classification (GTDB taxonomy): domain Bacteria; phylum Bacillota; class Clostridia; order Lachnospirales; family Lachnospiraceae; genus Acetatifactor. The sequence goes on along the minus strand of JAFXEW010000130.1, from coordinate 22,574 downwards.
GCTCCCAGACTCTGAATGTCAGAAACTCTGCCGTCACTGTAAGGCGGCAATGCTGCCAGAGAAGTGATTCCCGAAGAAACCTGCAGGTACTCACAGCCTGCTTTTACATACTCCTCCGCCATACCGATTGCATCCTGCAAATCCGGCTCAAAGCCCGATGTACGCACTGAGATTAAGAAGTGCGGTCCGCAAATTCTCCGCACCTCGCGTATCATTTCACTGCAAAATCTGGCTCTGTTTTCCACACTTCCGCCGTATTCATCTTCTCTCTGATTAGCAGAGGGTGACATAAACTGATTAATCAGATAACCATGACAGCAATGGAACTGCACTCCGTCATAGCCTGCTTTCCATGCACGCACTGCTGCGTCTACATAGCACTGTTGCATGGCATGAATCTCATCAATACTCATACCTTGGGTCGTGTATTCTCCCTGGAATCCCTGTCTGAGCATGGTAGAAGGTCCGATAGCCGGTCCGCAATCCGGATGGGTGGTATAGCCGGTATGATTCAGCTGAATAATGGTCACGCTGTCATAAGCATGACACCCTGCCGTAATCTGCTTATGGCCCTCTATCTGTTCATCCGACCACAATCCCATATGGGTCTTACAAAAACGTCCTCCCGGCGTAACCGCCGTAGCCTCCACACAGATAAGACCACACCCGCCCTTGGCTCTTTCCACATAATGATCCACCAGCCTCTGATTAGCTTTACCTGAATCATCAGTAAAATCAAACTTTACCGTAGGCGCAAAAGTGATTCTATTTTTTAAAGTATGTGCACCGATTTGAATCGGCGTATTAGGTTTTATCATTGGTTTTTCTCCTTTTTACGTTAAATATAGTGATTGATCTAGTCCTATTTCTGATATTCGTACATTCTGTACAGCTTCTTGGCAAATTTACCGCCAAACACTTTTCTGAAAATCATTCTTTCCGAACCCTTTAATTGGTTTACCAAAGATTCCGGGGTCATATCCCACTCCTTTATCATGGTAAATCCGGTGTTCTCGGCAGGTACATTGCCGTCATCCACCCCATATACCGTGGTCACCCCCACTTCATTGATGGGATTCTTATACTTAGAGGCCTTGGCCGCCATCACCGTGTAACAGTCCATCAACAGATATGCCATTTCAAAATGGCCCGCCAGGGTCTTAAACAGCCCGTTCAATTCTTCCGGAGTCAGGTACATACTGATTCCCTCCAGCAGTATAATAGCCTGTCCTCCTTTGGGCACATCCTGCAAAAGCATAGGATTTCTGGCATCGGAAGCTATCATGTGGTAGTTTTCACCCTCTTCATAATAGCGTTTTCTTTCCTCTATCACCTCCGGGAAATCCACATCATACCACTGATGCTTTCCCGCTCCCACTCTGTAAATCCTGCTGTCCATACCACAGCCGATATGAAGAACCTCCGCTTCCGGGTATTGCTCCATATACATCTTCAGCCAACCGTCAAACACGGCACTACGCATGCCCATGGAATAGGCAAGCCACTTGGATTTGGCCTTCCCCTTCAAAGGGAAGCCTTCCTTCTCCCAGATCTCTTCTGCCGTCACATCCTTTAAGATAATATCCTTTTTACTCACATACGCCTTCCCATATAAGGGTATGTATAAGGTTTTATTTACTCCATCCATGCACTCATGCCTCCTTTAAACTAACTGCTTAACCGACGGCTGCCGCAACTTCCTTCGTCCAAATTTGCAATATACAATACCGCATCCTCTTTTTGCACATCCTTTGAAACCACTAACTGCATTCCGGGTTTTTCCCAAATATCCACCGGCCGGAAAGAGCCCGGGCGCCGCCGAATAAAATCCGTCCTGTTTTATCTGACCTGCTGTCTGCTATTGCTCTTTACGAAACAATAAATGATGAAAGAACGCCACCGCCCGATACTCTTCCATACGGCATACCCGCAGTTCCAGCCTCATCATCTCATCCTGCCACTGCTCCTGATCATGTTTTTCCTGATTTTGCTGTAAATCCCAAAAGGTACGTATGCCCATACAGTCCACAAGGTCAAGTTCCCGGCACCATCCGGTTACCATATCGTCCTCATAGTACCGTATTTTTCCAAATTTAGAGGCAGCACTGTCGTTGCCGTCCAGCAGTTCATGGGCTTTACCCATGTCATCCAGAAGCACTGCCATCTGCATCACGCGGCCGGCCCTGTTGTGTTTTACCAGGGACAAAAATCCCCCGGGCTTTAATACCCGGCCCAGCTCCTTTACTACAAATGCCTTATCTTCTATATATTCCAACACGTTATGGCAAAATATTACATCAAAGGTACCGTCCCCAAACTCAGACAACGCCGAAACATCTCCCACAATCTGCCTGTAATCATAGTCCTGCCAGCGGTTTTTAAGCATTTCCTCCCAAGGTTCTACCGCCACCACCTGATTATCCCGCGCAAAGCGGTTGGCTGTAATTCCTTCTCCGCTTCCGAAATCCAGTATCCTTTTATCCTTAATATCCCCCAGCTGACTCCATAGTATTTTCTTTAACAGCCTGTCCCAAGACGTCAGTTCTGACAAATCACGCATACTTTACTTCCTTTCCTGTTATGTATCATAGCACTATACCATCAGAGCCGCCCCCTACTCCTCACACAGTAACCGGACATATTCCGTCCCCTGACATTCCACGCTCTCTGCGGTGTGGAAGCCAAGACTCCTGCACAGGCTCAGGGACGGAAGATTTTCCGGTCTGACAAAAGCCTGTATCCGGTTAAATCCAAGCACCCTTCTGCCATACTCCAATATGGCTTCACAAACCTCTCGCGCATATCCTCGCCCCTGCCAAGGCACACCTATCACAAACCCAAGCTCCGGTTCTTCGTAGCCTTCCCGATAAGATAGTCCGGCCCGGCCCACCACCTTACCACTTTCTTTTTCCAAGACAGTCCAAATACCGAAATCATAAAATCCATATACCTTATCTATATATTCCTCTATATATGCCGACTCCTCCTGCCTGGTAGGAAACAGATTTTCCATATAGGCGGTTATCGAGGGCTCTTTATAAATTTCATAAAAGGCATCCACATCCTCCACCGTGCTTTCCCGTACGGCCAAGCGCTCCGTCTCCAGGATATCCCAAGGCAGCCCTTTCATACGACGGTATATCAATTCAAAATATTCCGCTTCCAGCTCCTCCGGATGCATCATGGCATAAGGAAAAGCCGAATAATCATTCTTTCCGTTACCTTTGTGAAGATAAATCAATACGGCCTCTCCTCTTTGCTGCAGACTATGTGCCCACAGCACACAATCTGTTACCCAGAGTACACCCTCTTCTCCCCAATTCTCCCACGCAGGCAGGGTATCCAGTATCTCCATTTCAAAGCTCTCTTCACCGAACCCTTTCTGTCGTATAAATGTCTCTATCCCCGGGCGTTCCTGTTCATCTGTTAATAAAAAACGGACTTTCTGCAGAAAATACATCTTCCTTCACATCTCCTCTTTACCTTCCGACAGTTTTGGGTTAAAATAATCCGGAAGTCTAATACCATGATTATACTACATACATCATGGTTTCGTACATTATTTCTAAACAGAAAGGAATTAATTATGGCACAGAATCCTATTGTAACCATCACTATGAATACAGGAGATGTGATTAAACTGGAATTATATCCCGAAATCGCACCCCAGTCCGTAAACAATTTTATCAGCCTGGTAAATAAGAAATTTTATGACGGTCTGATTTTCCATAGAGTCATCCGTGGCTTTATGATCCAGGGCGGATGTCCCGACGGCAACGGTATGGGCGGCCCCGGCTACAGCATCAAGGGCGAATTTGCCCAGAACGGTTTCACCAATGACTTAAAACACACAGAGGGCGTACTTTCCATGGCCAGATCCATGATGCCCAACTCCGCAGGTTCCCAGTTCTTTATCATGCACAAGAATTCTCCCCACTTAGACGGAGGATACGCAGCATTCGGTAAGGTTACCGAGGGTATGGATGTAGTAAATAAGATTGCAGAGACTCCCACCGACTGGAGCGATCGTCCCATGGAGCCCCAGGTGATGAAGACCGTTGTGGTAGACACATTTGGCGTAGAATATCCCGAACCCGATAAATTACCCAGATAAATTCAGGTTGAATTCCTATTAATTTCAAACTATTTTTGCTAAAAGTGCATGTTTTTGCAAAATAATACAACGAGGAGACAAATATTTGCCTCCTCGTTCATATTTTGTTTACAATTAATTCAAGATTTATTCAGTTTAGTATCAAACTTTAGTCACGAATATACCTTATACTAAAGTCATAGAAAACAAATAACTTTAACGCGCTGGTAACAGTTAATTGTTTAATAAATAACTTTTTCATAATAATGCCAAGGAGATGGTTCCTTGGCATCCTCCCTTTATAGGGACATAAATTACCTTTCCTTAACAAGGCTTCGTCTTCTGACCACGGGTGCCCCCCAGCCGGTTCCATCATGACCTTCAGGTGCATATATGCGATATGTCCTCCCCCTACAGGCATGACGGACCCTTCCCGTTTTCAGAATACGAAGCCTTGTGTTTTAGGTATTTCTAAATCGCTGCTCTAGAGCACACTTAACAGTCTCACATAAAATTCCACTGTCTTTATCAGAGTCTCTATGGGAATCCTTTCATTGTTGCCGTGAATCATGGCACGCTCCTCACCCGACAATTCCATAGCTGAAAAACGATACACTCTGTCCGTAATCCTGCAGTAATGTCTGGAATCACTGCACGCCATCATCAGATAAGGCGAAATCAAAGCCTGGGGCCAGGTAGCATGTATTACGCCTTTCAACTTATCCCATGCATCACAACCCGTATCCGAATAAATAGAAGGATTCATTCCGTTTACAAGTTCACATTTGATTTTATCGTTATCAATCACCTTTTTTAAATATGCGGTGGCACTGTCTATGGTATCCGCGCCCAGAAGCCGCATATTGATACCAAACTCTGCCTTGGGCGGCAGTACATTATAAGCCTTACTGCCCTCCATGCGGGTCACTGCCACCGTGGTACGCATCATGGCATTCAGCTCACCGCCGGACTTTTTACAAATCATGTCCAGCACCGGCGTAAAGCACCACAGGTTCGCGAAAATAATCCTGTACAACAAATTAGAATGCCTGCCCAAAGTATCGAACATTTCCTTTACCGGGCGTGTCAGCTGTCTCTTAAAAGGATTCTGCTCTATCTTAACCACCGCACTGCTGAGCTGTCCCAGCACCGTATGTACAGGAGGCGTAGATGCATGTCCTCCGGAGGATTCCATGGAAAAGCGCATGTTAACGCTTCCCTTTTCACCGATTCCTACCAGTGCACACTTACCGTCCACTCCGGGAAATACCTTTTCCACCACGGCACCGCCTTCATCCAGCACCAGTGCAGGCCGCACTCCTTTTTCTTCCAGATAAGTCACTATCTCCGCACAGGAGGGACCATCTATTTCCTCTTCACCTGAGAATGACAAATACAAATCATTTGCAGGCACATATCCCTGCTTCAGCAGCTGTTCCACTGCTTCCAAAACACCGCATAAAGTACCCTTGGTATCCAGGGTTCCCCTTCCCCAGATGCATCCGTCTTCTATGATTCCTTCAAAAGCAGGCTTATCCCAGCCGTCTTCTTCCACCGGCACTACATCATAATGTGCCATGCATACGGAAGGCTCTTTATCACTTTTTCCTTTTATATAAAATAATAAACCCGTTTTACCTATCTTACGAAATTCGCTTCCTGCAAACAAAAGAGGGAAACGCTCCCGTAAAAGAGCTTCAAACCGCAGAAACTCCTCCCTGTCCACCTTGCTTTCATCCCGGTTGGACACGGTTTTGCACCGGATCATATCCACCATATCCCGGATAATTTTATCCCTGTCAGTCTCAATGACCTCCTCCTTCACCGGAGACACGGGAAGTGGCCGGAAACAAAGACCTCTTACCACAAGCACCGCTACAAAAAGCAATATTACTAAGGCCGCCGCTATCCAACCCATATCATAACCAACCTTTCTTATACATGATGCGGGCAGCTCCCAAGGCAATCAGCACACCCACAGGCACCAGTACACCTACGGAACCTGCCAGGGAAGGAACCGCCAGGAATAAGATCACCATGAAAATCAAAGGTGCCAGTGCTATCTTCCAGTTCTTACTTACATATACCACCGCCAGACCGCCGAAAAGAGCGGGCAGAATGTTATCAAAAGCCGGTGCCAAAGCAGGCGAATCCAGCACAGGTGCTATCAATGCCAAACCACACACACCCAGAGCCAGTACCAAAGTAGTAACAATGGAACTGGTAGCTATGGCTATGGTAGAAACCACTTCACCTTCTTCCGTACCGGGCTTTACCTCTGCATTTTCCATAGCATTCAATGCGCTGGGTGCCTTCAGACTGGTCAGATTACCCGTTACAAAGGCCAGATAGGTACCGCCCGTTCCCAGCATGGGCGTGTAAGTAATAACCTCTATCACACCTACCGTCCAGTATATGGGCGCCACACCCAAAAGCCCCTTTAGCACCGCAGTGCCCTGGGGCCAGGCATTATAATACAGACAAACGGCAACAGGTACAAAAAGAATTACCACCACCGCACTCCATATCCATATTTTACCGTACAAATCGGTTTTTTTCATATATTCGCTCATATTTCCTCACCTTCTGCCGCCCGGGGCGACGTCACAAACAGTGCGTCCTTACTTTATCAGAGGGGTAATCACCGCCGCAAAAATCATGGCCCCCAACATACTGATTGCCAGAGCATAAGTCTCCAGCCATTTCATATTACATTTTTTAATCAATAAGCCGCACACAGCCATAAGCAGTGCGGAAAACAGTAATACAAATATAGGAATAAAGCCTGCAAGTCCGGACCGCACATCCGCAAATACCATGCCCAGGAATGCAGATATCATACCCAGAAACATTGCCGTGAGGAAAAGGTCCCCCCATTTATCATCCTTGCTTTTCATCTTCAGCATGCCGCCCTGTATTTTTTTCATCAAAATAGGCGGCAGTATAATACTGGGCATGATTCCCAGCGTCATCACCCATGCAATGGCGGAATAAGTCTGAGGGTCCGTAATGGCCTCTGCCAGAGAAATGCCCAGCGCGTTTGCCGTTGAAGTGGCCGCCGGAAGCTCATAGGTAATGGCTCCGATGACACTCATCCGTATCCAGGGAAGGGGAATCCCCAGGAATTTAGAAAGTGTCACAATCCCCAACAAAATAGAAACCGCCGGTGCTATGGTAAATACCGCCGTGGACACAATGGTCTTTTTTAATTTGGAAGTATCCATTCCAATCTCTTTGCCTCTTTTGTAAGCCCGCAGCAGGAAAAACAGGGATTGTGCCAACACAAAGACAATGACCCCTACCGCCAATATGTACAAAAAGGTACTGTTAATATGAAATTCCTTCATACTCCACCTCCGTATATTGTAAAACAAATATAACTATATTGACTTTATTATAGCAGAAATATTTCGTTTTTAAACACATTTTGTAATAATTTCGTAAAAAATGGCTCGCTTTTAAACTTATTTCTATCAGAAAAACAGGGGAATCACAATTTTTTCATGCCTGCCGACATTCATAATTGAAAATAGCAAGTAAAAGTGGTATACTCTGAAATGATGGAAAGAAATTATTTATTAATAATTTTCATAAAAAAGAAAAGGAGACATGTATTATGGCATTAGTTACCACAACTGAAATGTTCAAAAAGGCATATGACGGAGGCTATGCAGTAGGCGCTTTCAATGTAAACAACATGGAAATCGTTCAGGGTATTACCGAAGCAGCAGGCGAGCTCAAATCTCCCCTTATCCTTCAGGTATCCGCAGGTGCAAGAAAATATGCGAACCACAGCTATCTGACCAAACTGGTAGAGGCTGCTTTAATGGAGTATGATATTCCCATCGCACTTCACTTAGACCACGGTGCAGATTTCGAAATCTGTAAGGCTTGTATCGACGGCGGTTTCACCTCCGTTATGATCGATGGTTCCCATCATTCCTTCGAAGACAACATCGCTCTGACCAAGAAGGTTGTAGAGTACGCTCATGACAAGGGTGTTGTAGTAGAAGGTGAGCTTGGTAAGTTAGCAGGTATCGAAGACGACGTTAAGGTTGCAGATGCAGATGCTGCATATACCCAGCCCGATGAAGTTGAAGAATTCGTTTCCCGTACAGGTGTTGACTCCCTGGCAATCGCTATCGGAACCAGCCACGGTGCATTCAAGTTCAAGCCCGGTCAGACTCCTCAGCTTCGTTTCGACATCTTAGCTGAAATCGAGAAGAGAATCCCCGGATTCCCCATCGTTCTTCACGGTGCTTCTTCCGTATCTCAGGAATATGTTAAGATTATTCAGGAGAACGGCGGTAACCTGGCAGACGCTATCGGTATCCCCGAGGATATGCTTCGTCAGGCAGCTAAGTCTGCAGTATGTAAGATCAACATCGACTCCGACCTTCGTCTGGCTATGACTGCAGGTGTTCGTCAGGTTCTGAACCAGAATCCCGCAGCATTCGACCCCAGAGAATACTTAAAGGTTGGTCGTCAGAACGTTAAGGATCTGGTAGCTCACAAGATTCTGAACGTATTAGGAAGTAACGGCAGAGCATAAGCAATGCTACATAAAAGGCATCGGTACAAACCGATGCCTTTTTAATGTTCAATATTCATTTCAATTTGATAGGGTTAATTAACTGACTGACTATCTGCCGCTCAGGAAGCTTTCGATTCCATCCACTGCTGCTGCCTCATCACTTCCGTCAGCAAACACACAGAGTGTTTCACCATTATCAAGACCCAGACTCATCATTCCCATGATACTCTTAGCATTTACTTTCTTTTCGTCAGCCTGTATGTAAATCTTACTCTCATACTTGCTGGCTTCCTGTACCAATAATGCTACAGGGCTTGCTTCAAGACCACTTGCCAAATTGATTACAATGCTTCTTTCTTTCATAGTTGCCTCCTCTTTCTTTATAACCTTATATTTTCTGCCAATTCACTTAATTTGCGTAATCTGTGATTTACACCCGACTTCCCCACCGGCGGCTCCAGATAACTTCCAAGCTCCTTCAAAGGTGCATCCGGGTATTCCAGACGTACCTCTGCCATCTGACGCAGACTCTCCGGTAAATTTTCAAAACCATATTTATCACGTATATATATGATATCTTCAATCTGTCTGGTGGCTGCATTCACCGTTTTAGTGATATTTGCCGCTTCACAATTCACCCGCCTGTTAATGGAATTACGCATTTCTTTTAAAATACGTAAGTTTTCCAATTCCATTAATGCCACGTGTGCTTCACAAACATTGAGTAAATCCACAATCCCCGAACCTTCTTTCAGATACACCACAAAGTACTTCTTACGCTGTACTATCTTGGCTTCTATATCGAAGGTCTGAATGACTTCCTGTAACTGTCTGGCCTTGGGCTCGTCAGGACACACAAATTCCAGATGATACTGTTTCTGTGGGTCACTGATAGAACCTACACTGAGAAATGCCCCCCTCAAAAAGGCCCTCTTACAACAGGAACTCTTAAGCAGTATGGGACTGACGGGTTTGTCCAAATCGCCGATTTTCGCCATAAAAACCTGCATTTCTTCCTCTCCCATCGGCATACCAATATCTATAATATATGTTTTTTTCAATAATGTAAAGCCTTTTCTCACAACCGTTTCATTTTCCGAAACGAATCCAATGGTATAACGGCCCTCTTCATCCCGTCCGTACACACCGCAATAATGGAGCATGGCCGCCAGTTCTGCAATCTGACAATGCCTTGCATTACTGATATGTCTGCTAAGCTCTTCCTTTACCTGACTTGAAAAAGACATCTCTACCTCTCTTCTATTTACCTGTCTTGTCCACATCCCTGTGATACAGTTTAAATCCATAATTTTCTTTCGTCTTCATCCGGGCATGCAATTCATTGGCAAGGGTGACACTTCTGTGCTTACCGCCGGTACAGCCCACAGCAATTACCAGACGGTTCTTGCCTTCGTTCACATATCTGGGGAGCAAAAACTCCGTCATATCACAAAGCTTTTGCATAAACTCCTCCGCATCAGGAGAGCTCATAACAAAATCCTGCACCTCTTTATCGTTACCGGTTTTGTGCTTCAATTCTTCGATATAAAATGGATTGGGCAGGAATCGCACATCAAATACCAGGTCCGCATCCGTAGGAATACCGTGCTTAAACCCAAAAGACATGATACTGACCATCAGATTATTATATTCCCTGTTTTCCACAAAAATATGTTCCAGCTCTTCTTTAAATTCCCTGGTGAGCAGATTAGAAGTGTCCAATACATAGTCTGCATTTTTGCGGATTTTTTCCAGTACCTTTCTCTCCTTACGCACACCATCTTCCACTCTTCCATCAGCCGCAAGGGGATGATTTCTTCTGGTTTCCTTGTATCTGCGGATTAAGGTCTGGTCCTTGGCATCCAAAAAGAGAATCTCAAACTCCATACCCGCTTCCTTCATCTTTTCCACAATACGATTGATATCCTCAAAGGACTGATCCGCACGTACATCCAGTCCCAGAGCCACCTTACTGATTTCATTGGCAGGCTCGGAAATCAGTTCCACAAACTTCTCCAACAGTACCACCGGCAGATTATCCACACAATAAAATCCGGCGTCCTCCAGCATCTTTAATGCGGTACTTTTACCTCCACCGCTCATACCGGTTACAATTACAAATCTCATACTTTTCTCCTCAAAGGGATTGTATCTCCCGTAAACAACCTTCTATAAAAAAATCACTTCAGGCTCCAACCGTACCCCATACACCTCATATACCTTATCCTGTACGTACTCTATCAGCCGGTGCACATCCTCTGCAGTAGCACCGCCCATATTCACCACAAAGCCACAGTGCTTATCGGACACCCTGGCACCGCCTATCTGATAGCCGCGAAGTCCCGCTTTCATAATCAGTTCTCCTGCAAAGTATCCTTCCGGCCGTTTAAAAGTACTTCCGGCACTGGGATATTCTAATGGTTGCTTTTCGCGTCTGCGGGCCGCCAAATCATCCATGTATGCCTTAATCTGCTCCCTGTCACCTTCCTGCAGTTCCATTACCACTTCCGTAACAATGTATCCTTTGGCTTTTACTATACTGTGACGATAACCAAACTCCATGGCAGCCTTATCCAGCTCCAACACTTCACTCTCCGGTGTCAGTACCGTAACCCGGGTCACCACCTGCTTTAACTCGCCGCCGTAAGCGCCTGCATTCATCACAATGCCACCGCCCAGAGTGCCCGGGATTCCCGAGGCAAACTCCAATCCGGTGAGACCATGTTCAAGCGCAGCCTTGGCCACACGTGACATAAGCACGCCCGCGCCTGCAGTAATCCGGTTACCTTCCACAGACACTTTGCTCATCTCCGGCCCGATTTTCACTGCCACACCATCAAAACCCCTGTCATTTACCAGCAAATTGCTACCATTGCCCAGTATAAAAAAAGGAATGTCATGCTGTTTTAACAAAGAAAGCACCTGCTTTAACTGCAAGGTGTTTTGTGGCTCCACCATGTATGTTACGGGACCTCCTATGCGGAAACTGGTGTGCGCCGCCATGGGTTCGCGGAACCGGATTTTATCCTGCGGTATGAAATTGCCAAGCTTTTCAGCCAATACCTGCATCCTTGTTCTCTCTTTCCTAATCAGTCATGGGCATCCGGTACCACTCCATGATTCCGGATGCCCTCATTAATCACTATACCATTAACGCAGAATCATACCTGCCGCACCGCAGATACCCGCGTCGTTACCCAGCTCTGCCAGTACAAACTTCACGTTACTGCAGGGGGTAAATACATATTTTGCAAAAGCCGGTCTGACAAAATCCAACAAAATCTCTCCGGCCTTGGATACACCGCCGCCGATTACAAATACCTCCGGATTAGTCACATTGGCTACTGCCGCCAGACCCTTGCCCAAATATTCACCAAACCGTCGTGCAATCTCTATTGCCACTTCATCTCCGGCCTTTACTGCATCAAATACAGTCTTGGCAGATACTTCCCCTGCTCTGAGGACACTGGGCGCATCATCCTCTGCCAGGCGCCTCTTGGCCAGACGCACGATTCCCGTTGCCGAAGCATACTGCTCCAGACAGCCGTGCTTTTTACAGCCGCAGGCATCTTCCTCATGGTCCTCAATATGGATGTGGCCGATTTCACCGCCTGCGCCGTTTGCCCCCGTAAGTATACGGCCGTCCACTATGATACCGCCGCCTACGCCGGTGCCCAGAGTCACAGCCACCATATTGCGATAGCCTCTGCCGCCGCCCTGCCACATTTCACCGAATGCGGCCACATTGGCATCATTATTGGCCTTTACGGGGATACCCAGGATGCTCTCCATGATTTCCGTTATGTTCAAGGGCTTCCAGCCCAGATTTACGGCGCCGCCGCCCATGAAACCATTATCATCCACGGCACCGGGAGCACCTACACCCACACCTGCCACTTCATTTTTATCAATAGACTTCTCCTGCATTTTCTGCAAAATACTGTCTGCTATATGAGGAAGAATCATCTCACCGTTATTTTCTTTTACAGTGGGAATCTCCCATTTATCCAATATATTTCCTTCACTATCGAACAGGCCCAGCTTTACCGTAGTACCGCCGATGTCCACACCGAATGCATATCTGCTCATAGTACGTCTCCTTCTTATCCGGTATATTAATCTTCGTCTTCCTCGCCCCGTCTCTTAGCCAGAGAATTCTGTACTCTGGTGTAAAGCTCCTGCGCAGCATTGTAGCCCATCTTTTTCTGACGATGGTTAACTGCTGCGGATTCACATATAATAGCCAGATTACGTCCGGGACGGATGGGTATATTGTGGCATACCACTTTATTACCCAGATACTCGGTATAATTATCCTCCAGGCCCAGACGGTCGTATTCCTTATCCTTATCCCAGTCTTCCAAACGGATTACCAGGTCAATCTGCTGGGTATCCTTAACGGAGGACGCACCGAACAGTGCCTTGATATCCACGATACCGATACCTCGCAGCTCAATAAGATGCTTGGTTACATCAGGCGCACTTCCTATCAGGGTATCGTCACTTACCTTACGCAGTTCCACCACATCGTCGGTAACCAGACGGTGACCTCTCTTTACCAGTTCCAGTGCAGCCTCAGACTTACCGATACCGCTTTCACCGGTGATTAATACACCCTCACCGTATACATCCACCAACACACCATGCACGGAAATACAGGGCGCCAGCTTTACATTCAGCCAGCGGATGATTTCTGCCATAAAGGAAGAGGTGGTTTTCTTAGTCATGAGAATGGGCTTGTTGTGAGCCACTGCAATCTCCATCATAATAGGGTCCGGGTGCATCTCACGACAATATATAATGGCAGGCACATCATAGCTCATAAGCTTCTCATAAACCTCACGCTTACGCTCATCCGTCATACCTTCCATATAAGTATATTCAACAAAACCGATAACCTGCAGTCGGGTTGAGTCAAAATGCTCAAAATATCCCGCCATCTGCAGCGCGGGCCGGTTAATATCGGGCTGTGTGACCTTAATCTTTTTTACATCAATTTCCGGTGTAAGATTTTCCAGTTTCATTTTTTCAATGATTTTTACTAAACTTACGCTTGCCATAAATCCTCCGTCCCGGCCGCCTGGGGCCAATGGTATACTATTATCTCTCAGTGTAACACAATCTGAAACTTATGTGAAGTGTGGGAAATGTTTAATTCCCGGAATTTCTCCTGGGCTCATAACCTGCACCTTCCTACACCTTTTGCTGCAAAAATGCCAATATCTCCTCTGCTACCCGGCGGTTCATCTCCGGAATCTCCAAGAGTTGTTCCAATGTGGCATTTCTGATATCCTCCAGAGAGGCAAAATGCCGCATCAGGGCCTTTCGCCGGGCGGGACCTACCCCCGGTATATCGTCCAGCACCGACTTTACCTGTCCCTTACTGCGCAGGGAACGATGATACTCAATGGCAAAACGGTGGGCCTCATCCTGAATACGCGTAATCAGCTTAAACCCTTCCGAGCGGGTATCAATAGGCAGCTCCACATTGTTAAAATAGAGCCCTCTGGTACGGTGGTTATCATCCTTTACCATACCGCACACAGGGATATCCAGTCCCAATTCTTTCAGCACCTCCAGGGCAATATTGACCTGGCCCCTGCCGCCGTCCATCATGATCAAATCCGGGAAACGGGTAAAGCTGTCCAAATCCCTGTCAGTCTCAGGATTCTCCAACTCCTTAGTACGCTCCATTCCGTGGACAAAACGCCTGGTCAGCACCTCCCGCATGCAGGCATAATCATCGGGTCCTGTCACTGTCTTGATACGGAACTTACGATAATCGCTGGACTTGGGCTTTCCTTTTTCAAAGACCACCATGGAGCCCACATTTTCAAAGCCGCTGATATTGGAAATATCAAACGCTTCCATACGGTAAATATGCTCCAGCCCCAACAAATCCGCTATTTCCTTCACCGCACCTATGGTACGTCCTTCTTCTCTTTTCAGCTTTTCCCTATCCTGGGAAAGCACCAGCTTGGCATTTTGCGCCGCCAGCTCCACCAGCTTTTCCTTACTGCCGATTTTGGGCACACGCAGATACACCCTGCTGCCCTTTCTCTCACTGAGCCACTTTTCAATCAGTTCTGCATCTTCTATTTCATACTGCAGCATTAACTCCCTGGGAATAAAAGGAGTGCCTGCATAAAACTGCTTTACAAACTCCTGCAGAATCCCCGGCTTGTTGTTTTCTGACACATTTGTCATATAATAATGTTCCCGGCCGATCAGCTTGCCGTCCCGGACAAAGAATACCTGCACTACAGCCTCTCCCTCATCCTGATAAAGTGCCAGTACATCCTTATCCTCGCCCACACTGTCCGTGATTTTCTGCTTCTGGGACACCTGCTTTACACTATTATACAGGTCCCTGTAGGATGCCGCTTCTTCAAATTCCATCTGTTCCGAGGCCGCCAGCATCTTGGTCTCCAATTCCTTTAGAATAGGACTGTAATTGCCGTTCAAAAACTCCAGGGCACCTGCTACCTGCCGGCGATATTCCTCCGGGCTCACATAACCTTGGCAAGGCCCAAGACACTGTTTAATATGGTAATTCAGGCAGGGTCTTTCCTTGCCCGCATCCTTAGGCAGATTACGGTTACAGGTCCTGAGACTGTACAGCTTATTCAGTAAGTCTATGGTATCCTTTACTGCCGCTGCACTTGTGTAGGGACCGAAATACCTGGATTTATCCTTTTTCATGGTTCTGGAAAAAAGAATACGGGGATACTCCTCCCCCATGGTCACCTTGATATAAGGATAGGTCTTGTCATCCTTTAAAAGAGTATTATATTTGGGCGAATGCTCCTTAATCAGATTATTCTCCAGTACCAGTGCTTCCAGTTCGGAATCCGTTACAATATATTCAAAGCGGGCAATCAGGGCAATCATCTTATCAATGGCCGGTCCCCGTCCCACATTTTCCCTAAAATAGGAGCGCACGCGGTTGCGCAGGTCAATGGCCTTGCCCACATATAAAATGACATCCCTGTCATCTCGCATAATATACACTCCCGGCTTATGGGGGAGCTTCTTTAATTCCTCCTGTATATCAAATAACATGGGGGCTCCTTTCTGAAATAGTCTCTCCATTTATTATACATCGGCAGAGGGGGTTAGAAAAGAAAATGATTAAAACTCTTCAGTATTTGATATTCTATCAGCCGCGGCTAAAACGTTCATTTGATAGTTTGCAATTTCTTTTAGCATTTGGAAGCGCTCTTCCTTAGTTCTTCCCTCCCTGATCATCTGGGCATTATGGGTTTCAAGATTTGAAAGAACCGTAAGTTCATTAATGGATGCATAATCTCTTACATTACTGCTTTTGGCAAGATCCGGATTACTTTCCCGCCATGCTTTTGCAGTAAAACCAAACAATGCAACATTCAGCAAATCAGCCTCTTCTGCGTATGGGAGCCATTGCAGATTATCCCTATAATTGCAATTGGGAATAACATAATTCTTAATCGCATCTGTTTGGATCAAATAGTTATTCTTTGTCAAAAATCGCTTTGCATTCCATTCTGTTTTCTGCGTATTATTTTCTTCTGCTTTCAAACGCTGAAATTCTTTAATTAAATATAACTTAAAAATGGGACTGATTGCCGAGGCAAATTCAAAAGCAATATCCTTATGTGCATAAGTTCCTCCGTAACGACCCTTTTTGACAAACATGCCTGTTGCACTGGTTTTCTCAATCCATTCACTAACACTTATTACAAAAGTATGCAGACCAGCCTGTTGTCTAAAGTGGTCGAATTCGACCACTTTAAAATCACTATTGTATATTTGCTCCCATGCTCCCAAAAACTCTAATGTATTTCTGTTTCTCATCCAGTTCTTAATAACATCTGCGGCTCTGGAGTCATCCGATTTGGCAGCCGCTATATCTGTAATACAAATATAGTCGTCCATCTCTTCTTTCGAAATTGTAATCGGCAGGTTTTGAACTGTAATGACTTTATTCTTCTGCATCCGTATCCTCCTCTATTTCTATTCCGTTTTCATACCTATATTTTTCCATGCGAGTATAATAAACAATCAGACGCAAAACGTAATCCGGCATCTTCCTTCTTCCGGCTTCCCATTCCTCCAAAGTTCGTAGCGGTATACCAATATAATGTGAAAATTCCGTTCTGTTCAGCCCCATGTCTTCTCTTATTTTCTTTAATTCGGCCATCTGCATTTCTATTTGTTCGTGTTTCTCCATATCTGCCCCTTTCCTTACCACTCATTGCGTGGCAATTATAGCATATTTCATTGACTATATCAATGATTTTACCTTTACACCTCTTTACAATCTTAATAAACAAAGAATGTACAAACATATAAAAAGTTGCAGAGAATCATCTCTGCAACTTTTAAACATCCATTATCTCTTAATCCAATCTTCTGTTGGAAAACCGGCCTACATTCTCTTCAGGCTGCTTTTCAACATTTTCCTCTGCTTCAGATGTTTCCTGAGACTCCTGCGCGTCAGACTCTTCTGCAGGAACAGCTTCCGCTTCCGGGCATTCGCCTGCTTCTACACTCTCCGCATCCTCGGACTCTGCCGTAGCTTCCGGACTTTTAACAGCTTCCTGTGGCGCTTCCGACTTGGCTTCCCTAGCCTCAACGCCCTCTGTTTTCACTTCATCTGACTTTCCGGCTTCCTCAGACTCAGTGCCCTCTATTTTCACCTCATCTGCCTTATCGGCACCGGCACCATCCTTTTTATCCTCTTCCTGCTCGGGGATACCCTTTTCTTTGC
This sequence comes from Lachnospiraceae bacterium, assembly GCA_017513625.1. GTDB lineage: Bacteria > Bacillota > Clostridia > Lachnospirales > Lachnospiraceae > Acetatifactor. The sequence continues at coordinate 5,198 of JAFXEW010000130.1, read as the reverse complement.
GGAAGATTGCCATGAATTCTTTACCGGTAATGGTTTCTTTTTCAATCAGATATTCTGCCAGCTTATCCATGAGTTCACGGTTTTCGCGGAGCATTTCCAGCGCCTTTTCATAGCTCTCTTTGATGTTCTCCACGATTTCAGCATCGATGGCTGCTGCGGTCTCGTCACTGCAATTCAGTGCCGCTCTGCCTTCCAGATACTGGCTTTCAATGGTTGCCAGACCTACCAGACCGAATTTCTTGCTCATACCGTAACGGGTCACCATGGAACGGGCGATTTCCGTAGCTTTTTCAATATCATTTGCCGCACCGGTGGTCACAGTGTCAAATACCACTTCCTCTGCTGCACGTCCGCCCACCAGGCTCACCAGCATATCGCGCAGCTCCGCCTCGGTATTCAGATACTTCTCTTCCTCCGGCACATGCATTACATAGCCCAGGGCGCCCATGGTACGGGGCACGATGGTAATCTTCTGCACAGGCTCGGAATTCTTTTGCAGCGCACTGATCAGCGCATGGCCCACCTCATGATAGGATACAATCTTGCGCTCCTCCTTACTCATGATGCGGTCCTTCTTTTCTTTACCCACCAGCACCTGCTCTACTGCCGCAAACAAATCCTGCTGATTTACAAATTCACGGCCTTCTTTTACTGCATTGATTGCCCCTTCATTTATCATATTGGCCAGATCGGAGCCTACCGCGCCGCTGGTAGCCAGTGCTATGGCATCCAGGTCCACGGTTTCATCCATCTTTACATCCTTGGCATGCACCTTCAATATCTCCACACGGCCCTTTAAATCCGGCTTATCCACGATAATCCGGCGGTCGAAACGTCCGGGACGCAGCAACGCCTTGTCCAGTATCTCCGGTCTATTGGTAGCGCCCAGCACCAGAATACCCTTGGAAGTATCGAAACCATCCATTTCAGACAACAACTGGTTCAGGGTCTGTTCACGCTCTTCATTGCCACCGCCGTACTTGGAATCACGGCTGCGACCGATGGCATCTATTTCGTCGATAAAAATAATACAGGGCGCATTCTTGGTAGCCTCTTTAAACAAATCTCTTACACGGGACGCGCCTACACCCACATACAATTCAATAAAGTCAGAACCTGTCAGGGAATAAAAAGGCACCTTGGCTTCGCCAGCCACAGCCTTGGCCAGCAGGGTCTTACCCGTTCCGGGAGGGCCCACTAAAAGGGCTCCCTTAGGCAGCTTTGCACCGATTTTGCTGTACTTGGCAGGATTATGCAGGAAATCCACCACTTCTACCAGAGATTCCTTGGCTTCATCCTCACCTGCCACATCCTTAAAGGTCACACCGGTTTCCTTTTGCATGTATACCTTGGCATTGCTTTTGCCCACACCCATGGGGCCACCGCTGCCCCCCATCTTTCGGAAAAAGAATCCCAAAAGAAGAAACATCAGTAAAAGGGGCAGTATCAGGTTAATAAACAGGGACATAAATAACCCTGAATCCTCAGAAAATACACGTTTACCTTCCACACCCTGTGCTTCCAGTCTGGAGGTCAGAGTGTTTAAGTCTTCCATAATCAGAGTGAAATAATCCGCACCTTCCTGTTCCTGCTGCGCCAGGAATGGATAGAGCTTATGCAGGGCATCCTGGGTCTTGTCCTCCGGCTTTTCTTCCTCCACCAGCGTAACCATTACCCTGCCGTTATCCGTATTAATCTCTACGGATTCCACCTTACCGCCTTGTAAATCATTTAAAAAATAGGTGTAATCCTGCTCCGGAACATTGGGCTTATCCCCACCAAACAGCATATTGTAGGTGGAAAACATCATAAAGACAAACACCAGCCCCATAATAAGCATCCACATGCCGCCGGGTTTCTTGCTGCCGTTTCCGTTATTGCCGCCGTTTTCTCTGTTACCGTTGCCGTTATGGGAGGAATTGCCCCCGCCATTTTCATATTTATATATCAAATCGTTCATAAACCATGCCTTTCCGTATACTCAATCCATTCTATTATAGAGATTCGATTTCTATAAATCAATAGAATAAATATGAAAAATCGGTGATAACTCTAAAAGATTTCTTAAGTCGAGATCCCTCTCTTATAACTATCTGTAAATAATATATTTATAGATGGGATTACCCATGGAGGAGAACTTCTCCTCATACTCAGTCATCACATTTCCCTGCATTAATTCCTCGTCTGCATGGAGATCGTAGGTAATCACCTTTGCCTTCCAGCCTGCGGGCTCCAACTCCTCCACCGCAAAGTCAAACAGGTCCTTATTATCCGTCTTAAACTCCAGGAAACCGTCCTTACGCAGTATTTTATCATATCTTTCCAAAAACTGACGAGAGGGCAGTCTGCGCTTTGCATGACGGTCCTTGGGCCAGGGATCGGAAAAGTTCAAATATATTTTATCCACTTCTCCCTCAGCAAATACCTTCAAAACATCTTCCGCGTCCATACGGATGAATTTCAGGTTCGGCAGCTCCTCTTCTTCCATCTTTTGGATGGCACGTAAAAGCACGCTGGAATATTTTTCTATACCCACATAATTAATCTCCGGATGCTCCTTTGCCAATGTATGGATGAAACGTCCTTTACCCATACCGATTTCGATATGAAGGGGATTTTCGTTTCCGAATATTTCATGAAAAGTTCCGGGACACTGCTCCAATCCTGATTCCTGAATCACGTATTTACTGTCTGCAATCACTTCTCTGGAACCGGTTATATTTCTTAATCTCATCATTTCCTCTTTCTGCCTGCGGCATCATATATTTATTATTTCATTATTACACTCTACTTGATTCCTAAATTATTGTCAAATCTTTCACTTGGGTCTATGGTTTTTTTCTAAAATGGTGTATGATATAAAATGATATTTATTTCCGCCATTGACTTTCGGTCAATGGTTCTCAGAAAGGTTATACATGAAACAGAAACATTTCACGGCTCTCTCCGGGAGCTTTCATAAAAAAATAAAATCCACCCTTTTGGGGCTCTTTACTTTATCTTTAGCCTTTACCACTTCTGCTACGGTGCTGGCAGCGCCGGAAACCGCAGACCAGCGTCTGGAAAGGCACAGGGCCATGACCATCGAATCCAATCAGGTACAGGACTGGCCCCAGGGTCCGGTGGTAAATGCAGGATCCGCCATCCTTATGGAAGCAGAGACAGGCACCATCCTCTATGCTAAAAACATCCACTCCAAGGAATATCCCGCCAGCATCACTAAGATTCTTACATGCCTCATCGCTGCGGAACGCTGTTCCATGGACGAATGGGTGTCATTTTCCTACTCGGCAGTGCATGATACTCCTGCAGACAGCAATCATATTGCCATGGACGTAAATGAAAAGCTGACCATGGAAGACTGCCTCCAGGCCATTCTCATCCGCTCTGCAAATGAAGTAGCCCACGCAGTGGGCGAGCATATCGCCGGCACGGGAAGCTGGAAAGATTTTGCACCCATTATGAATGAACGTGCCTCGCAGCTGGGCTGCCTGAACTCTAATTTTGTGAATCCCAACGGCCTGCCGGATGAAAATCATTACACCACAGCCTATGATATGGCCATGATCGGCAGGGCCTTCTTTGCCAATGAAATGCTGAGCAAGCTGTCCATTACCAAGCAGATGCGTATCGAGCCCTCGGAGTTTCAGCCGGATTTAAAGGTGGAAAACAGCTCCAACCAGATGCTGCCCGGCCGCACCTATGCTTATGAATATCTCACCGGTGCCAAAACCGGTTATACCAATGCCGCAAGAAGCACCCTGGTGACCTGTGCGGAAAAGGACGGGCTGAAGCTTATCTGCGTGGTCATGAAGGACGAGTCCCCTCAACAATACGAGGACACCATTGCCCTGTTTAATTACGGTTTTAACAATTTCACCAAGGCCAACATCAGCACTAACGAAAACCGCTATCATATCGAAAGCAGTGCATTATACAGTGACAATGCCATCTTTGGCTCCTCCAGTCCCATTCTGGCACTGGACACCGATGATTATGTGATTCTGCCCAAGACCGCTTCCTTTAATGATTTGGAGTCCTCCATCACTTATGAAGCAGGAGCAGACAATCAGGTGGCACTGGTTTCTTATACCTTCCGGGATGTGTTCATCGGCTCTGCCGCGCTGCGTTTCGTAGGCAGCCGGGATCCCTATGGCTTTGATTCCGTATCCCCTTCGGAGGATATGGCGGATGCACCTGCTGAGCCCCGCGTTCCCTACAAAACTCTGGTTACCGTGGTTGCTGTAATCGCCGGCATTCTGGCCGTGGCACTGGCAGGATGGGGCATCTATGCATATCTAAACCAGTTCCAGTTCAGCCTGCCCGGAGCACTGAACCGGGATAACAGCCACAAATATCAGCTGCGCGCCGCACGTAAGCAGGCAAGAGCCCGCCATCGTGCAGAAATCAAACGCGCCAGAGAGCGCCAGCGTTACAAAAGACGCAGATAATACTGACAATAAAGATGGGGCTGTGACCTAAGTCACAGCCCCTGTTCTATTACATATTAACTGTTTGATTTACCTCTTACAATTCCTAACAAACTCTTCAAATAAGGTGGTGAGTTTTTCATCCAGCTTCTTTCTCCTGCCCGGCTGATGCAGTTCCATGCTGCATTCTAACAGTAAATCTTCCTCCGACTGCATCAGATAGGAAATCTTATGGACATTCTTATTCAACATCTCCGCGCGGTGTGTAAATATTTCATGCTTACACTCCTGCATCTCAAAGATTTCTGTCTTTCCATGAAGCTCCTCCCACATACTACGCACATTTTCAGGCTCCATGTTGCAGTCCAGCTCCGGTGCAATTCCTAAGAAAAACTCAGCGGAAGATTCGCCTCCTTCCTGCGCCACATAAGAGTAACACTGATATATCTCCGCCGCCCCTCCGTCTTCTGCATCCTCAAAATGCTTATCTGCGGGATGCTTTATAATAAGCACAGATTCATCCAAAAGGGATATGTTTTTAATGGGATAAGGATCATATGCAGGTTTATCACTGTAGTATTCTTCTGCCGCTTCAAGTACTTCTATTACTGCCCTGCCGATTTCTTCCGGACTGTCCGCATTTGGTAATACTATTTTTTTAATAGAACCACTATATCCTCCTTTTCTTCCTTCTGTCCTTAGCGTTGAATAAATATCTAATTCGCCATTTTCATATACAATTACTTTAGCATTATCATTATTATTCCA
>JAFXEW010000129.1 GCA_017513625.1 Lachnospiraceae bacterium | reverse complement strand
GGATAAGTCATTGCATTTAAAAAAGTATTCATGGAACCCTTTACCAATTCCACAAAAGGGTCCTTTACCGGGAATTCCCTGGAGCCGCAAAGTACGGAATGCTCCAGAATATGAGCAACGCCCGTGGAATCCTCAGGCGGTGTCCGGAAGCCGATGTAAAACACCTTGTTCTCATCATCGTTGGAAAGCAATACTACCTTCGCTCCTGTTTTTTTATGCTTCAGACGGTATCCCATACTGTTAAGTCCGTCAATCTCTCTTTTTTCCAGCACTTCATATGCTGTTACATCTTCTATCCTCATTCTTTCTCCCTTTCTGCCCATCGGCATCCCCTTTAAAAACTCATCAGCGCAAGCTTGCTGATTAACAGCTCCTGCACTATCATTCCGTTTCTTTTCTTTTCAGCCACGGGTATCCCGGCCAATTCTTCAATTTTAAGCACTTTTGTAACGTACTTTTTTTGTTTCTTACCGAAAAACTTCTTTTTTTCTTCGATGACACTGACTTTAACCCTTGCTTTTAACTGCTTATATATTTTCAAATTAAAACCTGTTTCAGGCAAATAATACAAATGACTTTCCAACGTATATTCCCTGTCAGCCTCCGGCAAAATATTTCTTTCCAAAAGCATACGGAATTTAAAGGTAATCTCCTCATTTTCTATGATTTCACCCAATGTATACTTGGTACCGATATATATATTCCCGGTATCCTGCATGGTATATTTATAATCTTCGTAAATCGAGTTCTGCATTCTTATTCTTCCTCTTCTGTTTCCAGATAATCAATTTTAAAACCACTCATACGCATGGCATCACGGATATAACTCTTGCTCATTCCCGTTTCAGCTGCCAATTCATCCACGGTCACCTTACGATGTAAATCCTCGGATAATTCCTTGGCTTTATCATTTACTTTATTTACCTTATCAGCAACTTTCCGGTCACGTTTATCATTCTCTGCATTCTCTTCAATGTATTGCTCCATGGCGTCCATAATCATACGTCCCAGCATTCCCTGGGCTTCTTCCGGCTTTTCCAGACTTCCCAGCATGGTCACACCAAATGCCAGTGCTACATTTCCTTCACCGATAAGGTCTTCCAACAATACGCCCTGTCCGGTGTAAAGCTTTGCCAGATCCACCACTTCCCGCAGATACATCTCCGTAAGCATATTTTGCGCATCTGCTTCTCCTGCCATGGCAGAAATGGTGGCAGCCTGCTTCTGTCCCTCTGTATAGACAGGCAATTCTTCCAGTTCTTTGATATATTCTTCTAAATAATTTTTCTCTTCATCGGATAAATAATCATCTATATTTACAGGCTGTCCGATTCCCACCTTATGCTTAATAAGGTAATCGTACACCATCTGCATCTGGTCCCCATTCAGTTCCAATGGCTCAAAAGCCTCCATCACCTGCTGTTCACTTACTGCATTCCCCTGCTCCTTGGCAAGCTTTCTCACATTCTCCAATGTCTTCGCAAACAATAATTCCCTGTTCATCCTTTAAACTCCTCCGGCGTCCCTTTTCACATACGGGAACGGCTCTTATTTTACATGCTCATGGGTAAACAAATGATCCTGGCAATATTCGTAATTACCGTTACATTTGGAGCAGAACCGGAACTCCAGTCCCGGATCATCCTCTTCCGTTCTGCCGCAGACAGCACATTTGTGTCCGGTAATCTTCGGCCTGCTTTTACGCACTTCCTGTTTATAGACCATACGCCGCTTTATCTGCGCGGGCGACAGGTGTCTGCGTGTACTCAGATAAAAAAGACCGAAATTCAGCAGGGATGCACCGATGGCAAATCTGGTAAATATATTCCCCATCCACGCTTCATAAACAAGTAATACCGCATATATAATACCCATCCACTTTACCTTAATGGGAATAAAGAACATCAAAAGCACCTGTGCATTGGGGAATGTGGCTGCAAATGCCAGAAAAATGGACATATTTACGTAATAAGTGCTGAAAAAGAAGCTACCCTCCAACATCCGGAGTGCAAAAAGTTCTTTTCCATACTGCAAATACACTACCGGCATAGAAATAAAAGCCGCCAGAATGGTAATCAGCATACCTCCAAGCAGATACACATTGTACCGGTAGGTGCCCCATGTACGTTCCAAAGAAGTACCTATACTATAGTAAAAATAGAGCATAATCAATGTAAAGAACAGGTTTGACATACTATCTGTCGACAATATTCCCGGCGGAATCAAAAGCCATGAAACCAACCTCCATATCTGTCCATGCAAAATAGAATTAGGTTCTAAAGTAAGCCACAAAATACCTTCAAATTTTTGCTGACTAATTAATATCATCTGAATAATATATCCCACTACATAACAACCTATTAATTTGGCCGTGAGATTCTTTATGGCATACTTGCCGAATTTGCGTTCAAACTTACTCATACTGCTTCATTCCTCCATCAGAATGCATGTCACATTTTTTTAAGCATACACGAATATATTCTATCATTACCGACTTCATAAGTAAACCAAACATATATATTTTTTAGAAATTGCCATATTTTTTCATAATACTTTCATAAGTGGAAACATTGATTTTTAAATAATGCTGTCGTATAATAATTAGGTATGTCAATTTTTGCATTTATTCTGCGATGAGGCGATACGGAAGGAAGTTTTTATAATGAGTACATTACAAACAGCAACCCTGGGAATCGATATCGGTTCCACCACAGTTAAAATAGCGATTTTGGACGAAAACCACCATTTGCTGTTTTCCGATTACGAAAGACATTATGCCAATATCAGGGAAACACTTCATGCCCTGCTAAGCAAGGCATACGATACACTTGGAAATATCAATCTGCATCCCATGATTACAGGCTCCGGCGGTCTTACCTTGGCTAACCATCTGGAAATCCCCTTTACTCAGGAGGTTATAGCAGTTGCCACCTCACTGAAGGAACTGGCGCCCCAGACCGATGTGGCCATTGAATTAGGCGGTGAAGATGCTAAAATTATCTATTTTGAAGGCGGCAATGTAGAACAGCGCATGAACGGTATCTGTGCGGGTGGTACCGGTTCTTTTATCGACCAGATGGCATCCCTGCTACAGACAGATGCTTCCGGTCTTAATACATATGCCCGCAACTATCAGTCTTTATACACCATCGCTGCACGTTGCGGTGTTTTTGCCAAGTCCGATATTCAGCCCCTGATTAATGACGGTGCTACCAGGGAAGATTTATCTGCTTCCATTTTTCAGGCGGTGGTCAATCAGACTATAAGCGGTCTCGCCTGCGGCAAACCCATCCGAGGACATGTAGCCTTTTTGGGCGGCCCCTTACACTTTTTAGACCAGTTAAAGGCGGCTTTCATCCGCACTTTGAAGCTGGATGATGAACATATTATTGATTTAGAAAATTCCCACCTCTTTGCTGCCATGGGATCCGCCCTGAATGCCAAAGAAGAGGTTTCTTTTACATTGGAAGAAATGGTCCGCAAGCTTTCTTCAGACATCAAAATGGAGTTTGAAGTAGAAAGAATGGAGCCCTTATTCCAAGATGTGGACGCATACAACAGTTTTAAGGCACGACACAATTCTAACCGTGTACGAAGCCGTAATCTGTACACATATCAGGGTAATGCCTATCTGGGTATTGACGCCGGCTCCACCACCACCAAGATTGCACCGGTGGGCGAGGACGGTTCCCTGCTGTATTCTTTTTACAGTAATAATGACGGCAGCCCTTTAAATACTGCTATCCGCTCTTTAACCGAGATTTATTCTCTCCTTCCCGAAGGTGTTAATATCGTACGCTCCTGCGCTACCGGTTACGGAGAAGCCCTTATGAAGGCAGCCTTCCTCCTGGATGACGGTGAAGTGGAAACCGTTGCCCATTACTACGCAGCTGCCTTCTTCAATCCCGAGGTAGACTGCATCCTGGATATCGGCGGCCAGGACATGAAATGCATCAAGATAAAAAACAAAACCGTAGACAGTGTACTTTTAAATGAAGCATGCTCCTCCGGTTGCGGTTCCTTTATCGAAACCTTTGCAAAGTCCCTGAATTACAGTGTTCAGGATTTTGCGGCAGAGGCTCTTTACGCAGAGCACCCTATCGATTTAGGTACCCGTTGTACCGTATTTATGAATTCCAAGGTAAAGCAGGCCCAGAAGGAAGGTGCCAGTGTAGCTGACATTTCCGCAGGCCTGGCTTATTCCGTTATTAAAAATGCTTTATTTAAGGTTATCAAAGTATCCGATGCTTCCGAACTGGGCCAAAATATTGTTGTACAGGGTGGAACCTTCTACAATGATGCCGTACTTCGGAGCTTTGAGAAGATTGCCGGCTGTGAAGCCGTACGTCCCGATATCGCAGGTATCATGGGCGCTTTTGGTTGTGCACTGATTGCAAGAGAACGCTATGAAGAAGGTTATCAGACCACACTTCTGCCTCCCGACCAGCTTTGCTCCCTGCAGTTTGAAACCAGCATGGCAAAGTGCAGAGGCTGTACCAACAACTGCCGTCTCACCATTAATCATTTTTCCGGCGGACGTAAATTCATCTCCGGAAACCGTTGTGAAAAAGGTGTGGGCGGTCAGAAAAACGCAGCCAATGTTCCCAATATGTTTGATTACAAATTACACAGAATGCTTGACTATCCTTCGTTAGCGGAAGAAAAAGCGCCTAACGGCACCATCGGCATTCCCCGTGTACTAAATATTTATGAAAACTATCCTTTCTGGCACACATTCTTTACAGAGCTTGGTTACCGGGTAGTCTTATCTCCCGTATCCAACCGTAAGATTTATGAAATGGGTATCGAATCCATCCCCAGCGAATCCGAATGTTATCCTGCCAAGCTGGCCCACGGACACGTTGCATGGCTGATTAAAGAAGGGATTACCAATATTTTCTACCCTGCATTATTCTACGAACGTAACGAAGTAGAGAATGCTAACAATCACTACAACTGTCCCATTGTTACTTCCTATTCCGAGAATATCAAAAACAATGTGGAAGAAATAACCAGCGGTCAGGTACATTTACGCAATCCTTTCATGTCCTTTAAGGACTTAGATACCGTAACGGAGGCTCTGGTAAAAGAATTTAGTGAACACTCTGCTTCTCTTGTAAAAAGAGCCTGCCGCAACGCATGGACAGAATTACTTTCCGCCCATAATGACATTCAGAAAAAGGGCGAAGAAATCCTGAAATATATAGAAGAAACCGGCACACGCGGCATCGTGCTTGCCGGTCGTCCTTATCACATAGACCCTGAAATTAATCACGGAATTCCCGAGATGATAACTTCTTACGGCATTGCAGTACTTACCGAGGACAGTGTTTCCCACTTATCCAAACCTGAGCGCCCCCTGATTGTATCCGACCAGTGGATGTATCATTCCAGACTCTACTGTGCTGCAAGCTATGTAAAGACCCGTGAGGACCTGGATTTGGTACAGCTGAATTCCTTTGGTTGCGGTTTGGATGCGGTAACCACCGATCAGGTAAGCGATATCCTTACCGGCTCAGGCAAGATTTATACCTGCCTGAAGATTGATGAAGTAAACAATCTGGGTGCCGCACGCATCCGAATCCGCTCCCTTCTGGCTGCCATCAAGGTAAAACAGAAGCTGAAACAGAAACGCAACATTAATTCCAGCGCCAATGAACGTGTGATTTTCACCGAAGAAATGCGCAAGGATTACACCATCCTCTGTCCTCAGATGTCACCCATTCATTTTGACATTATCGAACCGGCCTTTAAAGCCTGCGGATATCACTTTGAGGTGTTAAATAACGATAATAAGAACTCTGTGGACGTAGGATTAAAATATGTGAATAATGATGCCTGCTATCCTTCCCTTCTGGTTGTGGGCCAGATTATGGATGCGCTCTTATCAGGCAAATATGATTTAAATAAAGTGGCAGTCATTATGACTCAGACCGGCGGCGGATGCCGTGCAACCAATTATGTAGGATTTATCAGACGAGCACTGAAAAAAGCCGGCATGGAACAGATTCCTGTTATTTCCCTGAATCTGGGCGGTATAGAAACCAATCCCGGCTTTAAGATTGACTTAAATCTCCTGCTTCGTGCTGCGGTAGGTGCTGTATTCGGTGATATCTTCATGCGCTGTGTATACCGCATGCGCCCCTATGAAGCCACACCCGGTTCTGTAGATGCAGTACATCAGAAATGGCTGAAGGTGGTACAGGATTTTGTATCTGCAAAGCATGTAAATCTTTTAAAGTTTAACGGACTTTGCAGAAGGATTATAGAGGACTTTGACCGTATTCCTCTGCTGGATATCAAAAAACCCCGTGTAGGAATTGTAGGTGAAATATTGGTTAAATTCTCTCCTGCCGGTAACAATCATCTGGTTGAACTGTTGGAGGCAGAAGGTGCCGAAGCTGTTGTGCCCGATCTGCTGGATTTCCTGCTCTATTGTTTCCAGAACCAGATATACAAGGCAAAACATCTGGGCACCAGTAAAAAAGCCGCTCGCACCTGTGCACTTGGTATCTGGGCACTTGAAAATGTGGTAAGAGGCGCCGCTGTGAAAACATACAAAAAGAGCAAGCACTTTACACCGCCCACCCCTATCAAGGAAATCGTATCCTTTGCAGAGCCTATTGTATCCATTGGCAACCAGACCGGTGAGGGATGGTTCCTAACCGGAGAAATGGTGGAACTGATTCATGACAATGTTCCTAACATTGTATGTACACAGCCCTTCGCCTGCCTGCCCAACCATGTAGTAGGTAAAGGTGTTATCAAGGCCCTTCGTAAGGCTTATCCCGAGTCGAACATCGTAGCCATTGATTATGACCCGGGTGCAAGTGAGGTTAATCAGCTGAACCGTATCAAACTGATGCTGTCCACAGCACATAAAAATATCAAAGAAGATTAAGATTATACCCAAATAATGCGCAGGCAATTCTGCCTGCGCATTATTTTATTACTATTTAGTTTCATTATGCTTTTTTCACTGCCTTCAGTATTTCACCCAGTTTAGGCTGTGTACCGTAAAGGAGTACACCCATACGATATATCTTTGCAGCCAATACACCGATACCGATAACAGAACCCACCAGTATGGCAATAGAAATGGTTATCTCGTACCATGCCACCTCACTCATGGCAATACGGGTAAACATTGCCATAGGTGAAGTAAACGGAATATAGGAAACCACTTTCATCAACATACCGTCTACATTGTTGAAACCATAGAATACCACCAAGAATGCAACTACAAACATTAAAGTAATCGGCATTGTAGACGTATTAATATCTTCAACCTTAGATGCGGTAGAACTGATTGCTGCAAACATAAATGCATAAATCAAAAATCCAAGTACAAAGAATACCAACATATATACCAACAGGGACGCAGGCACATCAAAGAATGCACTGATAGTACCCATCTCATCCCAGTAGCTTTTATTCAGATTAAAACTAAAGAACGCAAAACCAAATACAACTGCCAGCTGCAAAAATCCTGCGGTACAGGATGCAAGGACCTTACCAAACATCATGCTGGTAGGCTTAGCACTTGTTACAAGCACCTCCATCGCACGGGAGCTCTTTTCAGATGCCACATTAGTTGCAACTAACTGACCATACAGTACAATAACCATATACAGTGCAAAAATCATGATATAAGTGTAAAAGAAATTCTGTGCCTGATCCACACCGAGTGTCTCTGTCTCATATTCCACATTAAAAGTCATTACCTCTTCTGCTTCCTCTGCAGACAATCCGCTGTTCATAAGTGCACTCATACGATATACCATCTGTAAAACTTCACTTGCCACTACGGTATTGTGGTCAGCCAAAGCTTTATTATTTACATAATAGGTATATTGGGTAATATCATCAATTACAAATGCACACTCAGCTTCCTTGGATGTGATTTGTTTCTTAATATCATCCAATGTATCTGTAGTCACCTTTACTTCATAATCATTGAATGCTGCTGCAAAAGCTTCATAAACCAGTTCCCCCTGTGCACCGGCAATCAACATTACGGCCTTTTCATCATCCTCTTTTTCTTCCGTCACTTCTTCCCCTTTTATATTTTCCACCATTTCTTCCACGCGTGGAAAAAACATTACAATCGCAGTCAAAATAACAACCGCCAGTGTCACACCGATAAATATTTTATTCGCAAGATAACTCTTTAACTCAAATTTAAATATTGTCCATAACTGCTTCATCTGCTCATGCCTCCTAAACCTGTCTGCCTGCATATTCTACAAAGATATCATTCAAGGTGGGTTCCATTACCTTTACTTCATCCACATCAAACTTTTCAACCAGCCGCTTCATCATAGCCGCCTTATCTTCCGGATTTTCAAGGGTAACGATTACCACATCGCCTTCTCCCTCACTGCAGCATGCTCCCAATTCCTCCATAATAACCTCTTTTTGCAGGGAACGTACCACCAGACGGTTACGGGGATAAGCTCTTTTAATATCATTTAACTCACCTGTTAGGGTAACTTCTCCGTTATTAATAATTGCAATACTGTCACAGAACTCTTCTATATAATTCATCTGGTGACTGGAGAATAAAACGATTTTACCCTTACCGATTTCTTCCTTCACCACGTCCTTCAAAAGCATTGCATTAACAGGATCCAGACCTGAAAACGGTTCATCCAGGATAACAATTTCAGGATCATGGGTAAGTGCAGTAATCAGCTGTATTTTCTGCTGATTTCCTTTGGAAAGTGTATCCAGACGCTTGTCTCTGTATTCTGTCATCCCCAAACGTTCAAGCCAGTAATCTGCCGATTTTACGGCAGCCTTTGCATTCATTCCCTTAAGCTGGGCCAGATACACCAGCTGGTCTATGATTTTCTTTTTAGGATACAGGCCTCTTTCTTCAGGCAAATATCCAAACTGAATTTTTTTATAATCAATGGGCTTACCATCCAAAAGCACTTCTCCTGCATTTGCAGGAAATACATTCATCAAAATACGGATGGATGTGGTCTTACCTGCACCGTTTCTACCCAGAAGTCCAAATGCTTTGCCTCCTTCCGCAACCAATGATACACCCTTTAATACTTGCTTCTCCCCGAAGTTCTTCTCAATATTCTTAAGCTCTAACTTCATATACAGCTCCTCCTTGCTTGATTTACAAAACACATTCTACCACCATTACTGTATTATGTCAATAGTACATTGATACAATTTCAATGAAACTAAAAGGACGTTAGCAGATTCTCTCTGCTAACGTCCTTATCTTATATGCTATGTATGAAACTATGCGTTGGCCTCTCTGTTTTCATGAAGCATAGACATCTTCATGTCATACAAATCAGGGGTCATATCCATATAATGTGCATGGGGATTCTCGAAACGCTGTTCCTCTTCCCAAATTTCTTCTGCCAGCTGTTTTTTCACATATGCCGCAATCTCACGGGTAGTAGGCATATCATATACCAATTTTCCGCCAATGAATATGGGTATCTGTAATTCCTTTACGGTGCAATTTTCAAAATGACGGTTTTTCCAAGGCTTTCTGGGGTCAACATAACGGTAGGGTTTGGAGAAATCAACCTCTTCATCCCACAAAGCAAGCAGGTCTGCAACCGCCTTATTTTCTTCATCATATACACGATACACTTTTTTCAGACCGGGATTGGTAATTTTTTCCTCATTCTCGGATATTTTAATACGGGGCTCAAATCTACCGTTTTCTTCTACAGCCGCAATTTTATATACCGCACCGAATACAGGCTCGGACTTGGAAGTTACCAATCTTTCGCCTACACCAAAGCTGTCAATACAGCCGCCCTGATTCAAAATAGAGGTAATAGTGTATTCATCCAGACTGTTGGACACGATTATCTTACAGTCTTCCAGACCGGCCTTATCAAGCATTTTGCGCACGGCCTTAGATAAATAAGCCAGGTCGCCGCTGTCAATACGGATACCTTTCAGACGCTTACCCATGGGCTCCAGCACTTCCTTTGCCACACGGATGGCATTGGGAATTCCGCTCTTTAATACATCGTAGGTATCCACCAATAGTACGGTTGCATCGGGATAAGATTCCGCATATTTCTTAAATGCAGTAAATTCATCCTCAAAATACATTACCCAGCTGTGGGCCATGGTACCGCTGACCGGGATATCAAACATCTGCCCCGCCAGCACCGTTGCTGTTCCCACCGCGCCGCCGATAAATGCTGCTCTGGCTCCGTATACTGCCGCGTCCATATTGTGGGCACGACGTGCACCGAAGTCTGTAACAGCCCGTCCTGCTGCAGCTTTTACGATTCTTCTGGCCTTAGTAGCAATCAGGGACTGATGGTTAATCTCAAGTAAAATAGCCGTTTCAATAAGCTGTGCGTCTATTAAGGGGGCAATTACCGTCAAAATAGGCTCATTGGGATACATAATCGTTCCTTCGGGGAATGAATAAATATCACCTGTAAATTTAAAGTTCGCCAGATAGGACAAAAAGTCCTCCGTAAACAATTTCTGCGCTCTTAAATATGCAATATCCTCTTCATCAAAATGCAGATTCTGAATATATTCAACCACCTGCTCCAGACCACAGAAAATAGCCAGACCCCCACCGTCGGGATTTCTTCTGTAAAATACATCAAATGCAACTCTGTCCTCAGGTCGTCCTGTATTAAAATAACCATTACTCATGGTCATCTCATAAAAATCCATAACCATGGATAGATTTCTGGCATCAAACTGTTTCTTATTCATTATGGTACCACCTTTCCGTTATCTCTCGTTTTTATCCGTTTATTTACAGCTCATAAGGAGTTGTCTGATATACGTAGTAGTTCAACCAGTTACTGTAGAGATTATTACTGTGGGATCTCCACTGCAGCAAAGGTTTTTCCTCCGGGTTATCCCCGGGGAAATAATTATAAGGCACCTGGATATCCAGTCCTTTATTTTTATCTCTTACATACTCATTATTCAAAGTGTATCTGTCATACTCAGGATGCCCCGTTACAAATATCTTTTTACCCTCCTGGGCAATTGCCAGAAATACTCCCGCATCCGGTGACTCCGCCAGTATAGTCAGTTCCTCACAATTATGTATTGCTTCTGATGAAGTCTCCGTATGACGACTGTGGGGAGCCAGGAATATATCATCAAAACCTCTGACTAAAGGAATCTTACGATTAGACACTTTATGCTCGTAAATGCCGAAAAGCTTCCTGGGCAATTGGGTCTTATTAATACCGTAATAGTGGTAAAATCCCGCCTGGGCAGCCCAGCAGATATGCAGGGTTGAAGTCACATGGTCCTCAGCCCAGTCCATAATCTCACACATTTCTTCCCAGTAGTCTACTTCCTCAAAGGAAATATCCTCCACCGGCGCTCCGGTAATGATGAGTCCGTCAAATTTACGGTCTTTAATATCATCAAAAGTTGCATAAAACTTATTCAAATGATTAATAGGCGTATTCAGGGATACATGGGTCTTGGCATGGATAAACGTTACATCCACCTGCAACGGCGTATTGGATAGCGCACGCAAAAGCTGTAGCTCCGTGTCCTGCTTTAAAGGCATGTTGTTCAGTATCAATACCTGCAACGGACGTATATCCTGATGAAGAGCCCTGTATTCGTCCATGACAAATATATTCTCTCTTTCGAGTATCTCCTTAGCAGGCAAATCACTCTGTATCTTTATAGGCATTTTTCTTCCTCACCTTCTACTTTAAATACTTTTCCATAAATTCATCTTCTGTAAGAATGGGAATCTCCAGTTCTTTAGCCTTTTTATTCTTAGAAGAACCGGAAGTATTATCATTGTTAATCAAACAGGTGGTTTTGCCTGTTACAGAGCCGGTTACCTTACCGCCTCTGTTTTCAATGATTTCTTTAAGCAATCCCCTATTTTCAAAATGATTCAAACTTCCCGTAACCACAAAACTCAGTCCTGCCAGGTCCTGGGATTCGGATACTGCAGAACTTTCTATCTCCAGCTCCTGTAACAATTCCTCAATCCTGCTACGATTACCCTCATCTTGCATATACTCCGTAAAAGCGCCGGCAATTACTTCACCGATCCCTTCTATTTCACCGAGTTCTTCCACCGTTGCATTTTGAATCCTATCCATATTATCTTCAAAATAACGGCAGATTATCTTTGCTGTTGCAACACCTATATTAGCAATTCCCAGGGCGTAAATCAACCTGTGAAGCGTGGTTTTTCTGGATTCATTAATACTATCCGTAAGATTTGTATAGGATTTCTCCCCAAAACCTTCCATTGCAACGATTTCATCCTTATATCTGTCCAGGTGATATATATCCGTAAACTCTCTTATAAAACCTCTTTCGATAAACTTTTCCAAGGTAGCTTCGGACAAACCGTCCATATTCATTGCATCCCTGCTTACAAAAAGTGTAAACGCCTTGATTTTCTTAGCAGCACAGGCTTCATTGGTACAATAAAGGGATTGCACTTCATTTATCCGGTTTATTCTGGTGGCACCGCCGCAAACCGGGCATACACAGGGAATCTCCACATTGTCACTACAGGTCAGATTATCAGCAATCTGAGGAATAATCATATTAGCCTTATATACGGTGATTTTATCACCGATTCCAAGCTTTAACCCCTTTAAAATACTGATATTATGCACGGAAGCCCTGCTGACGGTAGTCCCCTCCAGCTCCACCGGTTCAAAAATAGCCACAGGATTAATCAGTCCCGTACGGCTTGCACTCCACTCAATCCCCTTCAATATGGTCTCCCGGATTTCATCCGCCCATTTAAAAGCAATGGAATGTCTGGGGAACTTGGCTGTCCGCCCTAATGAGCGTCCATAAGCAATGTTATCAAAAGTCAGCACCAGGCCGTCGGAGGGGATATCATATTCCTGTATCTTTTCCTCGAAAAAGGATATCCTATCCAAAATATCTTCAGGCGTTACCGCATAATGCTCTACCACCGCAAAACCCTGTTCCTTCATAAAATCCATTTGCCCGGATACTGTGGCATGCGTTGCATCCTCTCCCGCCTTTACCAGCTGAAAAGCATAAAAACATACATTTCTTTTTGCCGTTATCTCATTATTAAACTGTCTTACGGAACCACTGCAAAGATTTCTGGGATTTTTATACTTCTGTTCTTCATCAGGTATCTCCCTGTTGATTTTATCAAAATCCGAATAAGAAATCACCGCTTCTCCACGAAGAGTCAGTTCACCTTTATAACTGATCTGCATGGGAAGATTCTTAAATGTCCTGGCATTATTGGTAATTACTTCACCGATTTCACCATTACCTCTGGTAACCGCTTTAAACAACTGACCCTCTTTATACGTAAGTACAATGGTCAGTCCGTCCAGTTTCCAGCTGAGTATACCTTTCATGCCGTTTAACCAGCCCTGCAATTCCTCTCGGCTTTTAGTCTTACCCAGGGACAACATGGGGCTTTCATGACGCTCCTTGGGCAATTCATCCACTGCTTCATATCCCACCTGTACCGTAGGACTGTTTGCCATTATAAACCCTGTCTCCTCTTCCAACTGCACCAGTTCATCATATAATCTGTCATATTCATAATTGCTCATGATTTCCTCATCCTGAGCATAATAAGCTTTTGAAGCCTCCTGTAAGAGAGCTACCAATTCTTTAATCCGTTCCTGTTTATTCATGATAACCTGTTCTCCCTGCCTGTTCTACAGACGTATTTGGCTATTCTTCCCACATTAGTATACACTTCCCGGGCACTTCAATCCGCAGCCGCTGTATAATGCTTCCAACTCTGTGCCCTTTACTTCACGATACACTCCGGTCTGCAACTGTTCCAGTGTGATATTCATGATACGTATTCTTTTCAGACTGCGCACTTCATATCCCAATTCTTTACACATACGTCTGATTTGACGGTTCAACCCCTGCGTCAAAACAATACGAAAGGTATATTTACCGGTTTGGGACACTTCACATTCTCTTGTAGTCCTGTCAAGCTCACGTAAATACACACCGGACTTCATCTGCTGTATAAAGACATCTGTGATTTCTTTGTTGGTTTTTACAATATATTCCTTTTCATGGCAGTTCGCGCCACGCATCATGGCCTGAATCAAGTCTCCGTCATTAGTAAGAAGCATCAGTCCTTCGGAATCTTTGTCCAATCTGCCCGCATAAGTCACACGAATGGGATAATCAATGAGTCTGGTAATGATTTTTTCTGCATGGGCATCCTTTTCCGTACAGGTGACTCCTATGGGTTTATAATAGGCCAATACCACTTTCTTTTCCTGCCCCTTCAGAGGTTTCCCATTAACCAGTATCTCATCTTCCACACATACCTGCATACCGCTGGTTGCATTTTGTCCGTTAACGGTTACCCGTCCCTGCTCTATGAGCTTATCCGCATCACGTCTGGAGCACAGTCCGCACATGGCCAAATATTTATTTAGTCTGACCGTTTCTTTACTCATGATATAATTCCATCTCCTCAAACCTGCAGACCTTGGGCACTCCCTGTCCTTCCACAAGTCCCTGCTTAGCCAGTGAATCAGCCAATTCATTGTATTTCACATTAGAATGGGCCGGTACTTTGGTGAATTTTAAGCCTATACTTTTCATACATTCACGCATATAAGAAGCATATTTACCTGTCAGCTCTGTTTTACTGCGCCAAGCACCTGTCACCCATTTTTCCAGGCCTTCATAATCATACCGAAGTTCTATTTCACTGTATCCGTTAAAAATCGCACATCTCACAGCATACATGGCTCCCAGCATCTCGCCTGTCACATTACGGTGCTGCAAAGACTGCTCATTGTCCCCGTTGCCGAAAGAAGTATATATCCGGCCATCGGGAAGTATGAACACGCATCCGAAGGCGTACTTTTTGATAGAATCCTCATAACTGCCGTCTACATAAGCAAGAAGCGTTCCCTGTCCGGGTGCTTCCTTTTTTCCGACATCTGACATTTCCGCATCCACAGCAGCACCCGTTGTTACTTCCCCACCTGCAAAAGCAGAGAGTTCTTCCCGAGATAGTCCCAAATAATCCCCGGCCTCTTCCAAGGTGGTAAATCCCTTATATTCAGCTCCGGAATAACCGTCCACAGCAGCCTTACAACTGTCCCAGTCTGTAAATATCCCGGTTGCTTTACCTTTTTTTACTCCATAATACTTTTTCTTAGCCATTCCTGCCTCCTAACGAAACAGTATATACTTTAAAGCTACATTATAACAAATCCCACAGACAGGTTCAATCCCCGTCTGCGGGAAAGTTCTGTCTGTGGGAAAATAAACTTATGAATTCCTATGCCTGAAAATCAATATGTTGTCCGATATTCAGTTCCTGAGAAGTCTTTACATGATTACTTCTCTCTTCCAGCATAAAATCCTTTATCTTTTGAAGTAACTCTTCTGCAGAGGAAGCAGTAACGGTCACCGTGTCCTCTGCACTACGGCCTCCGTATATTTCTTTATCCTCCGGTGTCTTACGTCCTTCCAGCCGTTCCTTTGCTTCCTTCTTTGCTGCAATTCTGCGGTCTTCTTTCTTCTCCTGTGCCTTTTTCTCTATCCGGGCTCTCTGATCAGCGGATGATTTTTTAAGTGCGGCAAAGAAGCTTACCGTTCCATTGTCGTTTACCTGTATACCAAAGCCCTGTACCTTTCCTTCGGAACTGTCCATACTTTGCTTCAGCTGTTCCAACGTCGTTCTGGCGTTATCAATAATGCCTTCATACTGTTTGCGGTAATTCTCATCCGTAGCCATCTTTTCGATTTTAGCTTCATCGATTAATACCACCGTTTTGGATCCCGTGGCATATCGGGATGCCTGGGCTTTCACCTGTTCCATTTTGTCGGAACTGACCAGTACAAAGTCCATATCCGAATACTTGCTTTTCAATCCTTCATAATACTTTTTTGCAGCCTCACTCAGTTTGGGTTCGCCCACGGTTTTACCGTATTCGGAAAGCTTGGTTCCGGTTTTACCCGTCTCCTTTCTCTCATAGTTCTTATAGACCTCTGCAGATGCCGCTCTGCTCATTGCATTTACACTCATATGCTACCTCCTTGTAACTTTATCGCAAATCCGTTTGCAATATTCTCATATTGTATATCGGCCGTAAACTGCAATTACTTAAATCCGGGCATCAAATAATCCACAGAAACTGTCAATGGGATCTATACCTCTAAATGCCTCAGAGCCTTCCATAAGCTTGTCTACCAGTGCATCCAGTGTACTGTTTTTGCTGTCATAGGTGTTTATATAGGTCCTTGCCTGAGGAACATCTGCCAGCATGGTAGGCTGTCCGCATCCTATCACCACTACAGGGATCTCAAATACATACCAGGGAATCTCACCACCTCCCTTGGACATGCCAAAGGAAGGTCTTCCGCTTGAAACATTGCAAAGTGTGATAACGATATCCATATCTTTCACGAAATCCGCAATTGCATTCTTTCCTGCGAAATAGAGATTAATATTGGGCTTTTCTCCCGCAGCAATCTGCTTTTTCATTTTGTCCATGGGACTTTCATATATAAAGGCTTCAAAACCCTTATCAACCAGTTTTTTACGCAGTTCTTCCGCAGGATTGCCCCCACTGTAGCCCATGGCCTTCATCAGTTCTCCCATGGAGCCTTCATTACCCTTGATATGAACAATCATTACCCGCTTATATTTGTCCGGTGTAATAGGTAGTACCTCTTTGTCCTTATATTTTACCAACGTGACTGCATCCCTGCTGATGTCTTCCTGCATACGCATATATGTGGGATTACCGATTACATCGTTTAAAATCTCAGGCACCGGTACCAATTCATCCGCATTTTTCTTATGCAACCCCATACGTGCTTTTAATCCAAGTATTCTCTTAAGGGCATCTTCCATACGCTTTTCACTGATAATACCTTTTTTATATGCATCCAGCATGGTATGAAAATCTTCTTCAGGATCATTAAAAAATAAGAACATGTCACATCCCGCATTAATAGCCAGAGGAAGCATATCTTTCCTCTTCATGCGGTTGGTCATGGCAACCATATGGGATGCATCGGTAACTACCATTCCGTTAAATCCCAGCCTGTCCCTAAGCAACCCGGTCATAATCTCTTTGCTGAGTGTAGCAGGCATCATATCCTCATCTTTTAAATCAGGATTAAGCGCCCCCGCATACTTGGGCATCAGTATATGCCCTCCCATAATAGCATCCAGATCCTGTTCAATCAGCGTCTTGTATACATATCCGTAGGTAGCATCCCACTCTTCCACATCCATATCATTCACATTGTTGGAAATATGTGCATCTCTGAAATCAAGTCCGTTCCCCGGAAAATGCTTCGCGGCACACGCAAAACCCGGAATTGTATGGGCGCCTTGTAAATAAGCGGCACTCATACGTGCTACACGCTCAGGATCATTGCCGAATGCACGGCTGATAATCTCAGTATTCTGCCAATTATAGGCAATATCACACACAGGTGCAAAGGCCATATTACAACCGATTGCAGCAGCTGTTTCATTAGCCATCCTGCCCAACTGATATGCATATTCTTCCTTATCCGTAGCTGCAATCTTAACACCGGAACCTATTAACGTACCGTCTGCACAGGCGCCATCACCGCCCGCTTCAGTATTACAGGCAATAAAAACAGGAATCCTGGCGTATTTCTGCAGTTTCCGGTTCTGTTCCTGCACAGCGGCTCCCGGAGCCGGATTATATCTGCAACCTCCCAAATGATATTTTTCCATAAGTTCTCTTAAATGTGCTTCATCATGTGAAGAGGTAAGTTGAAAAAACAACTGTCCCACCTTCTCCTCATCCGACATGGATGCAATGATTTCCTCCACCCATTTACAATCTTCATCTGAAAGGTAATAAGGTCTAACCTTTAAATCAACCATGCATTACTCCTTATTTTAAATTATTCATGAACTCTGCTTCTTTTTTAATCTGGTAACTGCCACCATAAGTTCTGTCACACAACCTTCCGATAGCCAAATCATTAAATTCTTTCCAAGATTCTTCTTCATGACCTACCAGTATGGGGTAAAAATAAACATCATTACGTTTCGCTGCTTCCTGGTCACCGGGAGCATCCCCCACCATTATCACATGTTCCTTATCATATCCCTTTTTAAGAAGTTCCTGGATACAATGAGCTTTACTTCCGTTATCCTGGGTCAAGACGATATCTACATAATCAAGTAACCCATACTTCTCCCATTCCTGCATTACAGCCTGCCTGTTAGCTGAAGATATTACAGCCACATCACCTACTATATGCGCGTATTCCAAAGAAGCTCTTACTCCGGAAAAGGGTTCCTTCTCGTCAAGGGACAGATTCTGAATCATTTCATTTACCTTTAAAGACCAGCTAAACACCTTTTTCAGGCAGGAACTTCCGGACATGGCAATTGCTCTCTCAAGGGCTGCATTGGACAATTCAAAGCTCTCATTCACCCATTTTTCAAGCATTTCCAGATCATCAATAACACAATATTTAGTGTTTATTTCACGCAGAATTTTAGCCAATGCTTTAAATCTGTTGATTCCCCTGGTTATGGTATACAGATTAATCTCATTCCATCTCTTTAAAATCGGTTCTTCCCACTCAAAAAGTTCCCATTCCTCTACCATGCATGGACCGAAGCACCGTATATGCTTGATGTCCATAGTATTCATAACACATCCGTCCGAATCTATGCAAAACAGGTAATCATTTCTTTTTATAAAGCCATCACAAATTTTACTCATGTCACACCCCTTTTTATTTTTGATTGTACCATATATCACAGAAAATGAGGAGCAAATTTTTATATTTTTTAACTTATAATTAAATTTTTTTCAAAAATCAGACGTTTTGCCCTGAACAAAAGAGCTGCAAAACTTCAGATGAAATTCTACAGCTCCGTATTCTTCTATAGATTCTGTTCTGCTCTTTTTTTTAACTCCGCAAATCTTCTGTCGATTTCATCCTGTATTTTTAGTACAATATGACTGTATTCTGGTTTTAACAAATGTTTGGTTCTGCCCATCATGGACAGCCAATCCGATACAGGGATTTTTTTACCTGTTTTTTCAGGATCATAGGATATTGTGGTAATCCCCTGTTCCACCTCATATAGAGGAAAATAGCAGGAGTCCACCGCAGCTTCTATTACCCTTCTTTCCGTTGCAGGTTTATCGTTCCAGTTTAAAGGACAAGCTGAAATAGCCTTTATATAAGCCGTACCCGTAGTTTTAGCATAATAAGCTGCTTTGGCCGCCTTTCTGATAAAATCCGTAGGATTTGACTCTGCCACAGTAGCAACATATGGAATACCTGTAGCTTCCATGATACGTGGCATATCCTTATGAAAGAAAGTCTTACCATACTGATTTTTACCTACATGCGAAGTGGAACTTTTAGCCCCTAAAGGAGTGGAATAAGAAAGCTGATATCCGGTGTTCATATATCCCCCGTTATCATACTCAAAAATAAGCAGTCTATGGCCCCTAAGCGCAGTACCAAGTGCAGAGCCCATTCCGATATCCATACCTCCGTCACCACTTACCATAACAAAGATAATATCTCCGGGCGGAATCTCTCCTTTTTGCTGTTTACGATAACATATTTCTGCCACACCACTAAGAGTCGCCGCACCGTTTTGAAACAGATTATGCAAATAGGGTACTTTAAAAGCTGTTTTAGGATATGCGGTTGATACGATCATTCCGCATCCGGTCTGAAAGAGAAATACTACAGGATCCTCTATTCCTTTTAAGAGAAGATTCAGATTTACGGGAATTCCGCAACCGGGACAGGCTCCATGCCCCGGAGCCAGGCGCCCCGGCATGGCTGTTACAGCATTCAGATTACCTCCCGTTACCTTATGGTCTATTACCTCCGTAGCATGAATCCTTGCCTGTTCTGCGGTAACAGGAGCCAGTAAGGGTTTCTGTGTTTTTTCTTTTTTTCCTTTGGTAATACCATAATACATAAAATCCGGCCTATTCTCATCCCCTGCCATAGTCAACATTTCCTTGGCATCTTCTTTAAAAAAGTCCTTTCCCCCCAGACCGTAAATAATACTTTTAATGTGCATCTGCCGCTCGTATCTCTGAGCCGCACTACGCACCTCAAGTGACAGATTACCGCCTCCTGCACCGTAGCTGTCCTGACGGTCAGCCACTACTATATCAGATGCATGCTGCAAAAGTCCCATTAGTTCTTTACCGGGAAAAGGTCTTAGAACATGAAGTGTTGCTGCACCAACCTTATTCCCCTGACTGCGCAGTTCTTCAACCGCTTCCGTTGCCGTATCATATGAGGACCCCAATAAGACCAATGCTTCCTTGGCATCCTCACATCCTATGCCTTCCACTTTATGATACTGTCTGCCTGATATTTCATAATACTCATCAAATAACTTTTCTATAACTTCATCGGCTCTTTCCATTGCATGATGCAATTGGTACCTGTTATTAATCAAGTCAGGTTCATTCATATAGGACCCAACCGTAATAGGATGATTCAAGTCCAGGAAAGGACACTCTTCCTTTTTATCCCCCACAAACGCCTTTACCGTTTCATCTTGCGTAAACATAAAACATCTGCACTTCTGATGACTGGTAAAGAAACCGTCGTAGGCTACAACCACAGGAAGTCTGACCTGTTCAGCAAGTTTCAGCGCTATGATATTAAAATCATATACCTGCTGGGCCGTAACTGCAAAAAGAATGGGCCAGCCTGCATTCAACATATACATAATGTCACTGTGGTCTCCTTTAATGGACAAAGGTCCGGATACCGTTCTGCACACTACATTCATAACCATAGGATATCTGGTGCCGGCCTGAACCGGAAATTGTTCCATGGCATATAACAACCCGTTTGCACTTGTAGCATTTATTACACGGCCTCCTGCTACGGCCGCACCGTAACAAATCCCCGCCGCGCTGTGTTCTCCTTCTGCCGCAATCATTATCAGGTCCGTTTCTCCGGATGCACGCATTATATCCAAATTTTCTGCAATCTGAGTGGAAGGAGTAATGGGATAATATCCCATCAGATCATATCCTATCTGTTTAATAGCCTTAGCAGCCATTTCATTTCCTGATGCAAATGTAATAACTTGATTCTTCATTATACCTCTCCTCCTTCCATTCTTTTTTCTGTCAGGTAAGCTTCAGAAGTAATATATCCGTCAGGGCCGGCTTTTTCGTAGTAATCCGGATTTCTTAAAAGCTCTCTATTGGGTATAAAATAATCCTTATGCGGGTGCTCCGCTTCTACACCACGAACCAACGCATTCACAGGACACACATCCACACATCGTAAACATCCCTTACAATGATAATAATCAAGTCCCAGGTTAACCATCATCTCCCTGCCTTTATATTTACCTTTTTCAAATTGAAAAACCATATCAGGGCAGGTGGAATGACACAAACCACAGTTAATACATTTTTCCTTGATAAAAAGAGGAATATAACCCTGGCGTGAAGGAGAAAGGTCCGAAATGATTGTACTTCCGAATTCAGGATTAATTCCTCCTAATGGTGCATTGTCATAACCCCAACGTGTTGTTTGTTTCCTTTCTGCATATTCGCTGCCTTTGCTGTTTTCCTGCAAAAAAGCAACCTCCTCATATCCTTTCCTCAGTCCCTCCAGATTTCCTTCCAGGGCTTCGGGATATTTGACACCCAGGGTATCCCTGCATATCTTTTCTCCCACAGATATATCTTCCACCCCCATAACCCGCAGGCATGCTCCCAGCATCACTACATTAATTCTGGAATGGGTGTCCATAGCAATCCGCTGAGCCGGCAGACCATAAAAAACACCGGAGTGTCCGAAAGTTATGTCTTTTGTCTCTTTATCATCCCCTTCCTCTAAAGCCAGTATCACTACAGTATCTTTGGTACAGCCCATCCATACACTTTCATCCTTCATAAGTGCTCCGTGAAAAATCACCAGCAGATCCGGCTCTACTACCGGAGAATGGTCCCTGATTTCTTTTGCTTTTATGCAATATCTTACAAATCCCTTTACCGGTGTACCTGTTTTCTCAGAACCGTAACTGGAAAAACTGCAGCTGTTCACATCCAAATACTTAATTCCCAATTCTCCCAGCATCTTTCCGCATAAATTTGCTCCCAGACCACCGATACTTTCCAGCCTGATTTCAAAATACCCTTTTGGACCGGTAAGCTTTTCTCTAAACTTCATCTGTTTCCCGGTACTTTCAGCCATTATTCACTCACCTCGCTGAAAAAATCCTTTCCCACAGCACATAAGGGACATACAAAGTTTTCATCCAGTTCCTCAAATTTTGTTCCGGGAGCAATCCCTAATTCGGGACAGCCTTTCTCCTCATCATATACCCATCCGCAAACATCACATATATACTTCATTGTATTACCTCCTGAAAACCCGTTTGATTTATAGATTCTAAATAATGTTTATGCAGCTCATCCGCTAATTTGTCCAGTTGTGTCTTACTATCTTCATTTAATGCCGAAACAATCCGCACCCTGTTTTCTGCAATCTCAATTTCTTTCCCTTTTTTAAGCATTTCTTCCATAATTCTGGCTGCGGTAATTGCCCAGCTGCCGTTTTCTATCAGTCCTACCAGCCGCTTACCGTAATTACGTTCCAAAAGATACTCAATGAACTTTCTCATAGCGGGAAAAACACCTGCATTATAAGTAGTAGTCGCCAGCACCAGCGTAGAACAGCGGAATGCCTGTGACACGGCCTCAAAAATATCACAACGGCACAGGTCCATGCATTGTACTCTGCATCCTTTTTCCCCAAGTTGCTTTTCCAGATATTCCACTGCTTCTTTCGTATTTCCATAGACAGAAGTATAGGCAATAAGTATGTCAGCTACTTCAGATTCATAGGCCGCCCAGATTTCATATGTTCGCAGATAATATCCGATATTTTTGTCCAATATGGGACCATGTAGCGGACAGATGACTTTAATATCCAGTTTTGCTGCCTTTTCCAGTAATTTTTGTACATATACACCGTATTTGGATACAATACCGAAGTAATAACGTCTGGCTTCATCCAACCATTCTTCCGTATTGTCCTTTGTTCCGAATTTACCGAATGCATCTGCGGAAAACAGGGCACCGGTACAGGTATCATAAGTCATTATAACCTCAGGCCAATGAACCATGGGCGCTTCAATAAATATGAGCCTGTGTTTACCCAGATTCAATTCTTCTCCCTCCGCAACAATCATACGCTTTGGCGCAATTTCCTGACCGAAAAACTGCACCATCATCTGAAAGGCTTTTTGGGAGGACACTATAACCGCTTCCGGAAAGGTTCTGCTAAACAATAAAATATTAGCAGAATGGTCCGGTTCCATATGTTGCACAATTAAATAATCCGGACTTCTACCCTGTAATTCTTTCTGAAGCTTCTCCATCCACTCACTGCCAAACTCCTTATCAACCGTATCTAATACTGCTATTTTTTCATCCTCAATCAGGTAGGAATTATAAATCATTCCTTCGCTTACTTTGAACATTCCTTCAAATAAATCAATCTTAAAATCCTTCGTACCTATATATCTGATATCCTCCAAATTCATATTGGTCCCTTTCCACATATCCATTAATATATCCTTGCTTACATGTCGAAGCACCTGACTTTCCTATTTCTATTTTTTACATGTATTTCCCAAAGTATTCATAGTTAAACTTATCTTACTGTGGATTATTTGACATATCCCCCAATTGGATATATACTCGATTGGAAATAAAATAAATGAAAAGGTGAACACATGGAGCATCTAATATTTTCCTTAAATGCCACAATTCCAATTTTTCTGGTAATGTTTATCGGTTATCTGTGTAAACAGTGCAAATTAATGAAGGGAGACTTCATACAGAGCTTAAATGCACTAAATTACAAGCTTACTTTACCGGCTCTACTCTTTAGGGATATATCACAAGCGGACTTTTACAGCGTTTGGGACACCAAATATGTATTGTTCTGCTTTCTGGTAACTCTGTTTTGCATCTGTATTCTCTGGCTTGGAGCCACTTTTTTATGCAAGGATAAAACCATTCTGGGAGAGTTGGTACAAGCTTCCTACCGTGGCAGTGCCGCAGTTTTAGGTATTGCTTTTATCCAGAATATATATGGTTCCTCGGGCATGGCCCCTCTTATGATTATCGGCACCGTCCCTTTGTACAATATTGCCGCTGTGGTTATTCTGTCCTTTACCGCCCCCGGCATGAAAGGTCCTGACAAAGCTGCCATACGAAAGACCTGTCTGGACATTTTGAAAAATCCAATAATACTCAGCATATTACTTGGCATACTCTGTTCCTTGTGCAGACTGAATTTTCCTACTATACTGGATAAAACATTAGGCAACATTGCTTCTTTGGCCACTCCCCTTGCATTGATTGCACTGGGTGCCGCCTTTGAGGGTAAACAGGCCATGAGCAAATTAAAACCAACTTTGATATGTCTTTTTATTAAACTGATATTACAGCCTGCTATCTTTCTCTTTCCTGCCGCAGTAATAGGCTTCCGCGACGAAAAAATGGTAGCCATCCTGGTAATGCTGGGAGCCCCCACCACCGCAAGCTGCTACATTATGGCCCGCAACACCGGGCATGAGGGTGTCCTTACCTCAAGTGCCGTTGTCACTACTACCTTCTTCAGTTCCGTCACATTGACCTTCTGGCTGTATCTGTTAAAAATGAAGGGGCTGATTTAGAAAATGCACATGAAAAGCGGCAGAACCATAGGCTCTGCCGCTTATATATTTATTATTCGATTTGCTCTCCCATTCCCGGGACAGAAGCAAGCATATCTGCCACTTCTACAATCTCAGGTCCCGGAGCAAAAGCTTCCGTGTTATCTGCAGTAGTAGCAGGATCTTCACACTCCTGTTTTTCCTCCTCATCCTCCCAAAGAGAATCATATTCTTCCCGCTCTCTGGCAAGTGCTCCGATGTTTTTCGCCGCCTGATACAATTCCATACTGAATTCCATCAGCTTCTTTTCATCGGAAGGAGGCACAACACCGCCTTTCATCAGTCTTCTGGCCACTTCCATGATTTTCACCATGTCTTCACCATATTCCTCCATGGCTTCACCCTGTTGCTTGGCCGAAACCATATTAGCCACGGAACACCACTGTTCCAGCAGTTTATCCATATACTGCTGATATTCATCTCCTTTTTCCTTTACTGCATTTATGGACAGCTCTAATGTAGCCGCTTCTTCTGTATAGATATTTGCTCCGTCAGGCACTGTATTTATCTGCTTTTCCAATTCCTGCTTGCGCTTTAACAGCAGATTCTGTTGTTCCCGATAACTTCTTATTCCATTATTGTAAATCTGTCTGGCCTCTGCAATTTTCATTATCCCACATCCTTATGTCTGATTTAAGAACATCCTTGTCCCTATTTATTTTTTCGGCACAATATTAGTAAAAATTTACCTCAAAACCAAGAATATACGTTGCAAATTCTCGCGCTGACGCGCAGTCGCAAAGCAACCTTTTCTACTTGCGCGTCATACGCATCCCCACGGAACGTTTTTTATTTCATAGGAATTTCCTATGAAATAAAAAAGTCCCGGAAATTCAATATTTCCAGGACTTTTACTACTCATATTACCATGCAAACTATGTATTAGAATACACCCTGTGCCATCATAGCTTCTGCTACCTTCAGGAAGCCTGCAATGTTACCGCCTGCTACCAGGTTGTAGCCCAGACCGTACTTCTCAGCAGCCTTTGCAGATTCATCATGGATGCTGATCATGATCTGATGCAACTTGGAGTCAACTTCCTCTGCAGTCCAGCTGTAACGCTCGCTGTTCTGGCTCATTTCCAAACCGGATACAAGTACACCACCCGCGTTAACTGCCTTGGAAGGAGCTACGATTACGTTAGGCTGATCTAATAAATATCTCAGAGCATCGTTGGTAGTAGGCATATTTGCTACTTCGATGTAGTATTTTACGCCGTTCGCAACAATCTTCTGTGCCTGTTCCATATTAACATCGTTCTGGGTAGCACAAGGCATAACTACGTCTACCTTTACGCCCCAAGGCTTCTCACCGGGGAAGAACTGGCAACCGAATTTATCTGCATAATCCTTTACCTTATCACGTCCAGAAGAACGCATCTCTAATAAGAAGTCGATCTTCTCTTCGGTAATGATACCATCGGGATCATAGATGTATCCGTCAGGACCGGACAAAGTAACTGCCTTACCGCCTAACTCAGCAATCTTCTTTGCAGCACCCCAAGCAACGTTACCGAAGCCGGATAATGCAAAAGTCTTACCTTCGATAGTTTCACCTTCATGCTTTAATACCTCACAGGTATAATATACTGCACCGTAACCGGTTGCTTCGGGACGGATTAAGGAACCACCAAAGGAACGGCCCTTACCGGTCAGAGTACCATTCTCAAATGCGCCTTTAATACGACGATACTGACCATACATATAACCGATTTCCTTGCCGCCTACACCGATATCACCTGCAGGAACGTCCACGTCGGGACCGATATGACGATATAATTCAGTCATGAACGCCTGACAGAATCTCATGATTTCTCCATCGCTCTTACCGCGAGGGTCGAAATCGGAACCACCCTTTGCACCACCCATGGGCAAAGTAGTCAGGCTGTTCTTAAAGGTCTGTTCAAAACCTAAGAACTTCATAATGGAAAGATTTACAGAAGGATGGAAACGCAGACCTCCCTTGTAGGGTCCGATTGCTCCATTGAACTGTACTCGATATCCACGGTTAACCTGGGTCTGACCATTGTCATCCACCCAAGCTACACGGAACTCGATAACTCTTTCCGGCTCACACATTCTCTCTAAAAGTGCTGCCTTTCTATATACTTCTTCATTTTTCTCAACTACGGGCTTCAGAGAAGATAATACCTCCTCTACAGTCTGTAAGAATTCAGGCTCTGTCGCATTCTTCTCAGATACCTTAGCAATAACCTCATCAACGTATGACATGTTATTTCCCTCCTTATGTTTTTTAACCACGTGATTATTATAACTCTTTGGAGGAAAATGCACAACGTACTTTATCTCACTAAATAGTAAAAGTTAAGCTACTTTTTTTATACAAATTGCATAAATTTTATACATGTATACAATAATAATCGCATTATAGGTAACTTTTTAAGGCGCCCATATTACGTTCTTCCGCAGAAAGCAATTCTCTGGCAAGCGCTACTGCACTATGTTCTGCCTCTTCATTGTGACGTAATACCTTCTCCATCTCAAGCATACCTTCACTACATTTTTTAATGATTAGTTCCGCCACATGCCCGGTGCTGGTATTCAGTAATGTACTATAATGAATCCCTGCCTTCAACATAAAATCATCCACAGTGCTGCTGCGCTCTACATCTGCTTTTGCATCTACCAATTCCTTTAACGCCCGATTATGAATCTCTGCATATTCTACCACCTGTTTTGATATCTCTGTTGATAATCCCTCATCATAAACCTTATCTGACAAAGTATCTATGGTCTTTATTGCCTTCTCGGCCGTCTTCTGAATCTTTTTATACACATTTATAGCATCTTTTCTCATGAAAACCTCCCGAACTTCTATGCTTACTTTCAACATTCCCCGCTCTTTTCTTTTTTATACTCAAATTTAATATCCCTCCGGAGATGTTTTCACCACAAAATCGGTATAAAAAAAGCTTCCTTTCGGAAGCTTTCTTTTATTCAACATAATCATCATTAACATAACCTATCGTGCCATTATAACGGATCTTGCACCAACCGTTCTCTCTGGAGAACAATTCTGCAGTAGTACCGCTTTTCATAACGCCCAGTCGGGTAGCTGATGTACTGGGTTTAGAACGTACATTAATATTTGTGGTAGCGGTTACTGAACCGATTACCGTATCATTCTGTACATCCAGATACTCAGATTTAATATATCCCTCTTTGTTCTCAAAGGATACCTTTGTCCAACCGTTTACACCCTGTTCTAAAACAAGGAGTGTAGTACCCACTGACGCACTTCCCAGCTTATCTGCACGTTCGCTGTCAGAACTTCTCACGTTTACGGTAGCATTGGTAGTTGCATAAAGCTCAGCAGGTGCAGGCGGCACATCCGGTGTATCCACAGGTTCTGTTCCTCCCTGTGTCTGTTCTTCATCCTCAGGCTCCTGGGATTCAGCCGCATTCTGCTGCGCAAGCTGGTCACCTACTGCTCTGCCTATTTCAGCATCCAGTTCTGTCAGGTACTGAAGCATGGTAGGATTACTCTGCATTAATTCGTTGTATTCTACTTCTATCTTGTTCTTCAGTTCCACAACATCATTCTGGGTACTGACGGTCAAAATATACTCATCCACTTCAGGCGCATTTTCAGTCTTCTTCATATACAGACTGCCATCCTCCGCCTTACACACATAGTGTGCCTGGTATCCCGGATACTCCGCCTCCTGGTCCTCGAACTTCACCTTATAATATACATAAACCATGGTGCTGTCCATCTCAGGACCTGGTTTCGTATAAACATCCAAATAAGGATACGCGGAAATATATTTACCCATTTCACTATGTCTGAGCAGTTCCACTTCAGATACAGTATCACATACAGACTTAATAGTGTCCAAATCACCCAATGCAACCGCATTATAATACGTGCATATAAGAGTCCATATCTCCGGCTTCTCATTTTCTTCCAGCGCCACTTCGGTAATCAGATTGTTCAATCCGATTTCCTGTTCATCGGAGCCATTACTCTCCTCTGTTTCCTCTGAAGAATTAATAATATCACTAACACTTGTCTCGGAATGTGCATTCAGTGCAACGGCAACCGTAAATGCCACGCACAACACCAGTATTATGGGGAAAATCAGCTTATTATGCTTCAAAATAAAATCCCTGACGGTTCCTATTACATTTTTAATCATAATAAATCCTCACGATACGTTTGAAACCAAGACAAATGGTTTCAAACAAAAAACCTTACCTAATAACCCTTCCTATAAATAAAGGTGATGTAAAAAATGCATCCGACAGGAATCGAACCTGCATTAAAGGCGTCGGAGGCCTCCGTTCTATCCGTTAGACTACGGATGCAAATATTACAATTTTGTTACATCACCCTGGATATAATACCACAAAAGCCTCCGTATGTCTACTTTGATTTCTAAATATGAATTAAGTTTAGGAAATGTTTATAATATCCTTCTGATAATTTTATCCTCTCTGGAAAAGTGATAAATGCTGTCGGAAAGCACTTCCGGAGCCTGTACCTGGGTGGCATTTATTTCCCTTACCATCTCCGAAAGATGCAGAGGCGACTGCTTTCCGTCATCCGTTAACAGGATTACTTCATAAACGGAACTGGGCAATATGTAGAAATCCTTCTCCTGTTTCTCGGCAATGGTTTTCAGAAGCCCGGGATAAATCATGCACGTTGCCCCAAAACCGGAGCCGGTATTACTGAGTACCTGCATGGGCAGCTGGTCGTAATCACTGATTTCTTTCAGTGCCTCTGATGCCTCCTCACCACTATCCTGTATCAGGCTCTGCAAAATTCCTTCCATGGAGCAAAGCGAGGCAGGGAACAGTCTTGGTGTATTCTCCTGAGCTGTCCGAAACAGTTTCTCTGTATTTACTTTCCACATATCCATATGTGTATTTTGCACAAGTACTGAGCCATTACCCATCCGTGCATCTTCCAGAGAATAATAGAAGCATATGGCCATATCCATATAAACAATATGCGGTATATCCTTTAATAATTCCCTGTTCCTGTCCACACTGATAAGCTTATAGCATATCCTGTTTTTTACCTTTTCGTAATCCTTATAAAAAGAAAAATCAAGATTATCACGCAGTGTATCCCTATAATATATTTCCTTAATCTTTTCACATATTTTTTCCAGACTCTTTCCTTCTTTGAAGCTCTCATAGAAAGATTCCAGATAAATGGTTGGACATAAATTAAACCTGTAATCCTTAATCATAAGGCCGGTAAAGTAAACACCGTTGTTCTTTTTCACACTGTTTAAACTGACCTGATACTCCTCTCCCATCATAAGAGCCACTTTTTTCTGCACTTCCCGTGCAAATTCCTGTAATTTCATATGAATACCATACCTTTCTTAATCATGATATCGGGTAATGTCTTAAACACAGGACTTTGCAGCATAAAGAAAGGCAATGAATCCTTGGACTCATTGCCTTACAAGCATAATTATTTACAAATTAAACACGAGATAAATATTCACCGGTTCTGGTATCAATCTTAATCTTGTCACCGATTTCAACGAAGAGAGGTACGTTTACATTAGCACCTGTCTCAACAGTTGCGGGTTTGTTTGCTCCGGTTGCGGTATCACCCTTAAAGCCGGGCTCGGTCTCGGTAATCTCCAGTTCAACAAACAAAGGAGGCTCTACAGAGAATACATTACCATTGTGGGAACATACCTTGCACATTTCGTTTTCCTTAACGAACTTAAGCGCATCGCCAACTGTTTCATCATTTAATGCAACCTGATCATAAGTCTCTGTATCCATGAAGTAATATAAATCACCATCAGCGTACAGATACTGCATTTCCTTTCTGTCAATTCTTGCCTGAGGGCACTTCTCAGTAGGTCTGAAAGTCTTTTCAACCACACCGCCACTGATAATGTTTTTCAGCTTTGTTCTAACGAAAGCAGCTCCCTTACCGGGCTTAACATGCTGGAACTCAACAATCTGGTAAATATTATTTTCATATTCAATAGTAATACCATTTCTGAAATCGCCTGCAGAAATCATAAATAATCCTCCTAAAATTCGAGTAATAATCCTTTAACAGTTTAATATAAAACCTTACATATTTCAACTGTTTTTATAAAATTTCTTATAAAATACCGTTCATGATAAAATCTATGGCCTGTAAATACCCATCCAGGCCCTGCCCGTATATCTGTTTATCACATGCCGGCGCCGTCACAGACACCTTGCGGAACTCTTCTCTTTGAGTGATATCGGAGATATGCACCTCTACCTTGGGCACTTCAATACTGGACAGGGCATCCCTGATAGCATAACTGTAATGTGTATACGCACCGGGATTAATCACTATTCCCTGAGTACCGTCAAAATAAGCCTTTTGTATACGATCAATGATTGCTCCCTCATGATTACTCTGGAACACCTTTATCTCCGCACCACAGGTTCTGCCCTTCTGGTTAATAAGCTCCAAAAGATATTCATAGTCCTGTGTACCGTATACCGCCTTTTCCCGAATACCCAGAAAATTCAGATTGGGACCGTTTATCACCAGAAGAGACACCTTTTTAGCAGGATGTTTTCCCTCCGTGTAATCCTTTATCTTTTGGGCAATCTGTTCAATAGTCAGGTGGTCAGTATCAATAATCACATCTGCACATTCTTCATAAATAGGACCTCTTTCCTCAAGCATCCGCTCCACATTCCCTCTGGGATCATCGCTGACCATAAGAGGTCTTACCGTATCACGACGCAGTCTGTAACAAACTGTATCAGGCATGGTACGCAAATATACAACCAGTCCCAGTTTTTTGAGTAGCTCACGATTTTCTTTCCGAAGAGGCGTACCTCCGCCCACAGAGATAATCTTATTTTTTTCCTTACCGCATAGTTCTCTGAGCAATTCCGTCTCACATCCCCGGAAATACTCTTCACCGTCATCCGCAAATATTTCTTTGATGGTACGGCCTTCCTTTTTTACAATCAGTTTGTCCGTATCTTCTATGGCTCTACGCAGTAAATAAGATAATTTCAATCCTACCGTGGTTTTACCGCTTCCCATAAATCCTATCAGCACAATATTACGCCCTTTTTTGTTGTCTTTCATATCATCACTTCCGTTTCTTTATGCTTAGGTTTTATCCATAACCTTAAGCATTTCCTTTAATACCTTCTCTGCCATCTCATCCGACACACACATGCCTGTCCAAAGCTCATATGCTATGATACCTTGATATAAGAGCATTTTTAAACCGTTAAATGCTTTACCCCCGGCCTTCTTTACTTTTTTCATAAACATTGTTTCCGAAGGATTATAAATCAAATCATAGCCGGTATGAATCTTTTGATAAAATGCCTCATCCTCCATCAGCGTATCTGTCACATGGGGATACATGCCCACATTGGTTGCCTGAATGCACAAATATTTTTTATCTGTGTCCGGCAGTTCATACTCTGTCACGGACATAGCTCTTACCAGCTCTTTTTCGTACAACGTATTTATTTCTTCTGCAATGACTTCTGCTTTGGAAAGGGTTCTGTTTATGAGAATAACACGCTCAGCACCTTTCTCCGCCATTAAAAGTGCCACGGCCCTGGCCACACCACCTGCGCCAAGTATGATAACCGTTTCTCCTGCAATGGATACTCCATCGGTACATAAGGCTCTGTAAAGCCCCGGCATATCGGTATTATATCCCTTATAGCCCTGCTCTGTCCTGACAAGGGTGTTCACTGCACCTATTTTAGCCGCCAGTTCATCTGTTTCACATACATAAGACATTACCTCTGATTTGTAAGGAACCGTTACATTCAGTCCTAACACATTCAATGAAAAAGCTCCTTTTACAGCCTCTTCCAGCCTTCCCTCTTCTACACGAAAGGGTACATATGTCAAATCCACTCCCGTCATTTCAGCCAGATTATTATGAATCACCGGCGAAACCGTATGTTCCACGGGATTTCCTATTAACCCGCAGGTTCTTGTCCTTCCGTTTATCTCATTCATATCAGGACTCCCTCTTTATTACCTTATTATTTTCTGCTTCTATGATAAAAAAACAGGACTATTTTCTCCAAAATACGTTTTAAAACAATCTGTATTTCTTCTTTGGGATGAATGGGTACCACCAGATAGGTACGGATACCCGCCTTCTTGGCTCCCCATACATCTGTAAAAAGCTGATCGCCCACAAAAATGGTATTGGTTTTGTCCGTTCCCATTTCCTCCATCGCTCTTAAATATCCTTTTTGCCCCGGCTTACCCGCTTTAAATATATATCTGCTTCCTACGCTGTCCGCAAAATCCTTAACTCTGGGCTCTTTATTGTTAGATAATAACATTGTCTGAAAGCCCGTTTCCTTTAACCCACGGAACAGTTCCTTTGCCCTGTCATCTGCAGGAGCCCCATGGGGAACCAATGTATTATCA
This sequence comes from Lachnospiraceae bacterium, assembly GCA_017513625.1. Classification (GTDB taxonomy): domain Bacteria; phylum Bacillota; class Clostridia; order Lachnospirales; family Lachnospiraceae; genus Acetatifactor. The sequence continues at coordinate 3,211 of JAFXEW010000129.1, read as the reverse complement.
ATATCAAAAATAACGCCTCTGTAGCCTGCAGCATACAACTCTCCGTATGGAATCCCATAAGAAGATTGCACCTCTTCATCCGGGTAAAATCTCTTTAACATCTTAGCTTACCTTCCTTATCCTTACCCCTATACACCCACAATCCGGTTTTCTTCCTCTTCCGAAAAAAGTTCAATAATCAGCGGGATTATAGACGCTTCACCCATTATAACATACATTTTATAAAAAAACACTAACGCTTTATTGATATTGCCATCCTACCCTTGCTTTGTAACCCCAAAGGCAATATGATATTATAATAGAAACATGGCTTGTATCTAATCACTATAATCACTTTTTATGGAGGATTTTGTATGAATTATCGTCTTGATAAGTACGGAAATAAAATATCCATTCTAGGTTTTGGTTGTATGCGCTTTGCCCAAAGCAAAGGAAAAATCAACATGGAACTGACCGAGCGTCAAATCATGAGCGCTTTTCAGGCAGGTGTCAATTATTTTGATACCGCCTATATATACTCCGGCAGTGAAACTGCCATCGGTGAAATATTTGCTAAGCATCAAATTCGGAATCAATTATATATTGCAACTAAACTTCCTCACTATCTGATTAAAAATGAAAATAAACTGGAGGATCTGTTTGAAGAACAATTAAAACGTCTGCAAACAGACTATATTGATTACTATCTCATGCATATGCTAAATGATGTGGAAACCTGGAATCGTTTAAAGGCACTGGGAATCGAAGAATGGATTGCAAAAAAGAAGGAAACCGGTGCTATCCGTCAGATTGGTTTCTCTTATCATGGAAATTCAGACATGTTTTGTCAATTACTGGATGCTTATGATTGGGACTTCTGCCAGATTCAGTACAATTACTTGGATGAAAACTCCCAGGCCGGCCGGAAGGGTTTAAATTATGCTAATGCGAAGGGTTTACCGGTCATTATCATGGAGCCGCTTCGTGGCGGTAAATTAGTTAATCGACTTCCTGAAGAGGCACTGAATATCTTTGCTGATTATAAAACCCAATATACTCCTGCTCAGTGGGCATTCCGCTGGCTATGGAATCAACCTGAAGTAACCTGCGTTTTGTCCGGCATGAATTCTGATGAAATGGTCCGGGACAATATTCAAACCGCATCCACCGCAGCCGTAGGCGAATTGGGACCGGATGAAGAAGCTATGCTGAAGCGTGTTGTCAAAGCCATCAATGCTAAAATGAAGGTGGGCTGTACAGGCTGTGGATATTGCATGCCCTGCCCTAAAAACGTGGATATCCCCGGTACCTTCTCTGCTTATAATCGCCGTTACGCCGAGGGCAAATCCTCCGGTTTCTTTGATTATTTAATGTGTACCGCCCTACGCAAAAATTCTACCGCCGCATCAAATTGTATTGGTTGCGGTAAATGTGAAAGTCACTGTCCACAGCATATTGCCATCCGCGAAGAGCTTAAAAATGCCCAAAAAGAACTGGAAGGACCGATATATCGTATTGCCCGCAAAATAATAGAGGTATTTAAAATATTTTAATTCTGTCCACATTTCTCACAAAGAAAGAGTTTTTAACACACAAAAAGACCGACAAGCTTTGTCGGTCTTTTACTCTCTACACTTTTATTTCGATGCTATTACATCTCATCGAACAGACTCAACTGGTTTTCCTTTAATGATACTACCTTCCGTTCCTTTATTACATCTGCATCATTAATTTCGCCAAACAATAATGGTGCTTTAGGATTATGTTTTCTACAATTCTGGTCAACTCTGTTCATATTATGATTTGCATAACAGTACAAGCAACCGTTTTTACAAGTATCATAAGCTCCAATATCAATAGCAGTCACACATCCGCATTCCGCTCTTTGATTTGTATCTTTATCAACACAAATCTTAAATCTACCGATTCTTTCAATTCGTTCTTTATCAATACAATGTGCCTGCTCAACCCCAAACTCATGGAAATCTCCCTTCTCTGCACATGTATCAATATACAACCCATATTCTCCGGCTATTTCTGCAAAACGTTGCAATAATTCTACCTGCATTTCATATGTATCTTGTATAATATTTAAAGGCCGGACATTTCTATCTGTGTTACGATACAAATCAATAAAACTAACGGTACATTTTTCCGTATAATTAGCCAACTTTGATGCCAACAACTCAAAATATCTGCAATGATACGCCATTGAATACTGCTCATTAAACAGAATAGGATCATATCTCCATATAACCTTTTCTTTCCCAATCTGCTTGGATAACTTTTGGAATGTGGGAATAATGATTTTATTTTTAGAAGGTAAATTCTTCTCTACATCCGGCCCATAGGCACTAAGTGTAAATTGAAAATAATAAGTATAATCCTTTATTTCTTCCAAACGTGCCAACATCGGAGTTGGATTTTTTGTCCAAAACACAATAGCATCAACTACATTTGGAGATAAATCTATTTTACTTACCTGATGAGGGTTCAGCGGATTTCTTACCAACACATATTTTTCTTTCAATCTGTTTATCAACCATTCCGAATAAAAAGAAGGTATATCTGTACGTCTGCTTGCGCTTATTATCATCCCAACACCCTTTTAAAGTACATTATTATTTTCGTCTTCCACTTTACTTAAAAGGCATACTGTCTCCACATTAGCCGTCCAGGGAAACTGATCCACAGCCACTGCCTTTTCCACCCGGTAACCGTTTTCCAGGAAAACTTCCAAATCACGTACCAGACTGGTGGGTTTACAGGATATATACACCATACGTTCCACTCCATAGGACAGAATCTTTGGTAATGCCTTAGGATGAATGCCGTCACGGGGCGGATCCAGTATAATCATATCCGGCTTGTCCGTCAGTTCATCCAGCACCTTTAGCACGTCTCCCGCTATGAAAGAGCAATTATCCAGGCCGTTAAGGGCAGCATTCTTCTCCGCCGCTTCCACAGCTTCTTCTACAATCTCCACACCGATGACTTTATCCGCAACGGGGGCCATTAACTGGGCTATGGTTCCCGTACCACTGTACAAATCAAACACTGTGCTTTTTCCTGCTTCCAGCTCTCCCACATATTCCCGTGCCGTTTGATATAGCACTTCTGCACTGTATGTATTGGTCTGGAAGAAGGAAAAGGTGGACACCTTAAATTTCAGCCCCAGTAATTCTTCATAAAAAAACTCCTGACCGTAAAGCACATCCGTCCGGTCACTTTT
>JAFXEW010000012.1 GCA_017513625.1 Lachnospiraceae bacterium | reverse complement strand
TAGCCGGGCGCGCTACATTGGTTTTTTCCAGCTCACCCGTAAGCAGACAACTCTCTGTCATGGGCTGGGGCGCCATCCTGGGATAAATACAGGAGGAACCTAAAAACTGCAGTTTCTTGCAACCATTCTTCCATGCTGCATGTATCACATTCATTTCCAGCATCATATTGTCATACATAAAATCTGCCAAAGCCTGGCTGTTGGCCACGATACCGCCTACCTTGGCTGCCGCCAGAAACACATATTCCGGCTTTTCCTGTGCAAAGAAAGCTTCTACTGCCTCCTGCCTGCACAAATCCAGTTCACCGTGAGTACGGGTAATAATATTCATATAGCCCTGCTTTTCCAGACATCTTACAATGGCAGAGCCTACCATACCACGGTGACCCGCCACATATATCTTTGCATTCTTTTCCATCATGGGATTAGCCCTCCGCTTCCTTCAGAACCGCTTCTCTTCGGGCCAGCTTACGGTCATGCTCTGCCATAATGCGCACCAGCTCTTCATAAGAAGTCCGCTGGGGATTCCAGCCCAGCACAGTCTTTGCCTTAGTAGGGTCGCCCCACAGATTATCCACATCCGTAGGTCTGAACCACGCGGGATTTACACATACCAGCATACGCCCGGTGGATGCGTCGTAGCCTTTTTCCTCCAAACCACTGCCTTCCCAACGAAGGGTGATGCCGTTGGCCGCAAAAGCCTTTTCCGTAAAATCACGGACTGTATGCTGCTCTCCTGTAGCAATAACGAAATCCTCGGGCTTATCCTGTTGAAGCATCAGCCACATACATTCCACATAATCCTTTGCATATCCCCAATCACGCAGGGAATCCATATTACCAAGCTCCAGATGATCCTGCAGACCTTCTGCAATACGTCCCGCAGCAAGGGTAATCTTACGGGTTACAAAGGTCTCGCCGCGGCGCTCGGATTCATGATTAAACAGGATACCATTTACCGCAAACATGCCGTATGCTTCCCGGTATTCCTTGGTCATCCAGAAGCCGTACTGTTTAGCCACCGCATAGGGGCTGTAGGGATGGAAAGGTGTGGTCTCACGCTGAGGCACCTCCTCCACCTTACCATAAAGTTCGGAGGTAGATGCCTGATAAATCCTGGTCTTGTCAGTTAAACCAAGGATTCTCACCGCCTCCAGGATACGAAGCACACCCAATGCATCCACGTCACCTGAATATTCCGGTGCGTCAAAGGACACCTGCACATGGGACTGTGCCGCCAGATTGTATATTTCATCAGGCTGTACCTGACCTATGATTCTGATAATGGACGAAGAATCCGTCAAATCACCGATATGCAGGGTAATACTGCCCGCTTCCAGCAAATGATCGATTCTCTGTGTATTGGAAATAGACGCACGACGCACAATACCATGTACCTCATACCCCTTTTCCAGTAATAACTCCGCCAGATAGGAACCATCCTGGCCCGTAATACCTGTAATTAATGCTTTCTTCATAAGGAACCTTTCCTTTCCGCAGACCAATGCCTGCAGTCCGCATTCAAACGCAGACTCATAACATGAATATCATACCATTATTTATATGGAGACGCAATGGAAGAAAGTCTTAAGACATCCTCTCCCTGAAATCCTTTTCCGATATTCCCAAGCGCTCAGCCGCCTGTGCTATTGACAATATACCGTCCTCTACCAATGAAATGAGCACGTCTAACTTTCCCTGCTCTATTCCCTGTTCTATTCCCTCGGACCTTTCGTCCTGCAACATCTCTGTCAACGCTTTACACATGTCTACTCTGCCTCCTTTTATATATTCATCTCTTACAGCTGCTAATTCCTTCGCCCTTGTGAATGCCACCGCTACGTCGTATGCTTCAGGTTCCAACTGTCTGTAAGACGGGTCTTCATTGACCAGTCTTCGTAACAGTATTTTATCCTCTGAATATTTAATAAAGCTAAAAACCTGCTTTAAGTCAGTAATAAAAATATCCATATCCTTTATCTGCCGGATATTTATCAAATTGATACTATAATTACTCACCCATTTAAGAACCTCCGGCGGTATATCTTTCAGATTCAGCAAACTATGTATATCCTTAGCTCCATCCCAATCCAAGCCATAATACAACACAAGAGTAATACATGGTGTTAACAAGTCTTTCTTACAAAATCCGGACAGCATTTCATCCTTTGTACCATTCCAATATCTATTTAATTCTTTCCGCCTAATAGCAGCCTGACGCTGATATTCTCCCACATCATAACCCATTACCCGCATAGGCATCAGATAATCCACATAATCCTGATTCTCCACACCTACAATCGCAAAATTCATCCCCAGTGCCGTCTTTCGAAGCAAATCCCGATGCTTCGTACGTCCATTCCGATAACCGGTCTGACTATCTAACTCAGTCACATCCTCCGGTCTCACTACTTGTCTGCCTTCAAATACATAACCGTTTATCAGGTCTGCATATCGGGTATTATCTGACAGATAGCTCTTTAAAAGCTCATCCCTTCTCATACATACCTCCCCACAGGAGGTTGTATTTACTATCAAAAAACCCCCTGCCTCTTCAATTAAATCAATGAAATAAGCATAGATTCTTTGATGTGTCTCGTCTTAGTGACACCATATGCTATAGAAAATAGACAAAATAGAAGTGTTTCAAATTTATGCTTAGGGAAAGAGTAGCATATGGAAGAAGGAAATACAAGGCTATATATAGGCTTTTTTCAAAATCCTATGGCTTTTTTCAAAACCCTATATTTTTTCAAAAATATAAGCCTCCATTGGCAGTTTGGGTCTGTCAACGGAGGCTCTGCTCATCAGAATATCTTTTATGCTTCAATCATCTTATACGCTTCTGCGTCACATACCACAGTAACATCCGGATGCATCTGCAAAATGGAAGCAGGTACATTAGGGGTCACGGGGCCGGTAAAGGCCTTTTTTACGATTTCTGCCTTATCTGCGCCGCTGACAACCACCAAAATCTTCTTTGCAGCCATAATGGTACCGATACCCATGGTATATGCCTGACGGGGCACATCATCGATAGAAGCAAAGAAACGCTTATTTGCCTCGATAGTGCTCTCCTGCAGGTCTACGCAATGTGTTACCTTGTCAAACTCAGCAGAGGGCTCATTGAAGCCGATGTGGCCGTTGTGGCCCAGTCCCAGGAGCTGTAAGTCCACGCCGCCCAGCTCTTTAATGAGTGCTTCATAATCGCCGCATTCCTTTTCAGCATCTGCCACCATACCGTTAGGTACATGGGTTCTGGATTTATCGATATTTACATGATTGAACAGATTGTCATTCATGAAATAATAGTAGCTCTGGTCATTATCTCTGGGAAGTCCTCTGTACTCATCCAGATTAACAGTGGTGATATCGGAAAAATCAATATCTCCTGCCTGATTCTTCTTAATCAGTTCCTTATAAGTACCAACAGGTGAAGAACCTGTAGCCAGACCCAATACACTATTGGGCTTCAGAATCATCTGTGCAGCGATAATATTTGCTGCCTTTCTGCTCATCTCATCGTAATTTGCTGTTTTAATAATCTTCATCCGAATTCCTCCTTTTGTCCGGGTCCTTCCCGAACGAAACACACTTCCGTGCAATACAGGAAAAATTTTAGCACAGCCAAAAAACAATTACAATATTTTTTAATTCATTTTATCTTAAAATTTTCTTTCTATTTTGTATAGAAATTGTTCTGGATACAGATAGCCTTGTTCCTTGCGTATACCTTATTACAACTGTGGATTCTTCTCCCCTTCTCCCATCTGTGTACTGCGCGAATATTCACCCTGCTCCGGCGGATAATGCATCTCCCCCAGTGCCTCGGCCCGGAGCACCTGATAACACACAAATATATCCACAAGGATCAAGAGAATAATCCCTACAATCACCACTATTTTCAATGCCTGTCCCCCTCATGCATAGCCTTCCTACATCCTATGCAGAGGAAGTAATAATTATTCCTAAAAAATGCTAGCGAGGGAATTATAGATGACTGCAGGAACTCTTTAAAATGCAAAATCCACCAAATGTCGTTCAAAACAACACAGTCGTTTTGTCTAATACTGCTCATTGATTTGTATGGTCATTTATGATAACATTATTCCAGACATAGATATACGTACATACTTTTCAAAGAAAGGAACCGGACAAATGAAAAAATTATCTACCAAGCTGTTAGCAGATACCGTAGTGGCAGGACGCAAGCAAATGGGCTACTCCCAGACAGAGCTCAGCGAAACCACCGGCATTCACAGAGCCATGATCAGCAAAATCGAAAACCAGGACTACATCCCTTCCGTGGAGCAGCTTCAGGCACTGGGTGAAGCATTACAGTTTGATATCACAGAATTATTCGTAACCGAAAAAGCAGATAACAGTGAATCCACTTCTGTAATTAACCGCAAGTATAATATTGCCGTGGCAGGCACGGGCTATGTAGGCCTGTCCATCGCCACCCTGCTGGCACAGCACCATCATGTGACTGCAGTGGACATTCTGCCGGAAAAGGTGGAAATGATCAACAAGAGAATCTCCCCCATTCAGGATGATTATATCGAAAAATATCTGGCCGAAAAGGACTTGGACCTGACTGCCACTTTAGACGGCGCAGCGGCTTACCGGGATGCTGACTATGTAGTCATCGCTGCCCCTACAAATTATGACAGTAAACAAAACTTCTTTGACTGCTCTGCAGTAGAGGCTGTCATCGAACTGGTACTGGAGACGAATCCTAATGCCATTATGGTGATTAAATCCACCATCCCCGTTGGTTACACCCAAAGTGTCCGGGAGAAATACCATACAGACCGTATCATCTTCAGCCCGGAGTTCCTGCGGGAATCCAAGGCTCTGTATGATAACCTGTATCCTTCCCGTATCATTGTGTCCTGCAGCGAGGAAACCGCAGAGGCTGCGCGGATCTTTGCCGAACTGTTAAAGCAGGGGGCACTGAAAGAAGATATCCCTACCCTATTCATGGGTTATACAGAAGCAGAGGCGGTAAAGCTCTTTGCCAATACATACCTGGCACTGCGTGTGTCCTACTTCAACGAGCTGGATACCTATGCAGAATCCAAGGGCCTGGATACTAAGCAGATCATCGACGGCGTGTGCCTGGATCCCCGTATCGGCACCCACTATAACAACCCTTCCTTCGGCTACGGCGGCTACTGCCTGCCCAAGGATACCAAACAGCTGTTGGCAAACTTTGCCACAGTGCCCCAGAACATGATGTCTGCCATTGTAGATGCCAACAGAACCAGAAAAGACTTTATCGCAAGCCGCGTACTGGAGCTGGCCGGTGCATACGAGGCCAACAGCAGCTGGGATATGGCAATGGAGAAAGAGGTCATCATCGGTGTCTACCGTCTGACCATGAAAGCCGGCTCCGACAACTTCCGCCAGTCCTCCATCCAGGGCGTCATGAAACGACTGAAAGCCAAGGGCGCTACCGTCATTATCTATGAGCCTACCCTGCAGGACGGCGTGACCTTTTTTGGAAGTAAAGTGGTGAATAATCTGAAGAAATTTAAAAAGATGTCCCAGGCCATCATCGCCAACAGATATGATGAAGAATTAGATGATGTGGCTGAGAAGATATATACAAGGGATATATTTAGGAGAGATTAGTTTTATACGTATATTATATGGTTTATGCTATGAAGTATCACAAAGGCGTGGTATCCCTTGCGGACACCACGCCTTTTTAGCAAAACATTCCTTTACCTCAAAATGTCTACGTTTCATTTACTTTACTGTCAAAGTCGCACCGTTACTGGTCGCCTTCTTGCCATTTATATCGGTTACCACACAACGATACTGATAGGCGTTTCGTGCAACGGTTCCCTGTACTGTAATGCTTGCTGTCTGAGAACCGGTCATTCCGGAGTTTACCCAACTGCCGGACGCGCTTTTTCTAAACTGCCACTGATATTTTAACCCTTCTCCTGTTGCTGTCACTGCAAAGGTAGCATTTTCACCCACTGCTACACTTTGGCTTGCAGGATGCTTGGTAATCACGGGGCCTGCCTCCGACACAGTCAATGTAGCTCCGTTACTGGTCGCCTTCTTGCCGTTTCCATCCGTAACTACACAACGATATTGATAACCATTTCTCGCTGTCGTACCCTGTACAGTGATACTTGCAGTTGTAGCTCCCGTCATTCCGGAATTCACCCAACTGTCAGAAGTGCTTTTTCTAAACTGCCACTGATATTTCAAACTTTCTCCCGTTGCCGTCACTGCAAACGTAGCATTTGCTCCTACCGTCACACTCCGGCTCACAGGCTGTCCGGTAATTACAGGACCTGCTACTGTCACAGTCAAAGCAGCTCCGTTACTGGTCGCCTTATTGCCGTTTCCATCCGTAACTACACAACGATATTGATAACCATTTCTCGCTGTCGTACCCTGTACAGTGATACTTGCAGTTGTAGCTCCCGTCATTCCGGAATTCACCCAACTGTCAGAAGTGCTT
>JAFXEW010000128.1 GCA_017513625.1 Lachnospiraceae bacterium | reverse complement strand
TCAACAGGTCGAACAACTTCTGACAGACGGAACAAAGTTGAATTTGTACGACACAATTGAAGATGTTATTTATGGCCTTTATTTACATGCAGACGAATCCCGGATTAACAGACTCGGGAACACTGCAGAATCTGTTCGTTTCTTTTGCACCAGAAAATACGTATTAGAAATCGAAAAGATCGTATTTGAATTATACAATGTTTTAGTAGAATGCGGTGTTAACGCAAGCATCCCCATGCAACCATCCAGATCTCCGTTAGTATATCTGGGTGATACACGTAATAACACGCAGTCTGTAACTGGTTCTCCCTATTGGAGCAATCTTTATGGACACGATGCTACTGAGGCAGATGTAGAAGAAATTGCTAAGGAACTTACCACCGAAGAAGCTGGAATGCTTTATATGTGTTTGCTATTTACAGATGAACTCAAGAAAGACAACATGAATGTCAAAAAATTAAGGAGGTTCATCCATCCTGCGGCACGAAGCGCATGGGGTAATTTTCAGTATGCACAGAGGTTCTACTGTAGCATCCCGAACCCTGGCCTTAGCACCAAAGTACGTTACAACGAAGCAGGAGACACTGCATATATCCGGATATTTCCTAAGGTCGATGATGCATTTGTCATTAATACTCCCCATGTATTCAGCGAGGGATATGAGTTTGCACTAGGTAAATGGTTTGGCAAATGGAGAATCTATAGTTTTGGTGGGCATCTAGATTCTATCTTTGAAAAGAAAAAATCTTAGCTTATGCTCCTAAGGTCAAAAGCAAGCACCCCCTGGCAGAACCTATTAAACGGTTCCTGTCAGGGGGTGCTTAGTATTTCTGGATCAAAATCAGTCACGATCACTCATGGGTAATGAAAACAAATTAATCGTGTTTTCTGTGGTTGCTTTCTCTACTTCATCGGGAGAGATACCTTTCAGCTCCGCAATCTTATTGATGACTGCAGGGAGAATCAGTGAGGTGTTCCGGGCACGGCGGAGAAGCTTAGGCTGGATCACATCTTTGCAGTAAGGCAGGATAAACGGTGCATCTGTCTCAAGCAGGATCCGTTCCAGAGGAATATGTGGAACAGCGTTCCACAAGTCCTTCGCCCGTTCCTCTAACTGGAGAACGGAACCGCCGATACCAATATGATATCCTAATTTCAGATACCGTTCCGCGATTTCCCGTGAGCCATAGAAGCAGTGAATCACACCGCCCAGTTTGTGGGCCGGGTGCCATCTGAGTATCCGAAGTGCATCCTCATGGGCATCCCGGACATGGAGGATTACAGGTAGTTTCATCTTCCTTGCCAGATTTAGCTGGTAAATGAACCAAAGATGCTGTTTCAGCCGGTGCTGTTCCTCGCGCTTGTAATGATAATCCAGACCGATTTCGCCGATGGCTATTACGCCTGGCGTATTCGCATATGCATCCAGTTTATGCCTGTCAGACCACTTTTCGAAAATGGATCTGGTGGGGTGGATACCGATTGCCGGAAAGATTCGTCTGGGATATTCCGCGCAGAGCTGTAGAACTTCCTCGCAGGACTGCAGACTCACTCCCGGCTCAATTGAGTATGGGATATCAGCATCCACCAACTCCTGGAAGAGTTGCTCCCGGTCGCCCTCCCTGAGGGCATATCCGTCCTTGTCATATGACAAATAACGAAACGGTTTCTTGTAAGCATTGTT
>JAFXEW010000127.1 GCA_017513625.1 Lachnospiraceae bacterium | reverse complement strand
CCTATTTCCCGTCGAACCGACCGACGAGCCATATATGGCGAGGAGACCTTGGACCATGGGGACAAGGGACTCCTCGTCATATAAAAATAAAAGACCCAGACAATTGTCTGAGTCTTTTATTTTTCAATGCGGAAGATGGGACTTGAACCCACACGACATTGCTGCCACAAGATCCTTAGTCTTGCTCGTCTGCCAGTTCCGACACTTCCGCATGTGAGATATTTATTTATCACGCAAGGAAGATGATAGCATTTGTAATGTCAAAAGTCAACTGTTTTTTTGTTTTTGTATTAATTTTCAGAAGATTAGGTTTTATTTGCGTATGCAGACAAATATTGGTATAATGTTATGGTGCAGATTTTGACATAAGAGGAGGAACCATAAATGGTAAAGAAGGCAACGGTTACAGTGCATCCTGCATATGAGATTGGGGAGATTTCGCCCAGGATTTATTCGGCTTTTTTAGAGCCTATAGGTAATATGGTAAATGGAAGTATGTTTAATCCCAAGCATCCCACTGCGGATGAGAAGGGGCTTCGTCACGATTTTATTGATGCGGTAAAGGCATCAGGGATTCCGGCAGTGCGTTTGCCGGGCGGTAATTTTGTGTCCGGTTGGGACTGGAAGGATTCCATAGGTCCATTGGAGCAGAGAAAGGCTCATTTGGATTTGGCATGGCATCAGTATTATACCAATGAGGTAGGACATGATGAGTACCTGCAGTGGTCTGAAATGACGGAAACAGAACCCTTATATACTATTAATCTGGGAACAGGGGACATTAATGATGCGGTAAGAATTATGGAATACACGAATCATAAGGGCGGCACCTATTGGTCAGACCTGCGTGGTGAATACGGACATAAGGATCCTTATGATGTGAAAATATGGTATTTGGGTAATGAGGTGGACGGTTATTGGCAGATAGGCTCCTATTTGAATGATCCCAGGGGATATGGCCTGCTGGCTAACGAGACATCTAAACTGATGAAATGGGTGGACCCCAGGATTGAAACCGTTGCCTGTGTATCTTGTTCTCCCAATATGTTACATTTTCCTGAATGGGATTTGACGGCACTTCAGGAGTGTTATCATACGGTGGATTACATCTCTATGCATCACTATCAGTCAGTACTGATGGATGATCTGCCTACATATTTGGGAGCATCACGTTATTTTGAGGATTATATCAATACGGAGATTGCTATCTGTGATTATGTGCAGGCTAAATTAAAATCACCTAAAAAGATGATGATTTCCTTTGACGAATATGCAACCATGATGCGTCCCGCAGGCGAACTGCATTACGGAAGAGGGGAGTATCTTCATTACAAGACACATTATAATTTTGACCCTAACAGAGAGCATGTGAAATACGATCCGGATAATATGCCCGAGAGAGGCTTCAGAGGTGGAAGTGATATGCTACAGGCAATTGCCAATGCATCCACATTGCTGACCTTTATCCGTCATGCTGACCGTGTGAAGATTGCCTGCATGACAAGCGGTCTGCATGTGATGGCATCCACCAACAGAGAGCACGTATGGAGTACGGCATCCGCACATCCTTACAGCCAGTTAATCCGCTACGGCAAGGGTACTTCCCTGCAGACCAAGGTGGACTGCGATACCTATGATATCCCCAGCTATATCGTGGATGATACCAATCAGTACTACGAGCAGGAGAAGGTAGACTTTATCGATACAGCGGCAGCATATGACAAAGAAGCAGGCGAGTTAAATGTTTTTGTGATTAACCGTAACTGGCAGGAAGCCAATGAGTTGGATTTGGATATATCCGGTTTTGGTGATGCGGAATTTATCGAACATATCCAGATGTATACGGATGATTTACAGAAAGCCAATACCTTTGAAACACCTGATGCCATTGTGCCTTCAATTAATGAGGAGGCATCTTTTGAAAGCGGCCGTGTAAATGCAATAGTACAACCCATTTCCTGGAATGTGTTCCGTTTTAAGGTGAAATAATTGATTTGAAACCGGTCTTAAGGTGTCTGCGGATGCCCGAAGGCCGGTTTAGTGCGTAAATGTATGAAAAAAAGCTAAAGAATTCTTGGAAAAATGTCGATGATAGTGTATAATATAGTTGAGAACTAATACATGCAGATCCATTTGATGACAAGGAGGTTAACATATGGCTGTAAATATTCAGATGAAAACGGATTATTCCTATTTATTTTCAGGTCTCGGCTCCGTGGGTATGGGCGGAAATGCCGGCGGAATAAATAATAATTTTCTCAGTGATTATGCAAGCATCAAGAACGGTAGTTACCTAAAACTGATGAAGGCATATTATAACGGTAGTGCTAATGAGTCTGTAAAGAAACTGGCAAGTGATAAGGTGACCAAGGATGAGAGCCAGAAGCTTACCAAGGTACAGACTGCTACGGATGCCCTGAAGGAATCCGCAGATGCGTTGATGGCTACGGGTAAAAATTCCTTGTTTAATAAAGCTGAGGTGATTGCCAAGGATGAGTTCGGTAATGAAACCGCTTCCATGGAGTATGATACAGACAAGATATATAAGGCTGTGGATTCTTTCGTGAAGAATTTTAATTCTGTGATTGATGCAGTGGACGGAGCAGGCAACGAAAAGATTTCCGATCGTGCTGTTACCATGGCAAATAATGTAATTGCTAATCTGAAGTCCTTGAATAAATTAGGAATAACCATCGATAAGGATATGAAATTGTCCGTGGACAAGGAAGAGTTTATGAAAGCAGATATGGATTCTGCCAAGCTTCTTTTTAACGGAGTGGGTTCTTTTGCATATCAGATATCAGCACAGTCATCCATGATTGATTATGCGGCAGAGAGAGCAGGATCCGGCATGTACAACGGTGCGGGAAGATTTCAGAGCAGTTATAATACAGGCAGTTTATTCGACAGTATTTTTTAGCCGGAGTAATTTTGCTAATTGAAAATATTTTTCCGAAAACTTTAAAAATTGGTATTGACAATTCAAAGTAAAGCGGTTAGAATAGTCTTTGTTCGCAGGAATGGCGGAATTGGCAGACGCGCACGGTTCAGGTCCGTGTGGTAGCAATACCATGAGAGTTCAAGTCTCTTTTCCTGCACGATATAGACAAACGGAAGGCATCGCATGAGCGGTGCCTTTTGTTTTTTTACTTCATAGGAAATTCCTATGAAGTAAAAAACGCTCCGCGAGGATGCGCATGACGCGCAAGTGGAAGATGTCGCATTGCGACTGCGCGTCAGCGCGAGAATGTACAACGCACATTCTTTGTTATCTGTAAAGTACAGGGAGTTCCAGAACGAAAAATAAAAGGTAATCCCCGCTTTTTCTTGCTTGAAAGGCATATAGAGCATATAATATATATAAAATGATTGTTTAGAAAGAGGAACGATGGCAGGAAAGAAGAAAAACAAGGCAAGTGAATATAAGAAATGGTATAAACTGGACCTGTCTGCTATTGTATATCCTACTCTGCAGAGACGGGATTTTTCGTCGGTATACAGATTGTCCGTGCTGATGAAAGAAGAGGTGCGGCCGCAGGTATTGCAGCAGGCGCTTGATATGACGTTGCCCAGGTTTCCTACCTATAAGGCGGCTATCAGAAAAGGTTTGTTTTGGCGTTATCTGGAGCCTAATAACCGGCCGGGACCTTTTGTTCAGAAGGATGTGAAAAATCCCTGTCAACCCATGTATTTTAAGGCCAATAGCAGATATTTGGTAAGAGTGTATTATTTTGGCAGAAGGATTGCCTTTGAAGCACATCACAGCCTGGGAGACGGAACCGGCGGTATGTGTGTGTTAAATACCATGGTGGCCAATTATCTGAGGCTTTTGGGACATGAGAAAATCGAAAACGGTGGTTTTGTGTTGGATATAAATGAAGAGCCACATCCGGAGGAACTGGAAGATGCGTACATGAAATATGCTACTTCCAAGGTGTGTCCGCCCAGACCCAGTGAAAAGACTTACCGTGTCAGAGGCACTAAAGAACCGTTTTATACACTGAATATTATTGGCGGAATCATGTCCGTGGAACAAGTGATGCAGGTGGCCAAGAGCTATGGGGCGACTATTACGGAATATTTAAATGCCGTACTGATTTATGCGCTGCTTCAAAAGCAAAACAGTGAATTTCATTTCAGACAACGCCCTGTGCGTATAGCCATGCCTGTGAATCTGAGAAGATTTTTTCCTTCACGGACTTTGCGTAATTTCATTACCATGATATATCCCGGCGTGGACCCCAGACTGGGTGAGTATACATTCCCGGAAATCGTGGAACATGTACGCAATCATATGAAGTTCTACATTAACAAAAAGCTTTTATGCGGGGATATTACCACGAATGCCAGGACCCAGATGAACCCTATCAGCAGAATGGCACCGCTATTTGTAAAAGATTTTGTGGTAAAACGGTTTTATGCCCATGTACAGGACCGTAATTCTTCGGCCGGTCTGACCAATATGGGTGTGATGCAGATTCCGCCATCCATGCATCCCTATATAGAACGTTATGATATTTACATGGGGCAGCCTTTTTCCAACAGAACTAATTGTGCAGTTATCAGTTTTGGGGATGTGCTTACCATTAATTTCACCAGCGGTATCATTGAAGCGGAAGTGGAGAGATTCTTTTTTAAAAAACTGGTGGCAGACGGTATCCATGTGATGATAGAAAGTAACAGAAATCTTCCTACAGGGGAAGTTAGAGATTAGACAGAGCAGAAAGGAAAATATATGTCTTATTGTGTGAACTGTGGTGTGGAATTGCATGCGTCAGCGGCCACGTGCCCTCTGTGCAATACACCTGTGATAAATCCCAGACAACCCCATATCAGCAAGCATACACCTTATGCCACCGAAAAGGGCCAGGTGGCGGATGTGGACAAAACAGATATGATTATACTGCTGACCACGGTACTGGCATCTACGGCACTTATATGTGCGTTGTTGAATCTGTTTGTATTTAATCAAAACAGATGGTCCCTGGCAGTAATAGGTGCCTGCGCCATTTTGTGGGTAATGTTTGTGCCGGGGCTGATTAACCGTAAAATATCCGTGTATTTCTCCATCCTATTAGACGGTATTATTGTGGTTGTTTATTTATTTATGCTGATATTCATGGTGGACCGTGATGAATGGTTCTGGGGGATGGGCCTTCCCATTACCGTATTGACTACACTGGTGATCATGGCACTTGTTTTTTGCTATAATAAATTGCCGAAAGGAACATTGGCCCGTGGTTTGTACTTTTTTTCCTGTGTGGCAGTACTGGTGACCGGACTGGAGATTATTATCGATTTGCATAAGGAGGGCAGTATATGGCTGACCTGGTCATTACTGGTAGGAACCATCTGTATGTTAATCGATATTGTAATTATCACTTTATTGTCCAGACGCGGATTGCGCGAGATGGTAAGAAAGCGTTTACATTTTTAACTGTCAAAGAGGCACTCCGGGGGTGCCTCTTTTTTGACTTTGGGGGAACTACCATTGAAGTTGACCGGTTTAAAGACAAAGTGGACTAAAATTAGCTATGATAAAACTGATAAAGCCGTAAGAGGAAGACAAAAGATGGATAAAGAAAAGTTGGATTTGGAAAAGCTGTTGGCGGAAGGGAAAAATGTATGTGTACCGCCGGCAGGATACAGTATGTATCCGGTGATTGTACCTGACCGCGATAAAGTGGTGATTGCACCGGTAAAGGATACAGGGATGCTTAAACGGGGAGATGTGGTGCTTTACCGAAGGAAAGGTAGCATATTAGTACTCCATCGGATTTGGAAAGTGAAAAGTGAAGGGTTTTATATGGTTGGGGACGGCCAAAGTGAGATAGAAGGGCCTGTTTGCGGAGAGCAGATCAGAGGTATGGTGACCATGTTAATTAGGAAGGGGAGGGAAGTGTCCGCAGAAAATCTACGTTACCGGATTACCACCGGATTGTGGCTTTGTTGCAGGCCTTTTCGGACCGTAATACTACGGATTGTCAGAAAGATTAAGAACTGTTTGAAGAAAGTCAAAATATGAATTTTTTAAAATAATTCCGTAAAAAGTGTTTTATGTAAAAAATCGAAAAATTATTTAAGGAAATACCTTAAAAATAAAGGAAATGGAAAGGTTTTACAGAATATAAATAACAGGAGAGTTTTTTGCTGGAACTGAGGCGAAAGGCCGGAGAGAGAGGCAAGTATGACGATAAGAGAAAGTTTGGAACTTAGGGAAAAGGAATATTTAAGTCCTTATGCCACACTCAGTATGAATTCCAAAGGCAGACAGAAGGAAGAGGAGCAGTGTGATATACGTCCTGTTTTTCAGAGAGACAGGGACAGAATCATTCATTGTAAGGCATTCAGACGATTGAAAGATAAGACCCAGGTGTTTCTGACACCGGAGGGTGATCATTACAGGACACGTCTTACTCATACCTTGGAAGTAGCCCAGAATGCAAGAACCATTGCCCGGGCTTTAAAGTTAAACGAGGAGCTGGTGGAGGCTATTGCCCTGGGACATGACCTGGGACATACTCCCTTCGGACATGCAGGGGAGAGAGCATTAAACCGGATTTGTCCCTTGGGATTCGAGCACAGTCAGCAGAGCGTCAGAACCGTGGACAGGCTGGAAAAAGGCGGTCAGGGACTAAATCTGACCCTGGAAGTAAAGGATGGTATCTTAAATCATCAGACCATCGGTAAACCACATACCTTGGAAGGTAAGATTGTACGTCTTTCCGATAAGATTGCTTATATCCATCATGATATGGATGATGCCATCAGGGGAGGTATTTTGACAGAAAAGGATGTGCCGTCTGAAATCAGGGATGTCATCGGCAATACTACCGGTGAAAGATTGAATTGTTTTATTCATGATATTGTCACCGCCAGCATGGGTAAGGATGATATTCTTATGACGGAGCCGGTGGAAATGGCCATGAAGCAGATACGTGCCTTTATGTTTGAGAGAGTATACCAGAATCCGGAAGCGAAAAGTGAGGAAAGTAAGGCAGAGATGCTGATGGAGACGCTGTATACCCACTTTTTAAAGAATATTGACGATTTGCCCGAAGAGTTCCTGAACCTGATATCAGAGGGTGAGTCCAGGGAAAGAGTGGTCTGTGATTATGTGGGAGCAATGACGGACAGATTTGCCATTGCCATGTATGATGAGATATTCATTCCTAAATCCTGGCATATTTAGCAGCTGAGGGAAGGGCTGTGAATCCGGGTGTCCCTGCCCCAAGGGGTGAGGATTATAGAGAGGTTTATACACGGGATGTATTATTCAGACGAAATAGTTGAAGAGATCAGAGCTAAAAATGATATCGTTGATGTGGTGTCAGGATATGTGAAACTACAAAAGAAGGGTGGAAACCATTGGGGACTATGTCCGTTCCACAATGAAAAGTCACCCTCTTTTTCCGTGTCCGGAAGTAAGCAGATGTATCATTGCTTCGGTTGCGGTGCGGGCGGTAATGTATTTACTTTTGTAATGAATTATGAAAATTATACTTTCCCGGAAGCCATTAAGCTGTTGGCGGACAGGGCCGGTGTGCAGCTGCCCGAAGTGGAGGATTCCGCACAGGAAAGGCAGAAACAGAATAAAAGAGCCAGACTTTTGGAAGTAAATAAAGAAGCGGCGAAGTTTTTTTATTACCAGCTGAGAAGTCCCCAGGGAGAAATTGGAAGGAATTATATGGAAAAGCGCAGGCTTACGGAGGAGACTCTTCAGCATTTCGGGCTGGGTTATGCTGGTAAAAGCGGTGCGCAGCTGGTACAGTATCTGAAGCAAAAGGGCTTTGCAGATGAGGAGATAAAAGAAGCCGGACTGGCGTCCTATTCGGAGCGTTACGGACTTACCAGCCAGTTCTGGAACAGGGTAATGTTTCCGATACAGGATGTACAGCACAGAGTAATCGGTTTCGGCGGCAGAGTCATGGGAGATGGAGAACCTAAGTATCTGAACTCGCCGGAGACGCCTGTGTTTGATAAAAGGCGGAATTTGTACGGACTGAACTATGCAAGAACTGCCAAGGCAGGCAATATTATCCTTTGTGAGGGTTACATGGATGTAATTGCACTGCACCAGGCCGGTTTTACCCAGGCGGTTGCGTCTCTGGGTACTGCATTTACCTCTGAACAGGCCAGTTTGCTTCACCGGTATACGGAGAATGTGCTCCTGGCTTACGACAGTGATGGGGCAGGTGTAAAGGCTGCGCTTCGGGGAATCGGAATCCTGCGGGAGTCCGGACTGGTGGGCAAGATTATCAATATGAAACCTTACAAGGACCCGGATGAGTTTATTAAGAACCTTGGCCGGGATGCCTTCCAGGAGAGAATTGACGGGGCTGAGAACAGTTTCTTTTTTGAAGTAAGGATACTGGCAGAAAATTACAATATGAATGACCCGGAGGAAAAAACCAGATTTCACAGAGAAATTGCCAAGAAGCTGTGTGCCTTTGCGGAAGAGGTGGAACGGGATAATTATCTTCAGGCCATTGCAGAGAAATACTTCATAGGTATTGATAATCTGCGTAAACTGGTGAATTCCTATGCAGCCCAGACAGGTCTGGTCAAGCCTCTGGAACGCCCCAAGACGGGACAGGCTAAAGCCAATGCCCAGGAAGAAAATGATAAGCGGGCACAAAGGGTTCTTTTGACATGGATTTGTGAGGAGCCCGGGCTGTATGACAAAATCAGGAAATATATAACGGCCAAGGATTTTACGGAGCCTTTGTATATGCAGGTGGCTGAAAAGCTTTTCGGGGATTTGGAGCAGAGCAGGTTTAATCCTGCAGGAATCATCAGTATGTTTGAGGATGAAGAAGAACAGCGGCAGGTGGCGCAGCTCTTTAATACAAATCTGCCGGAATTGTCCACCAAACAGGAGAGGGATAAAGCATTTCATGACATTATTTTGTCTGTAAAGAGAAGCAGTTATGAGTTTTATACTGCACAGATGGGAGCAGATGTAAATGCGCTTACAAGAGTAATCGAAGGTAAAAAAGCGCTGGAAGAATTGGCAAGAACGCATATTTCAGCGGATTAGGGTAAAAATATTGGCTGACGGCAAAAGATAATAAAGAGAATGAAGAAGGGCGGATACACAAAATGGATGAAAACATGCAGGTAAAATTCGATGAAAAAATGAAAGAGCTTCTGGCAGTTGCAAAGAAAAAGAAAAATTTTCTGGAATACCAGGAAATCGTTGATTTTTTCATTGATTTGCCACTTGGGGAAGAGCAGATGGAAAAGGTTCTGGATACGCTGGAACAAAAGGGTGTGGATGTTTTACGCATAACCGAGGGGGATGATTTGGATATCAGTGATGAGGAAATCATTCTTACAGAGGAAGATGAGGTGGATGTGGAAAACATTGACCTGAGTGTTCCCGACGGTGTGAGTATCGAAGACCCCGTGCGTATGTATCTGAAGGAAATAGGAAAGGTGCCCCTTTTAAGTGCGGACGAGGAGATTGAACTGGCTAAGCGTATGGAGACCGGTGATGCAGATGCCAGAAAGCGTCTGGCTGAGGCCAACTTGCGTCTGGTGGTAAGTATTGCTAAAAGATATGTGGGGCGCGGCATGTTATTCCTGGATTTGATTCAGGAAGGTAATCTGGGACTTATTAAGGCTGTGGAAAAGTTTGATTACAGTAAGGGATATAAATTCTCCACTTATGCGACCTGGTGGATCAGACAGGCCATTACCCGTGCCATTGCAGATCAGGCCAGAACCATCCGTATTCCCGTGCATATGGTAGAGACCATCAATAAATTGATACGTGTAAGCCGCCAGCTTTTACAGGAACTGGGCAGAGAACCCTCTCCGGAGGAGATTGCGGTGGAGATGGAGATGCCTGTGGACAAGGTGCGTGAGATTATGAAAATCAGTCAGGAGCCGGTGTCTCTGGAGACGCCTATCGGTGAGGAAGAAGACAGCCATCTGGGTGATTTTATCCAGGATGAAAATGTACCCGTGCCATCCGATGCAGCAGCTTTTACATTGTTAAAGGAACAGCTGGTTGAGGTGCTCAGTACCCTGACGGAAAGAGAGCAGAAGGTGCTTCGTCTGCGTTTTGGATTGGATGATGGTCGAGCACGTACATTGGAAGAAGTAGGCAAGGAATTCAATGTTACCAGAGAGCGTATCAGACAGATTGAAGCAAAAGCACTGCGTAAGCTGCGTCATCCCAGCCGCAGCCGAAAACTGAAGGATTATCTGGAGTAGGAATATATGAGTAAAAATATAACGTTATCCCATAGACTGCAGGCTGCAGTACGTATGGTAACGCCCGGAAACAGGGTGGCTGATATCGGATGTGATCATGGTTTTACATCCATATATCTGGTACAACAGGGAATCAGTCCCCGGTGTCTGGCCATGGATGTGCGTACGGGTCCATTATCCGCTGCAAGTGAACATGTGGCAGAGTGCGGACTGGAGACGTACATAGAGACCAGGTTGTCCGACGGGTTAAAGGAGTACCGCATAGGAGAAGCGGATGCCATGATCTGTTGCGGTATGGGAGGTCCGCTGATGGCAGGCATACTGGAGCAGAGTTTGGATAAAGCACTTTCTTTTACCGAACTGATATTGCAGCCCCAGTCCGAGATACCTGAGTTTCGGGTGTTTCTTCGGGAAAAAGGTTTCAGTATCCGGCAGGAAGATTTGGTTTATGAAGAGGGGAAGTATTATTTCCTGATAAAGGCAGTACCCGGTGGGGGGGCAGATTCCGGGGAGTCTGATTTGCAACTGGTATACGACCGGTTCGGCAGGGATAATATCCTTAATGCACATCCGGTGTTGGTGCAATATCTGGAGTACTGCAGAAAAGGAATTGATAAGATCAGACAGCAGCTTACGGCTTCAGGAGAGCAGGAGAACAGGACCCAAAGGCGTCTTGCAGAATTACAGGAAGAGGAAAAACTCATTCAACAGGCAGAGGACCTGATGAAAGGGAAAATTGATTAAACACAGGAGGAGATATTTATGGCAGTAGTTAAAATAAACGGAGTGGAAAAGCAGTATCCCAAGGGGACAACCTATGAAACCATTGTTCAGGAATATCAGCAGGATTTTGACGGGCTGATTGCATTGGTAGCTGTAGACGGCAAAATCAGGGAGCTTTTTAAAAAGGTATCCGGGGATTGTGAACTGAGCTTTTTTACCCTGCGTGATGCAGTGGGTTATAAAACCTATGTGAGATCCGTAACCATGCTCTTTATGAAGAGTGTATATGATTTGTTCGGCCAGGAATGTGCAGGAAAGTGCAGGGTGGAGTTTACTATCGGTCACGGTCATTATATCAGTCCTAAAAACATGATTCCCGCCACTGCAGAGAATGCTGCTAAGATTAAGGCGCGTATGCAGGAATTGGTGGATGCAGCCATTCCTTTTATGAAGAAATCCTATCCTATTGATGAAGCAATGGAGCTGTTTGCGGAGCAGGATTCCGTGGATAAGGTAGACCTTTTTAAGTACCGCAGAACCTCCTATGTCAATGTTTATGAGATGGACGGATATAAGGATTATTATTACGGCTATATGGTACCCAATGCAGGATATATTAAATGGTTCGATGTGATGGAATATGATGAGGGCTTTATGCTTTTGGTTCCTACCAGAAAGGAGCCCAAGCAGGTGGCTCCTTTTAAAGAAAGCAAGAAGCTGTTCAATACCCTGAAGGAATCCGAAGAGTGGGGCCGGAAGGTAGGAATTGAAACAGTAGGTCAGTTAAATAATCAGATATGCAGCGGTTCCTTAAGCGAACTGATACTGGTACAGGAGGCTGAACAGGAGAGAAAAATCGGTGAAATTGCCAAGGATATTGTAAGCCGCGGTAATGTAAAGTTTGTCATGATCGCAGGTCCTTCTTCTTCCGGAAAGACCAGTTTTTCACATAGAATATCTATTCAGCTGCGTACTTTGGGGAAAACACCCCATCCCATTGCACTGGATGATTACTTCGTAGACAGGGAAAAGACCCCCAGGGACGAAAACGGTGATTACAATTTTGAATGTCTGGAAGCCATTGATATTGAAAAGTTCAATGAAGACATGAACAGATTGCTGGCAGGAGAAAGAGTGGAGCTTCCAACCTTTAATTTCAAGATTGGTAAGCGTGAGTACAGAGGTAATTATAAGCAGTTGGGACCGGATGATATATTGGTTATCGAAGGTATACACGGTCTTAACAATAAGACTTCTTATACTCTTCCGGAAGAGAGTAAATACAAGATTTACATCAGTGCATTAACTAATGTCAATGTAGATGAGCACAACCGCATACCTACTACGGACGGACGTCTGCTCAGAAGAATGGTAAGAGATGCCCGTACCAGAGGTACTCAGGCGAGACGTACCATCGAGATGTGGCCTTCTGTAAGACGGGGAGAGGAAGAGAATATTTTCCCCTTTCAGGAAGAGGCTGATGCAATGTTTAACTCTGTATTGATATACGAACTGGCGGTTATTAAGCAGTTTGCGGAGCCTTTGCTGTTCCAAATTCCTAAGGATGCGCCGGAATATTATGAAGCCAAGAGGCTTCTGAAGTTCCTGGACTACTTCCTGGGAGTGACAAGTGAGAGCCTGCCTAATAATTCTATTTGCAGGGAATTTGTGGGTGGCAGTTGCTTTAATGTGTAATTGTCGGGAGATACTCCTGATGTGACAAAGGAGAATGATCCGTGAGTGAGATAAAGGAAGAAAACACTGCAGGTAAGATGATAAAATGTTCTTACTGTGGCGGTGAGTTTGATGAGATGCTGGCGGGGTGCCCCTTTTGTAATTCCACAAATATCAAAGGGGCTCAGGCTGAGTATATGGATAAACTGGAAGATGTAAGAGAAGATTTGCAGCAACTTACAGAACTTCCCATGGAAGAAGTGGAAAACGCGGCCCGGAAAGGCCGGAAGCTGGTGACCATTTCAGTGGTAATAGCGCTCATGGTATTTGTGTTATTGGGGGCTTTTGTTCTTATAATGCAAAACATAGATAAACGTGACGTGAAAGCGGACCTGACATGGCAGCTGGAGAATTATCCTAAATTAGATGTGCTGTATGAAAATGGTGAATACAGGGAACTGGTTGAGTGGTATGACCGTGGCTACGAGAATGAATGGCCCATACAGGATTGGGAGCATTATTGGTTCCTAACGAATCTGAGCGGCTATTTGTGGGTAAGTGATATTGTGGAAACGAAAAGCGGAACTGAAAGCTATACCGCGAATGAATATGAAGATATTTTATACTACGGTCTGAAGATCCGTTTTGATAAGGGAGATTCCTTGATTTCTGCAGATGAGAGAGAAAAACTAAAGCCATATGCTGAGATAATCACCACTGAGATGAACAGAATTTTTGACTTCTCCACGGAGGATATGCAGGCGTTTGAAAAGGAAGCTGCGGATAATTACGGTATAGTATCCTTTGATACCTGTAAAAAGTACGTAGAAAAGTGGCAGAGGAGTAATCAGAGATGAAATGTAGTAAATGTGGGGGAAGTATGTCCCTGGAGGATAGAAATTGTCCCTATTGCGGAGCCGTAAATGAACATGCGGCGGAGCATATCCGCCAGATGAGTGAGTTTAAGGCCGATTATGAAGGTACTAAAAAGCAGGTCTATTTTACCGCCAATAAATACGCAGGTGTGGCGGTAAGAGCAGTAATAATTGCAATTATATGTATACTGATTGTTGTATGCATTCTGGTTGGTAATAATTCTTATGAGATAGAGGAGGCTTTTGCCCTGCAAAACGGACTGCGTCATGCAGACGAATATACGGCCATGCTTGATGTCTACATATCCGAAAAGGATTATGAGTCCATACATGTAATGGAACGGAGCTACAATCTGTATCATTATGATTCGCCTTATGAGCCATATCTGGCTGTTTTCAACATGTCAAGCAGATACGTTCGTATATATGATGGAATCATGAAGCTGTATCTACAGGAAAATGATTACGAGACTCCGGAACGCCTGATTAATGACTTATCCAGGGAATTGGTAGAATTCTTTGAGTTCCCGGATGAAACATACCGCTTTGAAGAGAACTATGAACTTAACAGAATGGTTTACAATGATATGCTTGCGGAGATAGAGGCGCTGTTACATACCTATTGCGGACTGTCTCAGACTGAAGTGGGGATTTTAGACATAATGACGGAAAGACAAATCGGAAATCTGTTGGAGCAGGGCCTGAAAGGGGGCAATCAGGATGCGTAAGAAAAAACTGACCAAAACAGAGTTTGGCATGAATGTGGTTATCGTAATCCTAAGTGTAGGACTGGTAATGGCGGCTTGCTGGATGGTTTTCAATCTGGTACTGGTGAAATATCCTATGGGTGAACAGTCCTTTGCATATGACCTGCGAGAAGAAAAATATCTTCAGTTGGTAACTGATTATCGTATAAACAGGCATGAAGGTGAAGAGGATAAAAAAGAATTGCAGGAGTATTACGCGGTGGCGGAATACTTCAGGACTGCATCTCTGTATCATGCCTATGAAGAAGCAGAGAATTATGAGATGAGTGAAATGTACAAACAGAAAGCAAAACATGCAGCCCAAAATATGGGTGATTTTGCAGATTTTAAAGAGAAGATTGATTTAAAACTGGGAATCCGATAGCGGATAGGAAGACAGGCTTGTCTTTTGTCCGGGAAAAGGATATAATAGCAGAAGTGTAAGTAAGATAAATAATCGCGGCTGCATTTGCAGGTGAGGAAAGTCCGGGCTTCACAGGGCAGGATGCCGGATAACGTCCGGTGGAGGCGACTCCAAGGCTAGTGCAACAGAAATATACCGCCATCAGGAGGGACAGGTTCTTTCCCGTTTGGTAAGGGTGGAAAGGCAGCTTAAGAGACTACCGTTCGTCCGGTAACGGGCGAAGCCATGTAAACCCCATCCGAAGCAAGACCAAGCAGAAAGCTATAGGCCGGCCCGGTCTGCTTTCAGGTAGGTCGCTTGATGCGGCTGGTAACAGCCGTACTAGATAGATGATTATTCACGACATAACCCGGCTTATCGTTTTGCTTACACTAAGTAAAATACAAAAGCGTCGTCTTAGGCGGCGCTTTTTATGAGTTTGTAACCCTTGTCACAGAAACAACAGTTTCCGGTTAAATGGTGAGGAAGATGGTACATATGAAGAAATACCCGTTGATATGCCTGATGATTGCTTTAATCTTAACAGGATGCGGTAAAAGTGAAGAAGATATGCCTGAAATAGAAGAGTCAGAAGTGCAGGTGACTGTAGAGAATATGGAAATGCCTGTGACACTGCAGGAGACAGTTACTACTAATCTGGTCTGGGTGGAAGCCGGAAACTATTGCGGCAGTGGATACATCTGGGAAATGGATGATAATCTGCTGGTAGTTACGGCAGCCCATGTGCTGAAAGATGTGTCCCAGGGTGTGGTACTGCGGTTGTGGGACGGATACAGGGTAGGTGTGGACGAGCATTTTATCTGTAAGAATTCGGATTTGGCATTTTTAAAGGTGGACAGTGAGAGAATTCCTTTATTCCGTAAAGATTTATATGCAAAAGCATCTCTGGAAAAGTCGGCACTGGACCGTATAGAGAAGGGGGCACCTTTGTTTGCCATGGGGTATACAGGCAGTGATAAAGTATGTATAAATAAGGGTATGCTGACAGATAAGTGGATATATGTGGATGATATGGAGCAGTACATGATACTGGCGGAAATGGATATCGTTCATGGTATGAGCGGTGGAGCACTTCTTGACAGTGAGGGATACTGTATCGGTATTATCAGTGGAAAAAATGAAGAGGGAGAGATTGTTGCGGTGCCTTTTCATGTGATAACGGCAGAGCTGTACTCCGTGGCATGGTCCTAGGACCACGGACAGGACCGGGTGCCGCCGGCTTAGGTTTAGGTGTTGACAACCCGGCAGAAATGGTGGAAAATAAGGTTTAGCGGCCCTGCAGAGGCCAATAACAGATAGAGAAAGAAGGATTGTTATGACAAAGATTGATGTTGTATCCGGTTTTTTGGGTGCAGGTAAGACCACATTGATTAAGAAGTTGTTAAAAGAGGCATTGGATGGCAGTAAAACAGTGCTTATAGAGAATGAATTCGGTGAGATCGGTATTGACGGAGGTTTCCTGAAGGAAGCAGGAATTGAAATCAAAGAAATGAACTCAGGATGTATCTGCTGTTCCCTGGTGGGTGATTTCGGAACTTCCTTAAAGGAAGTAATCCACACATACGCACCGGAACGTGTGCTGATTGAGCCCTCCGGAGTAGGCAAGCTTTCAGATGTATTAAAGGCTGTGGAAGATGTGGCGGCTGATCTGGATGTAAAGGTAAACAGTGCCGTTGCCGTGGTAGATGCGTCCAAATGTAAAATGTATATTAAGAACTTCGGAGAGTTTTTTATCAATCAAATCGAACATGCGGGAACCATTATTCTCAGCAGAACGGATAAGGTAAGCCAGGATAAATTAGATACCTGTGTGGAGTTAATCCGTGAGCACAACAGTACCGCTACCATTATTACCACCCCTTTATCCGAACTGGATGGTAAGGCAGTGCTGGAAACCATTGAAGGTGCGGACAAGCTGGAGGATATGATGGAACAGATGCTTCATGAAGCAGAGCATCACCACCATCATCATGAAGAGGGTGAGGAGTGCTGTTGCGACCATCACCATGACCACGAGCACCATCATGAGCACCACCATCATCATGAAGAGGGTGAGGAGTGCTGTTGCAGCCATCATCATGACCACGAGCACCATCATGAGCACCACCATCACCATGAAGAGGGTGAGGAGTGTTGCTGCGGTCATCATCATGACCATGACCATCACGGTCATCATCACCATCATGCGGATGAGGTGTTTACCAGCTTTGGTTTTGAAACTCACAATAAATACGGCCGGGAGGAGATTGAAGAGATTCTCACTGCCCTGGATAGCGGAGAATGCGGCGTGATACTCAGAGCTAAGGGTATGGTGCCTGATACAGACGGCAACTGGATTTATTTTGATTATGTGCCTGAAGAGCATGATATCAGAACCGGCAAGGCAGAAGTGACCGGCAAGATATGTGTCATCGGTTCCCATCTGAAAGAAGACAAACTGGCAGAGTTATTTAGAAAATAGCAGAAAGAGTGTATGAAATGAAACCCGTATATATTATTAACGGTTTTTTGGAAAGCGGAAAAACAGAATTTATATCTTTTACACTGGCGCAACCCTATTTTCAGATTAAGGGCACTACATTGCTTTTAATGTGTGAAGAAGGTGAAAGTGAAATTGATGAGGCTTTGTTAAAGAGAAGCCGCACTGTGCTCGAAATCATTGAAGACGAAGAGGATTTTACACCTGCACTTATGACGGAGCTGGAAAAGAAATATAAGGCAGACAGAATCATTATTGAGTATAACGGTATGTGGAATTTTAAGGAACTGAAAATGCCCTGGTATTGGAAGGTAGAGCAGCAGATTACCATGATTGACGGTTCTACATTTCCCATGTACTACAATAATATGCGTTCTCTGTTTGCAGAGATGGTAAGGAAGTCGGAAATGGTTATCTTTAACCGTTGTGACGGCATCGAAGAATTAAGTGCTTACAGGAGAAATATCAAGGCAGTAAATCCCAAGGCGGATGTGATCTTTGAGGATGCAAACGGCGAGATTGATGAGATTTTCGAAGAGGATTTACCCTTTGATTTAAATCAGCCCGTGATAGAACTGGATAATCAGGGATATGGTATTTGGTTTTTGGATTCCATGGACCATCTGGAGCGCTATTTGGGCAAAACATTGGAGTTTACTGCCATGGTGCTTAGACCAGAACATTTCCCGGATAATTATTTCGTGCCCGGCCGCATGGCGATGACCTGTTGTGAAGATGATATTGCATTCTTAGGTTATGCCTGCGAGTATGAAGGTGCGACAGCCTTAAAACAGAAAGAATGGGTAAGGGTAAAGGCCACTGTTACCAAGGATTATTGGGAGGATTACAAAGGAGAGGGGCCCATTTTACGTGCAATCAGCGTAGAAAAGACCAAGGCTCCTAAGGAGGAGATTATCAGTTTTTCATAAAAAAGATACTAAAAGGAAGCAGCGTATGAACAAGGCGCTACTTCCTTTTTTTCATATATTTTTGTACCCAAACAGCCCGGCTTGTGATATGATATAATAAGTATATCTGCGATGGAGTAGATGTTTTGAGCAGAGCAAGTGAATTGAATGAGGTGTTATATGGATACAAATCTGATAATAGGATTGTTAATTCCCTTTGTGGGAACTACTTTGGGCGCATCCTGCGTTTTCTTTTTGAAAAAAGAAATCAATCCCAATTTACAAAGAGGTTTTACCGGGTTTGCGGCAGGTGTAATGGTGGCCGCATCCGTTTGGTCGCTGCTGATTCCGGCCATGGATATGTGCGAGGATATGGGCAAGCTGGCGTTTATGCCGGCACTGATAGGTTTCCTGCTTGGAATTGGCTTTTTACTTCTAGTGGATTCACTGGTGCCTCACCTCCATGTGGGCAGCGAAGAACCTGAGGGTAGGAAGAGCAGTTTGGGTAAAACAGCCATGTTAATTCTGGCGGTGACCATTCATAATTTCCCTGAAGGTGCTGCATGCGGTGCCATATTTGCAGGTGTGCTTTCGGGCGAAGGTACCGTAACCATGGCAGGAGCCATTGCATTAGCTATTGGTATTGCTATTCAGAATTTCCCTGAAGGAGCAATTATTTCATTGCCTCTTAGAAGTGCCGGCAACAGCAGGCGGAAATCATTTGTGCTTGGAATGCTTTCCGGGATTGTAGAGCCTATAGGAGCAGTGCTGGCTATACTGCTTGCCGGTTTTGTGACGCCTATTTTGCCTTATATGCTGGCCTTTGCAGCAGGTGCCATGATTTATGTGGTAGTAGAGGAGTTGGTGCCGGAAGCAAGCACGGGCGAACATTCTAATCTGGGTACCATTGCATTTGCATTTGGTTTTGCCATAATGATGATATTGGACGTGGCATTGTCATAAAATGTTTTAGAAGTGTAGCCGATGTAAAAGAATACAATAGTTAGGACGGGGAGACCCGGGAAATCATATATGGATAATGAAAAAGAGTTACAGCAACTGGGGAATCGATTAAAGGAACTGGCAGAAAAATCCTTTCGCCAGAATATCTACACTTTTTCCTCTTTTTTAGGATTGAGTGAATTGGATGTTTTCTGGAGAGCGGAGGCATCCCTTAGTTATGCAGGGATACGGTTAAACGGAGGATTTGCGCAGGCCGACCGTCAGGTAGTCCGTTTCGGAAGACCGGAGGACCTGGGGTATGAAATGGAGTTCCCGATTAAATGCATTTATATTCAGCCATTGCTGAAAAAGTTCGCGGAAAAGCTTTCTCATCGGGACTTTTTAGGCGCCTTAATGAATCAGGGTATTGACAGGAGCACTTTAGGGGACATCAAAGTGGGAGAAGGTGAAGCTTATTTGTTTTGTTTGGAAACTGTGGCAGATTATATATGTGACAATCTGACACAAATCCGGCATACCCATGTAAAATGCAGTATTGTAGAGGTATATGAGGATTTTGTACAGGAAGAACCTGACGTAGAAAGTATACAGGTAAGTTCCATGCGGTTGGATGGATGTATATCCAAGGTATATAATATTTCCAGAAACGATTGCCTGGAGCTGTTCCGCACCGGAAAGGTATTTGTGGACGGACGGTTGTGTGAAAATAATTCCAAGGCATTGAAAGGTACGGAAGTTATCAATGTGAGAGGAAAAGGTAAATTTAAATTGGCAGGTGAAGCCCATGAAACACGAAAAGGAAAGCTTCGCGTGGAGGTCATGGTATACCGCTGATATTGTGGATTCATTGTGTAAATTTTAGAAGAAGGTCTGTCGTAGGGATATGGCAGACCTTTTAAACGCGCCCGGCAGCGTACATGTGCGGGGAGGCGGGGATTTTCATTGCCGGTAGGCCATCGGCTCTCCGGAGGAAAATATACAAGGGAAAATATTTATGTTAATAAATTCTTAAAGGTTTGGGTCATTTTATGTTAAAAAATGAGTTGATATAATGAAAATACAGGAGGACGGAAATGTATCGTATTTTACTTTGTGATGATGAAAAGGATATTGTAAATGCATTGAAGATTTATCTGCATGATTCTAATTATGAACTTTTGGAGGCATATAACGGTAAGCAGGCATTGGATATTGTCAGCAGGGAAGAGATACATCTGATTTTAATGGATATCATGATGCCTGAGATGGACGGCATTACAGCCATGGTGAAAATTAGGGAACAGAGTAATGTGCCCGTGATTCTGCTTACGGCTAAGAGTGAGGACTCGGATAAGATATTGGGACTCACTGTAGGTGCAGATGACTACAT
This sequence comes from Lachnospiraceae bacterium, assembly GCA_017513625.1. Classification (GTDB taxonomy): domain Bacteria; phylum Bacillota; class Clostridia; order Lachnospirales; family Lachnospiraceae; genus Acetatifactor. Next base: position 5,706 of record JAFXEW010000127.1, on the reverse strand, counting down.
TACCAAGCCGTTCAATCCGGTGGAAGTGGCAGCCAGAGTGAAATCTCAGTTGAGGAGATATATGCAGCTGGGCGGTGGAACACCCCAGTCGGACACACTTAAGGTGGATGGTATTGAAATGGATGACAGGGAAAAGAAGGTGTCCCTGGATGGAGAGGCAGTACTGCTTACACCTACGGAGTATGATATCCTGAAACTTTTGATGACCCATCCCGGTCAGGTATTTTCACCTAAGCAGATATATCAGGCCATTTGGAATGATCAGCCCTACGGAAGTGAGAATACTGTTGCGGTACATATCAGACACCTGAGGGAAAAACTGGAAATTAACCCTGCAGAACCCCGTTATCTGAAGGTAGTGTGGGGACAGGGTTACAAGATAGAGAAAGGGCGCAGAGAATGAGTGAAGAGATGTTTAGCCGGATTCGGACTCAAAACACCATAAAGGGAAGCCGGATTGTAAAGTTATTGGCGTATTTGGTTTTGATATACTGCTGTCTTATGGCGATTATAACTGTAGCGGCCAGTGTGTATTTTTACGACAGAAATATGTATGGTGCAGATGCCCAGAACTTTTACAAACAGATGATATATCCACTGGTTCTGCAGGACCGAAGGGATATATTAAGTGATTTGTGGAACGGTCGGGAAGCGGAAGCGGAGGAGAGATATGCACGTTCTAATTTAAGCTTTGCCTATCACGATGAAAACGGAGAACTTCGGGCGGGGAATTATGCTTTTGATGACGCAAGCAGGTATTTTTGCTATGTGTTTGATGATTACTATTATTCCGGTCAGGGCCCGGAAGCGGACCGGAGCCTGTATCTCTATGTGCGCAGGGATTTGAGCTATGGGGATAAATATTTTGAGGCTTTTGAAGATGCTACCGGGATATATCCTCACAGGAATAAGATGCCGGTATTAGCCGGAGTACATATAGTACTTGCACTTGGATTGATATATTTTCTGTTATGTGCTGCAGGGCATGTAAACGGCCATGAAGATATTTGTGAAAGTATCGTGGGGAAAGTGCCGGTGGAGATACTGACAGCGGTATTTGCCATGGGTATCTATCTGGGCTATGATGCAGTTATCAGTTGTGCCGACGGTGAAATAACCAGCTGGTTAAAGCTGATTCTTGCAGCTCTTGCCGTAGGTGTGGTCTGGTGTATGGCATTTTGTTCGGAATTGGCCATTCGGTCCAAGACGGGAACCATGTTTAAGTATTCCATTATCCGTTATATATTGCTTGGTATATATATTTGGGCGGATAAATCATGGGGTGTTATACGAAAAATCCCCCTGGTATTCAAGACTATGCTGGTATTGGGCGTAATTAGTGTAATTGAGCTTATTGTATTGCTTCTTTGCGGAAATGCAAAAGTGTTAGTCTTTTGGGGGATTGAAAAAATTATTCTGTTTCCCATATGCATTTTTATCGCATTTATCTGTAAGAAACTTCTTTGGGGAACGGAAGCTTTGGCTGAAGGTAGATTATCCTACAAAGTAAATACAGTAAACATGTTTGGAGATTTTAAAGAACATGGGGAGAATCTGAACCGTATATCGGATGGTATTGCCAAGGCAGTAGATGAAAGAATTAAAAGCGAACATTTAAAGACGGAGTTAATCAGTAATGTGTCCCATGATATTAAGACACCACTGACCTCCATAATTAATTATGCGGATTTAATCGGTCATGAGCCTACGGAGAATCCCAAGATTCAGGAATACGCAGAAGTATTGTTGCGCCAGTCCAAACGTTTGAAAAAACTGCTGGATGATTTGTTGGAGGCATCAAAAGCTACTACCGGTACATTGGAATGTAATTTTGTGCCTTGCGAAATCGGTGTATTGCTGACCCAGGCCTGCGGCGAATATGAGAAGCGGTTTGAAGAATGTAATCTGGAGTTGATTCTGAATAAGCCTGAGGAGGAAATGATGATACTGGCAGACGGCAGACATATGTGGCGTGCCTTTGATAATCTGCTGAACAATATCTGTAAGTATTCCCAGGAGTATTCCAGAGTCTATCTCAGCCTGCAGCATGTAAACAATCATGTGGAGATTATTTTCCGAAATATGTCCAGATATGCATTGAATGTGTCTGCAGAGGAATTGCAGGAGCGTTTCGTAAGAGGGGACAAATCCAGGCATATGGAGGGAAACGGACTGGGACTTTCCATTACCAGAAGTTTGGTGGAATTGCAGAACGGTTCCATGGAAGTGCTGATAGACGGAGATTTGTTCAAAGTAATACTACGTTTTGAAATATACAGGGGAGAGTGATATATGCATTCCTTCTGTAAATAATTGAAAATGTGAAAAATAAAAGTGCAGGTAATTACCTGCACTTTTATTTTACAAATACTATTTATTTGTGGTCCCAGTATTCACATTCCGTGCCGATGACTTCACCGGTAAAGGGGGAGCCGTCGGCTTTTTTATAGTGAGCCGTCGCCTTAAATACATAGCGGGAACCAAGATATAACAAGGGAATGTTGGCAAAAACAATCAGGATATTGCCCAGGTCGGAAATGGCCCACAGGTTACCCAGGTTCAGTCCGGCCAGGGAGCAAAGGATACCGAAAGCAGTTATCAGAAGCCCCAGTATACGGATGAAACAGATAAACCATTTATGGGTGGAAATACGATTGGCTGCAATTTCGGAAAAACTGATCATACCCACCAGACAGGTAAAGGCAAATAAACAAAAGCACAGAGTAATTAATAATATGACTATGGTACTCAGGCCTGTGTTTGGCGTAAGAGCCGCTGCAGATTCCAGAAATCGGGGCAATCGGTCCAGTGCAAACCAGGCATCGCTCCCAGGAGTAGTCCATAGATGAGCCATAACTACTACAAAGCCTGTGAGAGTACAAATTACCATGGTATCCAGAAATACACCGATGGATTGCACGATACCCTGTTCACAGGGATGGTCGCAGGTCGCAGCTCCGGCTGCCATGGTAATGGTACCCTGACCTGCTTCGTTGCTCATAAGACCGCGCTTAACGCCTTGAGCCAGTGCGGTACCAAATAGACCGCCAAAGACTGCTTCGGGACAGAAGGCACCGGCAAATACAGCACCGAAGAAATAAGGAATACGGCCCGGATTCAGCAGAATCAATACCAGAACAGTCAGGATATAAAGAACTGCCATAATGGGGACCATTTTGTCCGTAACTTTGGTGACCTTTTTAATGCCACCGAAAGCTATATATCCGGTAAATATAATCAAAAGTACTGCTATAATGTAGTAGAAAGCAGAAGTAACGGAAATAGTGCTTCCTGTTAATATACCTGCCATCTCGCCTATGGAAGAAACAACATTATAGCCCTGGGCAGGCAGACAGCACATGGCATACACGATGTACATCACAGATAAGAGGATTCCGGCCCATAGCTTATTTCCGAGGAGGCGTTTGCCGTAGAAGGGCAGGCCGCCTACAAATTCGGTATTCTTTTTTTGCTTAAATATTTGTGCCAGAACTGCTTCCGTATAAGCAGTGGTCATACCGAAAAAGGCAGATATCCACATCCAGAACAATGCACCGGGACCACCTACTGATATGGCACCGGTTACACCCAGTATATTCCCGGGACCTACACGCATGGCCGAGCTAAGGAAAAATGCAGCCAGAGGGGATATGCCCGTGGCAGTGTCTGCACCGGTTAATTCCACCTGTTTGCGACTGGTAAGGATACGGATACCCTGCTTGAAATGAGTGACCTGTATAAAGCTAAGTCGCAGGGAAAAGTAGATGCCGGAGCCAACCAGCAATATCACGGCAAGGGAGAAATTACCAAGGATGGGGATGGATGCATACCATTCCATGTTGGTAGGGAAATCCCAGAAAAAGTCGGATACGGGAGTTACAAAATCAAAAAATTGATTAATGGCATCAAATATCTGCTGCATAGGGTATACCTCCTATATTAGCTTTGTTTTCTGCGTTCGGAATATTTCTCTTCACAATATTTACAACGGTATACCTCTTTTACGGGATCTGCCAGATAGAAGATATGGGGCAGCTCCTGCTCAATGGAGGTAATACATCTGGGATTGTGGCACTTAATGACATTTTTAATCATCTTAGGAAGTTCCAGATCCTTCTTTTCCACGATTTCACCGTTTTTGATTACATTAACGGTAATGCTATGGTCCAGGAAAGCCAGAATATCCAGATCCAGTTTGTCAATATCGCATTCTACCTTGAGAATGTCCTTTTTGCCCAGTTTGTTGCTTTTGGCATTTTTAATGATTGCAACGGTACAATCCAGCTTGTCCAGCTGCAGATGTTCATAAAGAGAGAGACTCTTGCCTGCTTTAATATGGTCCAGTACAAAGCCTTCTTCGATTTTTCCAACGTTTAACATAGAATCAACCTTTCTGTAGTCAGTTTTGCAGTTAATGTAGCATTTAGATATTGATATTCAATAAAGTGAGTATCAGGGCCATTCGTACGTATACACCGTACTGAGCCTGTTTGAAATAGGCCGCTCTGGGGTCTTCATCCACTTCTACGGAGATTTCATTAACACGGGGAAGCGGGTGGAGAACCAGCATATTATCCTTAGCAAGTGCCATTTTAGCTTTGTCCAGAATGTAGAAATCCTTTAAGCGGATATAATCTTCTTCATTAAAGAAGCGCTCCTTCTGCACACGGGTCATATATAAGAAATCAAGATTGGGCATAACATTTTCCAGGTTCATGACTTCTTCATAAGGGATATCCATTTCTTTCAGCATATCTGTGATATAGTCGGGAATGCGAAGTTCCTCGGGGGAGATGAAGATAAAACGGATGCCTTCGTAGCGTACCAGAGCGTTAATCAGGGAATGCACGGTACGGCCGAATTTCAAGTCGCCGCAAAGACCGATGGTAAAGTTCTTAATCTCGCCCTTCAGACTGCGGATGGTCAAAAGATCCGTAAGTGTCTGGGTAGGGTGCTGATGGCCACCGTCACCTGCATTGATTACAGGAATGGTGGATTTTTCAGATGCCACCATGGGGGCACCTTCTTTGGGATGTCTCATGGCACAGATATCTGCGTAGCATGAGATTACTCTAATGGTATCGGAAACACTTTCACCCTTGGAAGCAGAGGAGGAAGCCGCATCGGAGAAACCGATAACGCTACCGCCTAAACGTGTCATGGCAGATTCAAAACTGAGTCTGGTACGGGTACTGGGTTCATAAAAGCAGGTAGCCAGTATTTTGCCGGCACATGCATGTGCGTATTTGGCAGGGTTGCGTTCAATGTCCGCTGCCAGGTCAAAGAGCTGTTCCAGCTCTGTGGTAGTAAAATCCAGGGGATTCATTAAATGTCTCATTGGGGCCTCATTTCTGCGCATTTAAGCACTTTTATTCGTGTGTGACAGGAAGATTTTACCTTTCCTGGCCACAAAAAAGCCGAAGAGAAAATAATCTCTTCGACTCTATTAACTTTACATGTAGGATAATAAATCCTCTACAGTTTTGCGTTTGGGAGCAACAGGCTCCTCAGCGGGATGACCGATGGCAATTAAAGCTACCAGTTCACGATCCTCGGGAAGTTCTAATAAAGAAGTAATAGCTTCCTGATCAAAAATACCCATAATAACGGTACCAAGTCCCTGTTCGTAAGCAGCCAGACAGAATGCTTCGCTGGCAACGCCTGCATCATACATCTGCCAGGTGTCGCCTCTGCCGGTAGTATAGG
>JAFXEW010000126.1 GCA_017513625.1 Lachnospiraceae bacterium | reverse complement strand
CAAAATTCTGGCAGATCCCGAGGTGACAGTACTGGTGGATATGCATATGGGTAGTGAAGAGGCTACCGCATGGGGCTGCGATTTAAGCTATGATTATGTAAAAATTAACGCAGATTACCGCTCATAATGTATAAACGGAGGATATGACATGGAAAAGGATATGGAACAGTTTTTAAAAAAAGCAGAAGTACTTATTGAAGCACTGCCTTATATACAGAAGTACAACCGTAAGATTATCGTGGTGAAGTATGGCGGAAGTGCTATGAGCAACGAAGAATTCCAGAGAAATGTTATCAAGGATGTAACACTTCTGAAGCTGGTTGGCTTCAAGCCCATCATTGTCCACGGCGGTGGTAAGGAAATCAGCAAGTGGGTGAATAAAGTAGGTAAAGAAGCACAGTTTGTAAACGGTTTACGTGTAACAGACGAAGAGACCATGGAAATTGCGGAGATGGTACTGGGTAAGGTAAATAAGCAGTTAGTGTCCATGGTAGAAGAACTGGGTATCAATGCTATCGGTATCAGCGGTAAGGACGGCGGGCTTTTGAAGGTTGAGAAAAAGTATTCTAACGGTCAGGATATCGGTTTTGTGGGTGATGTTACGGAGGTGAATCCCAAGATTCTCTTTGACTTATTGGAAAAGGACTTCTTGCCCATCGTTGCACCCATCGGTTTGGATGATGCGTGCCAGACTTATAATATTAATGCTGATGATGCTGCATGTGCTATTGCAAAAGCAGTATCTGCGGAGAAACTGGCATTTTTGACAGATATTGAAGGTGTGTACAGGGATATTAATGATAAGTCCACCTTTATCTCCAGAATGACTGCTTCGCAGGCGGATGAGTTGATTAACGGCGGTATGATTGGCGGCGGTATGCTGCCTAAGCTGAATAATTGTACCGATGCCATCAAGAGCGGCGTTAGCAGAGTACATATCCTGGACGGAAGAATTCCCCACAGTCTGCTTCTGGAAATTTTTACCAATACCGGAATAGGTACCGTATTTGTGGCAGACGGGGACGAATTACATACAGCACTTACACAGTAATTTAGATTCAGGGCACAGGGGGCCTGACGGAGGAGCCGTATATGGACATGAAAAAATATATAGAAGAAGCGGAAGAAGCGCTTTTACATACTTATAACCGTTTTCAGATTATATGGGATAAGGGAGACGGTGTATATCTTTATGATTTAGAAGGAAAAAAATATTTGGATTTTGCAGCAGGTATTGCAGTGTTTGCACTGGGATACAATAACAGCGCTTATAATGACGCGTTGAAGGCACAGATTGATAAGATACTGCATACTTCAAACTTATACTACAATATACCTGCCATCGAGGCTGCAAAGGGTCTTAAGAAGGTGTCCGGTATGGACAGGGTATTCTTTACCAACTCCGGAGCAGAGGCTAATGAAGGGGCCATCAAGGCAGCAAGAAAGTATGCCTATACCAAGGATGGCAGTACGGATCATGAGATTATTGCCATGAATCATTCTTTCCACGGCAGAACTATGGGCGCTTTGGCAGTGACCGGAACCTCTAAGTACCGTGAGCCGTTTGAACCTCTTATCGGTAATATAAAGTTTGCGGACTTAAATGATTTTGACAGTGTGGCGGCACTGGTTAATGAAAAGACCTGTGCCATTATGCTGGAACCCGTACAGGGAGAGGGCGGCATGGTACCTGCCACGGAGGAATTCCTGAAAAAGGTCCGTGCCCTTTGTGATGAAAAGGATATCTTACTTATTTTTGATGAGGTACAGTGTGGAATGGGCCGTACCGGATATATGTTTGCATGGCAGAAATACGGTGTGAAGCCGGATATTATGACCTCTGCAAAGGCATTGGGTTGTGGCGTGCCCGTAGGTGCATTTCTGATGACGGAAAAGGTAGCAGAGAAATCCCTGGTACCCGGGGACCACGGAACTACCTACGGCGGTAATCCTTTTGCAACCGCAGCTATTCAAAAAGTCCTTGATTTATTTGAAGAGCAACATATAATAGAACATGTAAGAGAGATTACACCTTATCTTGAGGATAAACTGGACCGTCTGGTGGAACAGTATGATTGTGTACTGGAGAGACGTGGAACCGGTCTTATGCAGGGACTGGTGCTGGAGTGTCCCGTAGGCGAGGTGACTCAGAAGGCCCTTGAAAAAGGTCTGGTAATAATCAGTGCGGGCGGAAATGTACTGCGTATGGTTCCTCCTTTGATTATCACCAGGGAGCATGTGGATGAAATGATTGCCGTATTGGAGGAGATATTTAAAACATACTGATAGGGCAGGTTCGTCAGGAAGGCATATATATGAGTTTTAGCAAGAAGTTATTAGCAGTAGCAGCCGTGGTCGCCATGACTGCTTCTGTCATATTTGGAAGTAAAATAACGCAGGATGATCAGGAGGGCTTCGGTGAGGGATTTTCCTGGCTGGGACAGAAGGAAACCATTTACTGTTGGTATGCGGATGAAAATCTGTCCAACTATGTGAATGCAGCAGCGGTATCTTTCGGAGAGGAAAAGGGGGTCAGGGTAATCCCCGTACTGACATCGGATAATGCATATCTGGAGGCCATTAACCGTTCTTCCATGACTGCCGAGGAAGTGCCGGATGTATTCATCGTGGGTAATGACTATTTGGAAAAGGCATACCTGGCCGGGCTTGCTTCCCGGATCACTGACCCGGATGGAATCTGTAACGAGAAGCATTTTCCTAAGGCGGCAATGGATGCGGTAACCTATAGAGGACGTCAGGTAGCATATCCTTTGTATTATGATACCAGTGTATTGGCATACAATAACACTTATCTGCAGGAGTGGGTTTATCAGCAGACGGAAAAGGCCATAAATACTCCGGCTGAAGAGAACGAGTCTGAAATATTGACTGAACAGGAAATTCCTACGGATTATCAGGAACGCTATGACTATTATTTCTCTGCGTACGAAAAAGCCAGTCATCCTGATACGGTGGATGCCATTTTGTTCATAGCGAACAGTTATGATCCGCCGGAAGGTGTGGAAGGCGTTATGGCATGGGATGTTTCCGATATTTATTATAACTACTGGCTGGTAGGTAACTATATGGCAGTAGGCGGAGACACCGGTGATGATAAAAGCAAGGTGGATGTTAATAATGATGAAGTCAGGAAATGCTTGGAAAAATACAAGGAAATGACACAGTTTTTTGATATTTCGGCGGATACCGTAAGCTATGAAACAGTAGTACAGGATTTCCTGGAAGGTAAAATGCTGTTTACCATAGCAACTACCGACATTGCAGCTCAAATCAGAGCTGCAGAGCAGGAGAATACTTACGGTTTTGATTATGAAATTGTTCCCATGCCTGATATTGATGATAAGATGCAGAGTCGTTCGTTGTCCATTACCGGTACGGCCGTAGTAAACGGTTATTCCACCCACAAGGAATTGGCAAATGAATTTGCGTCCTATCTGGCAGGAGAATTTGCCGGTGAAATATATGCACGTACAGGCAAGACATCTGCTAATCTGGGAACTGCTAAGGACCCGTTATTACAGGTGTGTATGGAAGAGTATGCGGGCAGTATCCCCATGCCTAAGATGCTGGAGACGGCTAACTTCTGGATGCAGGCAGAGATTTTGTTCTACAAAATTTGGAACGGCGGCGACATTGCTGCCCTGTTGCAGGAACTGGATACGCAGATGTTCTATCAGTTACAATGATATGCGGAATATAAAAACCAATTATGGGCACCCTACAGTTAGATTCATGGGAGGTGGCTTATGATTGGTTTTTTCATTGCTTTGATTTCAGGGGCACTTATGAGCGTGCAGGGAGTTTTTAATACACAGGTAACAAAGGTTTCTGGTATCTGGGCAGCCAGTGCATTTGTACAGTTTTCTGCTCTTTTGGTATGTCTGGCGGCATGGGCCGCTACTGAGAGAGGTCCGTTAACGGCGGTGTTTCGGGTAAAGCCCTGGTATATGTTGCTGGGTGGTGTTATTGGTGCATTTATCACATATACGGTGATTAAATCCATGGATATGCTGGGACCCGCTACGGCAGTACTGTTAATAGTGGTGGCACAGTTGCTGGTGGCATATGTGATTGAACTGGTGGGGCTTTTTGGCGCGGACAGGCAGCCCTGGGAATGGAGGAAGGCCGTGGGCATGGCAGTAGCAGTAATCGGTATTATCATATTCCGCTGGAAAAGTTAGCCTAAGAGCCATGGCATTAAGTTGAGGCGGCATCTTCCGGTATAGCTTGCAGTGTACTCACAGGTCCCGGGGAAACGCAATGTCAAATGTGGTGTTTCTGACCAAAGGCACCTTTCCAATCCCTTATTGTTTGCGTCTTTTCCAGGAAGTACACCTGCCCGTTTTTGTTCGCAGGGGATGTACACGGACCATTGTTTTGGAAGCAAATGCGAGAATTTCTTAATGTGCAGGGCTTTGGAATCGGGTTCCTGTTTTTATGGTCTTGAACAAAAAAAGTGCCCTGTCCGCGGCAGACGGAAGATAGAGGTTTAACTCTAGATTCCGTCGGCTGCGAACCGGGCGCTTATTTTTGTCCCAGCTCATAAAAACAGGGACTAATCATAAATTCCAAAGCCGCACATTTAGTAATTCCGCATTTGTTTACCACAATGGCCCGTGTACATCCTCTGCGGACAAAGCCGTGGCAGGTGTTCTTGCCATGAAAAGACACAAAACCGATTGGAAAGGGTGCCTCTGAGAAACGCTCACATTTGTCTCAACGCTTTTCCATGGGACTGCGACTCCGCTGCACGGTAAGGAGCTGGCCGCAAAGGGCTTATCTTAATGACAGGGGCCAAATAAGGCCCGCTATTCCATTCATCACATATTTGTGATAAAATACCCTTGGAAGATTGCGTATTTGGCAAACTCAGACCATAGGAAGCCCTTATGGCCCCGTGGTCCGGAAAGGAATCCCATATGAACCAAAAAGTATATAAGACTCTTGAATATTATAAAATCATAGAATTACTGGCGGAACGGGCCGGCTCTGCTCCCGGCCGTAAGATGTGCGAGGCCCTGCTGCCTTCGACAGACCCGGAAGAAATCCGCTCCGCCCAGACCCATACCAAGGATGCCTTAAACCGTGTCCTGAAATGCGGAAGCGTTTCCTTCGGAAATAATACAGATCTGGGATTTGCCATCAAATCACTGGAAATCGGCAGCACCTTGTCTGTGGTTGAACTGCTGAAACTGGCTAAAATGCTGAATAACGTGGCCATGGTGAAATCCTATGGCAAAAAGGAGCGGGAAGACCAGCCCTCCGACAGTCTGGACCCCATGTTTGAGGCCCTGACTCCTCTGACCCAGCTGGCCAACGAAATCAACCGTTGCATCCTGTCCGAGGAGGAAATCGCAGATGATGCCTCCCCGGCCCTGAAGAATATCCGCCGTTCCATTAAAGTGACCAACGATCGTATCCATTCCCAGCTGGGATCCATGTTGAACGGTTCTTACAGAAATTATCTGCAGGACGCAGTGATTACCATGCGTAATGACCGTTACTGCATTCCCGTAAAGGCTGAGTACAAAAGTCAGGTAAACGGTATGGTACACGACCAGTCCGCCAGCGGCTCCACCTTTTTCATCGAGCCTGCTGCCGTGGTCAGCCTGAATAACGAGCTGAAAGAGCTGGCCATCCGTGAACAGGAAGAAATCCAAATCATTTTGGCCACTTTAAGTGCCCAGGCAGGTGAACACACTGCAGAATTGTTCCAAAACCAAAAGCTGATGACAGAGCTGGATTTTATCTTTGCCAAGGGCAAGCTGGCCCTGGACCAGAATGCCACGGAGCCTGTTTTTAATACCGACCATGTGATCCACATCCGCAAGGGACGTCATCCCCTGCTGGACAAAAAGAAAGTGGTTCCCATCGATATACATCTGGGTAAGACCTTTGACCTGCTGGTGATTACCGGTCCCAATACAGGCGGTAAAACCGTTACACTGAAAACGGTGGGCCTTTTTACACTGATGGGTCAGGCCGGCCTGCATATTCCGGCGGCGGACCGCTCCGAACTGTCTGTTTTTACGGAAGTATATGCAGACATAGGTGATGAACAGAGTATTGAGCAGAGCTTATCCACATTCTCCTCACACATGACCAGCATTGTACACATCCTGTCCCATGCAGACGAGAATTCCCTGTGTTTATTTGACGAGCTGGGTGCAGGTACGGACCCTACGGAGGGTGCCGCACTGGCCATTGCCATATTAAACCACCTCCACGACAGGGGCATCCGTACGGTAGCAACCACACACTACAGCGAGCTGAAAATATATGCACTTTCCACTTCCTTTGTGGAAAACGCCTGCTGTGAATTTGACGTGGAGACCCTGCAGCCCACATACAGACTGCTGATTGGTATTCCCGGTAAAAGTAATGCTTTTGCCATTTCCTCCAAATTAGGCCTGTCCGATACCATTATTCAGGCGGCCAAAGAGCAAATAAGCAAAGAGGATGAGAGCTTTGAGGATGTAATTGCAGATCTGGAAAAGAGCCGCATTACCATCGAACGTGAGCAACGCGAGATTGCTCAATACAAGGATAAAATCCGCACACTCCAGGAACAGCTCCAGCAGAAAAACGAAAAGATAGACCGTAACAAGGACCGTATTCTCCGTGAGGCTGAGGAAAAAGCCCGTGAAATTCTGCAGGAAGCCAAAGCTGTGGCGGACGAATCCATACGCGATTTCAATAAGATAGGTGCAGGCACGGATATTAAGGAACTGGAGAAAAAACGTCAGAAGCTCCGGGACAAAATCAACGAAAAGAATGCAAAGCTTTCTAATGATGCTCCGGCCGTAAATCCTTTAACAGGTAAAAAGAAGTTAGACCCTGCCAAGCTGAAAAAGGGAGATACGGTAAAAATTGTTTCCATGGGACTTCAGGGTACGGTAAGTACTCTACCCGATGTCAAGGGCAATCTGTTTATACAATGCGGTATCATGCGTACCCAGGCCAATGTAAAAGACCTGATATATGCAGAGGCAGAGACCAAGCCCACCCCCGCATTACAGCGCACCAATACCGGAAAGATCAAGATGTCCAAGAGCTTTAACATCTCTCCGGAAATCAATCTGCTGGGACGCACAGTGGATGAAGCCATCGCGGAGCTGGATAAATATCTGGATGATGCTTACCTGGCACACCTGACTACCGTACGTGTGGTACACGGTAAAGGCACCGGCGCCCTGCGCACCGCTGTCCACAACCACTTGAAACGCATGAAACATGTGAAAGAATACCGTCTGGGGGAATACGGCGAGGGAGACGCAGGCGTAACCATCGTAACCTTCAAATAATTCCCTATAAAGTGCCACATACGAAGTTAACCTGCTGAAGGCTCTGGATGAGGCAGCAGATAGCTACAGTGAAAGAAAGATTCAGTAATCTATGGTCTTGTAAGACAGAAAGGACTCAGAGAATGGCAAGCAAACAAAAAATACTTATCGTAGATGACGATAATAATATTGCAGAATTAATATCCCTGTATCTGACCAAAGAATGTTTTGAAACACTTATTGTGAATGACGGAGAATCCGCCTTAGCAGAAGTGGATTCCTTTGAACCCAACCTAATACTTCTGGATATCATGCTTCCCGGCATGGACGGATACCAGGTCTGCCGTGAAATCAGAGCCAAACAGTCCGTTCCCATCATTATGCTCTCTGCCAAAGGAGAGATTTTTGACAAGGTGTTGGGACTGGAGTTGGGCGCTGACGATTATATGGAAAAGCCTTTTGATTCCAAGGAGCTGGTAGCACGGGTCAAAGCTGTACTCCGCAGATATAAACCTGCAGTTAATTCCACTCCTGAGCGGGGCGATAAAATCGTTTCCTTCCCCGATCTAACCATCAACCTTACCAACTACTCGGTAATATACAAGGGCCAGAATGTGGATATGCCGCCCAAGGAACTGGAGCTCTTGTACTTCATGGCCTCATCACCGAACCACGTATTTACCAGAGAACAGCTTCTGGACCAGATCTGGGGTTATGAATATATCGGAGATACCCGGACGGTAGATGTACATATTAAACGTCTCCGTGAAAAAATCAACGACCACGATAACTGGAAAATCAGTACCATCTGGGGTATCGGTTACAAATTTGAGGTTCGCAGCTGACTATGAAAAAAACCCTTTATTTAAAATTTATTTTTGCATACATCGTATTCGGCGTACTGGGTTTTATCATTATTTCCACCTTTATCCCCACCATGATAGAAGAAAAATTGCTGAAGGATAAGGCAGATGCCCTGTACAGGGAAGCCCTGATGATTTCCGACAACTATGCAACCGGCCTCTATACCAGTGAAACCAGTCTGGAAACGGTTAAAACCAATCTGGATTCCCTGTCCGTATATTTAAACAGTGAAATCCGTATTATCAATCCTTCCGGACGACTGGTTATGGATACAGCCACACCTTTAAATGTAGAAAAAGAAGAAATCATAGAGAATTTCGACCCCACCGTAACAGGCAGTTCTTACTACGTAATAAGTAATTTCTTCGGTAACTTCAACTCCGAAGTCCTCACTGTTCTGGCGCCCATTACTTCTGATTTCAAGGTCAAGGGGTATGTGGCCATCCACAACGATATGACGGAGATTACCGAAACCTGTAATGAACTGCTGATCATCTGCTATATTACACTGGTTATTCTCATTATGCTGTCCCTGATTATTCTGTACTTTTTTACGGAGTTTGTATATGTGCCTCTGAAAAAAATCACCTATGCCACGGAGCAGTATGCATCCGGCAACATGCACTACGAATTCCAGGTGGACAACGAGGATGAAATCGGTTATCTGGCCGCCTGTCTGAACTATATGGCCAGTGAAATTGCCCGCTCCGAAGATGACCAAAAGAAATTTATTGCCAATGTTTCCCACGACTTCCGCTCTCCCCTTACATCCATCCGGGGATATCTGGAGGCCATGCAGGACGGTACCATCCCTCCCGAACTCTACGACAAATATCTGGGGATTGTGTTAAACGAAACCGACCGTCTCACCAAGCTGACCAACAGTCTGCTTACATTGAACAATTTAAATACCAGAGGCATGCTTCTGGATATCAGTGACTTTGACATCAACCGGATCATCCGGGATACGGCTGCTGCATTCGAAGGCACCTGCCGCAAAAAATCTTTATCCATAGAACTGATTCTCACTGGTGATGAAATGTATGTCAGTGCTGACATAGAAAAAATCAAACAGGTTCTCTATAACCTGATAGACAATGCCATTAAGTTCAGTAATGCAGATTCCACCATTACCATTGAAACCCACGAGAAAAAGAACAAGCTTTTTGTATCCGTCAAGGACGAAGGCATCGGCATTCCCAAGGAAGATTTAAAGCAAATCTGGGACCGCTTCTACAAATCTGATGCCTCCAGAGGAAAGGACAAGAAAGGCACCGGCCTGGGACTTTCCATTGTAAAGGAAATCATCAAGGCCCATCACGAAAACATCAATGTAATCAGTACTCCCAACGAAGGCAGCGAGTTTATTTTTTCCCTGCCCAAAATAGATTTGGAGGAAGATTAAAGGCCGCCCGCAGGCAATGTCATTCATGAAGTTAAAGGTACCGTCTTCTCACGTGCCTTGATGCTAAGCCACAGCCCCGGGAAAACATTGTGGCAAATGTGAGCGTTTCTCGGAAGGCAGCCTTTCCAAGGGGATTTGTGTCTTTTCAGGCAAGAACACCTGCCACGGCTTTGTCCGCAGGGGATGTACACGGAACATTGTGGTAAGTAAATGCGGAATTACTAAATGTGCGGCTTT
>JAFXEW010000125.1 GCA_017513625.1 Lachnospiraceae bacterium | reverse complement strand
GTCTTGTTGTCATAGAATGTCTGTGCTGCTTCTACCTCTGCTGCGGGTAATGCAAGCTGCAGACAAAGTACTAATGACAATGCTACTGCTTTTACCTTTCCAATCATTTTGTTTTTCACAACAATACCTCCTTTTCACATAAATTAGAGTAGCATAAAAGGAAATATGTGTAAATATAGCCTAATTAAATACAAAAATCTTGTGAAAACTAGTCAAATTTACGAAACACGCAAACGTTTAAGTTGGCTTTTAAGGTGTTTTTTTATGTATATTTTGCCACTGTACTTGATTTATCATATTGCAGATTATAAAAAAAATCCCGTACCAGACCGGTGATTACAGAACTTTTTCTATCATTTTTTGTTCACTTATTGCACATTCATATCAGTTTTTGCTGTTTTTTGTCCTTTTTTACGTTTTTTGACTACAATTACAGTTTAACGACGTCTTCTAACAATGTTGATACATTTTATCATTTTGACCGAAACTTCAAGAGACTACCGTCCTTTTCTGCTGAACTCTTTCTTCTTACGTGGTCCCACCTCAAAATACTGATAGTAAATCCTTGTCTTTTTTCCATCCTTTTCCACTACCTCAAAAGGGTCCACATACTTCTTCAGGCCCCAGGTAGATACGATGTATCTGCAGTCACTTGTCACACCGGTTATCACCATGGAATGCCCCCTGCAATATGCGTACACACTACCGTCTTCGTTCTGTACATTTCCGCCGTTCAGTGAAATCATAATACGTCCAAATTCGGAAAAAGTGCGAACATTCGCAAGAGTTACTTTTTTATGATTGGTAATCTTAAACTTAATATTCTTATTCTTCAGGTAAAGTCCGGTCCTATAAATTCTCTTGTCAAAATTCGTTCCGTTACCGGTACGGTCCATAGTATAGTCATAGGGCTCTTCCTTTTCATCCTTATCTTCTTCAAAGTCAATCACATCTGCGCCGTCTGCTACCATATGATTGTCAGTAGCCGCATAAAAATCTAACATCAGCGCCTCATAATCCGGACTTCCGTTTTCATTCAGATAAGCAAATCCAAACTCCGCCTCATATTCTGCCTGTTTATCCGCATAGTATTCCAGCAGGGTATTCACTATTACTGCATAACCGCAGCCTTCACTGGACAACTTCCTCAAAAAAGCTCGTATCTGCTGATCATTATATTCCGGATAATATTTCCGGATAATACGTGCAAACAATCTGCCTCTTTCACTTCTGGGCGATACCTGACAAGGGCTGTCCTGATCTGCACCATAGCTACCGGGACCTCCGTAGACAATGTTTTGTATTTCAAAAGGAATAATCTTTATAGCTTCACGCATTCCCTCAAAGAGTACACGTCTCTGCCTCCCTACCGGACCGGGCTCCATTCCTATTAGCACCATACCATCGATACAACGCTTCTTAGACACTCTTCTAAAGCGCCACTGAGGCACCTTCTTTCCTTCTGTCTCCCAAAAAAACTGACCTGCTGCGCCGCTTTCCAACACACAGGTATAAAAAACCTCTCTTTGCGCATCATATGAAGTTTCCAGATAATGCCTTCTGCTTCCGGCTACTGACACTTTTAGTCGCACAAATCCTGTGCGCTCCGCAGAAAGCCTTTCCAATGCCTCCCGGATCCGGCTATAATTCTCCACCATTTCACGGCCGTATTGTGTCAGTAATGTTAACTCTACCATTTTATCCATATGTATTCCTCTGCCACTTTCCGGGAAGAACCAAGAATGTGCAACTCACATTCATGCGCTGACGTGCAGTCACAACGCCCCATCTTCCACTTACTTATCGTGCGCATCTTCGCGGGACATTTTTGCTTCATAGTTAATTCCTATGAAGCAAAAAATCATCCCGCTTATGAAGACAGGATGACTTAAATAAAAGGAAAACCGACGGGAGTCTGAACCCAACGGGTTCGACTTTCGTCATTTCCCAAATAGTGGACTAGACGGGAGTCGAACCCGTGTCCAAAAGCCCATTCCCTGTACTTCTCCTATCACAGTTCATTATTGCAGTTTACCTCATTCCCTCCTGCAGTCAGTAATGAACAACCAACTGCATTCAGTAGCTTCATAATACGCCCGCACGCTCAAAGCTTTGCGTGTGTCGTTTCTCACAAAGATGATGCCCGGATTCTAAAGTGTGAGTGCTCTAGAGCGGACAGCTGCCATTAGGCAGCGTATGCTAAATTTTCTTCAGCGTTTATTTTAGTTTTGCGATTAACGTGTCGCAACGGATAGCTTCTCCAGCTGCAAGACCCCTGTCGAAACCTTGACTAGCCCTTATTAAATTATTTTGTATGATAAATATATCTGATTTTTCATCCTGCGTCAATAAAATAAATATTAAAAATCTCTGTCAAAATCTTACAGATTTTTAATCTTAAATTCTTTTTCTGCTTCTCTGCGCTGGTCCTTCTTGGCAATGTCCTGACGCTTGTCATATAGCTTTTTACCCCTTGCCAGTCCGATCTCTACCTTAGCTCTTCCTTCCTTGAAATATACCTGCAAAGGAACCAGTGTATAACCCTTTTCTGCCACCTTTCCCTGCAGCTTATTAATTTCATATTTGTGAAGCAGAAGCTTCTTAACCCTCAAAGGATCCTTATTAAACAAGTTGCCCTTTTCATAAGGACTTATGTGCATGCCGTACACAAACACTTCCCCGTTCTCGATTCTGATAAAGGATTCCTTAATACTGCACTTGCCCATACGCATGGATTTCACCTCTGTACCGTGAAGTGCAATCCCAGCCTCATACTTTTCATCGATAAAAAAATCATGATATGCTTTTTTGTTATTTGCAATTATCTTCTGCTGTTCTTTTGCCATATCATCATCATCCTTCCTTAAACCCGGGGCCGAAGACCGGCCGTCACTGCCGGTCCCGTCCCTTCACAGCTTCTTAATCACATAATTCAAAATCAATGGTTTTGGTGAACCTGTCACATTCAAGCACTCGCACTTTCACGGGCATGCCCAGTTTGTAAGCTCTTCCCGTGACATCACCCACCATCTCGTATTTCTTTTCATCGTAGTAGAAATAATCCCCGGAAAGTCTGGATACATGCACCAGTCCTTCCACTGTATTGGGCAGTTCTACATAAATACCCCAACCGGTAATACCGGAAATCACACCATCGAACTCCATACCGATGCATTCTTCCATATATTCAACCTTTTTCAGCTTATCCGTCTCGCGCTCTGCCTCTTCAGCACGGCGTTCCGTATCAGAGGACTGCTTTGCCACCTGCTCCAGAATCTCTCTGTAATGCTGCACTCTGTTTTCATTTAATCTGTCACGCAGCTGTTCTTTAATAATACGGTGTATCTGAAGGTCCGGATATCTTCTGATGGGCGAGGTAAAATGACAGTAATACTTACATGCAAGTCCGAAATGTCCCGTACACTCCATGCTGTATTTTGCCTGTTTCATGCTGCGCAGTACCAGACGGCTGATCATGGCCTCACTGGGTGTTCCCGCCACTTTTTCCAGGAGTTTTTGCAGCTCCTTGGGATGAATTTCTTCATTACCTATTTTAGCACCATTTCTTCCAAGTGTCTTCATATAATATCCAAGATTATTGATAAAAACCGACAACTTCTGAATCTTATCCGCATCGGGCACTGCATGCACACGGTATACGAAAGGAAGCTCCTGCCAGAAAAAGTGCTCCGCCACGGTTTCATTAGCCGCAAGCATAAAATCTTCAATAATCATACTTGCCCGGTTCCGTTCATAAGGAAGGATGTCAACAGGTCTTCCCTCCTTATCCACCAGAATCTTACATTCAGGAAAATCAAAATCAACGGCCCCCCGCTTTTTCCTGCGCGCCCGGAGAATATCGGACAATTCCTTCATCTGCTCAAACATGGGAAAAAGTTCTGCATACTGTGCATACTCTCCGCCGTCTGCCACAGAATCCGGGTTCTCCAGCATGGCAGCCACTGCCGTATAACTCATACGCTTATTCACACGGATTACCGTTTCTGCGATCTCGTAATCGACCATATCTCCGTTTGAATCAATCTTCATCAGACAGCTGAGTGCCAGCCTGTCCACCCCTTCATTCAGCGAACATATACCGTTAGACAATGCATGGGGCAGCATGGGAATCACTCTGTCCACCAGATACACACTGGTTCCACGCTTAAGCGCCTCCCTGTCCAGAGCTGAATTTTCCTGTACATAATTGGTTACATCTGCGATATGGACACCCAGATGATAGTATTTGCCATCAAAAGATACACTGACCGCATCGTCCAGGTCCTTTGCATCCTCACCATCAATGGTTACCATACAAAGCTCCCTTAAATCCTTACGTCCTGCCCTGTCTGCCTCAGATACCTCCTGAGACACTCTCTCTACCTGGTTCATGATTTTTTCGCTAAACTCTGTAGGAATCTCATAGCCGCGAACAATAGCCATAATATCCACGCCGGGATCATTAATATGACCTAAAATCTCCACAATTTTGCCTTCAGGACTTTTCCTGTCATTACCGTAATCCGTAATCTCCACTACTACTTTATGGCCGTCCACAGCCCCTTTGGTATGCTCCTTGGGAACAAAAATATCCGCGGAGAGCTTCACAATATCCGGAATAACAAAGCCATAATTAGCCTTTCTCTTATCGAAGGTACCCACAATCTGTGTCAGTCCCCGTTGTACTATCCGTACCACCGCAGCCTCACGGCGTTTACCTTCCCTGCCGGGCAGCAAAGTAACCTGCACTATATCCTTGTGAAATGCACCGTTTACTTTATCCTCAGGTACAAACAAATCCTCTTCTTCCCCTTCAAGTTCAACAAACCCAAATCCTCTGGCATTACTGATAAAAGTCCCCGTCAGAAGTTTATTTGGATTCTTAATATATTTCCCCTTGGCAGTAACAGACAGCTTACCTTCTGTCACCAATTCCGTAAGAATACGCTTAAACTCCTGTCTGTCTTCCTTTTCCACCTGCATAAAAACCGCAAGCTCTTTTTCCTTCATAGGGACATAAAATTCGTCCTCTACCAAATCACAAATGACTTTTTTTCTCTTCTCTGTCATTGTCTGAATATCCATACTGCTCCCTCTTACAAGCCCTTCCAAGCGTCCACGGAAAGAACATATCTGTCTGACCGGCTCTTCTCTCCGCTAAAGAAAAAAAACACTCTTTAGCTAAAGAGTGTTTTGTCCGAACTAAAATACATTCAAATTAAGTACGATTGCCAGAAGAATAAACACGATAGCCAGAACTCTGGTAATCTTCGCCAGCATACCTTCCATGGAACGGCCTTTCACCTTTCCCCAGTAGCTCTCTGCGGCACCGCTGATGGAACCGAGACCTGCTGACTTACCTTCCTGCATCAATACCGACACTGTCAGTGCTATACATACGATTATAAATATTACTGTTAATGCAATTCTTAAAGCTCCCATTTCACACCTCCTAATGTCAAGCAGAAATTATAATACCATATTTTGCGAGCAATTTCAACTGTTTTTTATCATATTATAAGATATAAATTTATGTCCTATTCCCCGACTCTTCATTACATAAATGAACAAAGAATAATGGGAATAAAAATCCCGGGCACATAGTTCATTACTCTCAGTTTGGTCAGTCCCAGCATATTCAGAGCGAGACCGATGATAATCACACTTCCCACACAGGTCATTTCACCAATGACTCTCTCGGTCAAAAACGGAGCTATCCATTGAGCCATTATAGTAATGGCTCCCTGATACACAAACACAAATGCTGCGGCAAACACCACACCCACTCCCAGGGAAGAAGCAAAAATCATTGCTGCCACAAAATCCAGCATTGATTTATTAAAAAGCATTTCATGATTGCCCTGTAAGCCACTTTGCAGGGAACCTACGATAGCCATGGCCCCCACACAGAACAAAAGACTGGCAGTAACAAAGCCTTCTGCCAGAGAAGCCTTACCAGCCTCCTTGTCCGAACCTTGGAAACGTTTCTGTAGCCAATCCCCCAAATTGTTTATCCTGCTCTCCAAATCGGCCAGTTCACCTATTATAGTGCCTATCACCATGGACACTATCAGTATCATGGAATTCTCACCCTTTAAAGAACCACTGATTCCCAGAAACAGAGTACACAGCCCCAGTCCCTTCATCAGTGTATCTGCCATTTTCTCAGGCAAACCTTTTTTTAACAAAAGTCCAAGAGCTGCTCCTATCACAACTGCAATTGTATTTACCACTGTACCTAACATTATTCTATCCGTCCTTGTACTAAATTATCCGCCGTCTGTATTCGGGCACTACAACACAGATAATACTTCAAAAAGAAAGGTGTTTTGAACCTCATACATCTCCTGATTCCCGGGATAGCCGCGGTCCAAAACACCTTAAAGTTCATTATTTTTTAATTAATAAAGACTTACCGGTCATCTCTGCAGGCTGCTCCATACCCATCATCTCAATCAGAGTGGGTACAATATCTGCCAGACAACCACCCTCACGCAGGGTGTACTCTTCGTCATAATTTACCAGTACAAAAGGTACGGGATTGGTGGTGTGTGCGGTAAAAGGTGAACCGTCGGTGTCTACCAGCTTTTCTGCATTACCGTGATCCGCACAGATAAACATCGCACCGTTCTTAGCCATCAAGGCATCATATGCCTTACCCACACATTCATCCACTGCTTCAATTGCCTTTACTGCTGCTTCCATAATGCCGGTATGACCCACCATATCAGGATTTGCGAAGTTGACTACAATCACATCATATTTATCGGAACCGATTGCCTCTACCAGCTTATCAGCAACTTCATACGCACTCATCTCAGGCTGCATATCAAAGGTAGCAACCTTGGGAGAGTCTACCAGAATTCTGTCCTCGCCGTCGAACTGCTTCTCTTCTCCTCCGTTAAAGAAGAAAGTAACGTGTGCATACTTCTGGGTCTCTGCCAGACGCAGCTGTGTCTTGCCGTTCTTTGCCAGGTACTCGCCGAAGGTCATGGTAAGCTCTTCGGGAGGGAAAGCCACCAGTACATTAGGCATCTCTGCATCATACTGAGCCATACATACATAAGTGGTATTAAAGAAGCCCTTTCTTCTTTCAAATCCGGCAAACTCGGGATCTACGAAAGCTCTGGTAATCTGTCTTGCACGGTCAGGACGGAAGTTAAAGAATACCACACTGTCATCCTCTTTAATCATACCGTCTTTTTCAATTACGGTAGGTAACATAAACTCATCGGTTACACCGTTTGCATAGGAATTCTTTACAGCCTGTACAGGGCAGGTTTCTTCCACACCTTCACCAAATACAAGTGCATTGTAAGCCTTTTCTACTCTGTCCCATGCATTATCACGGTCCATAGCGTAAAAACGTCCTGCGATGGTTGCAATCTTACCCACACCGATTTCCTTAAGCTTAGCCGCTGCTTCTTCCATATATTCTGCTGCAGAAGAAGGGGGCACATCACGTCCGTCCAGGAAACAATGTACATAAACTTTATCCAAACCGTTTTTCTTAGCCATCTCTACCAAACCGTACAAATGCTCTGTATGGCTGTGTACCCCGCCGGGGGACAGAAGGCCCATTAAATGAAGGGCAGAACCCTTTACCTTACAGTTTTCCATAGCTGCAACAAGTGCTTTATTCTCGAAAAAATCACCATCCTTAATGGACTTGGATATTTTAACCAGCATCTGATATACGATTCTGCCTGCACCGATATTGGTATGGCCTACCTCGGAATTACCCATCTGACCGTCAGGAAGTCCTACAGCCAGACCGCTTGCATCTCCTTCTGCTACCGGATACATGTTCATCAGCTTATCCATTACAGGTTTCTTAGCCTGTGCAATTGCATTGCCGGCTTCACCCTTTTCCACACCATAACCGTCTAAAATCATTAAAACAACCGGTTTCTTACTCATATGTCTTACCTCATTTCTGTCAATATACTCTGTTATTCCTTTATCATTCAGTTTTAGATTATACACGCAAAACTTCCATGGTGCAATAGTCAAGTGTTATCTTCTAATTGTATTTTCATAAAAAAAGTTTTAGAATAGAATAGAATGAACCAAATAAACTTGAGAGGTCACCATATGATTACTCTTTTATCCAAAATCTTTATAAAAAACCGAACCGACATGCAGGCTCCAGAGACCCGCAAAGCCTACGGCATGCTCTGCGGCAGCGTAGGTATTTTTTTAAATATAATGTTGTTTATCCTGAAGTTTACTGCCGGTCTGCTAAGCCACTCCATCGCCATTACAGCAGATGCATTTAACAATCTCTCCGATGCAGGTTCTTCCGTAATCACACTTCTGGGATTTAAAATCGCATCCCAAAAGCCGGACTCCGACCACCCCTTCGGCCACGGCCGGGTGGAATATATCTCCGGTCTGCTGGTGTCCGTGATTATCCTGCTGATGGCATATGAGCTGTTCAAAAGCTCCATAAATAAAATACTTCATCCCGGAGAACTTGAATGCTCCGGAGCCATTGTCCTGATTCTTGCAGTTTCCATCCTTGTAAAGATTTACATGGCATATTACAACCGTGTTATCGGAAAGCAAATCAGCTCCGCGGCCATGAAGGCTACGTCCACGGACAGTTTAAGTGATACAATAGCCACCTCCGTAGTACTGGCAGCAACCTTGATTTCCCACTACACTGACATCCAGATAGACGGTTACTGCGGTCTGCTGGTTGCGGTATTTATCTGTATAGCCGGCATAAACGCAGCCAGGGATACCATCAACCCCCTGCTGGGTCAGGCACCGGACCCTGAATTTGTTGATGCCATCACCAATATCGTAATGGCTCATGAAGAAGTCATCGGCATCCACGACCTGATTGTACATAATTACGGTCCCGGCCGTATACTCATATCCCTGCATGCAGAGGTTCCGGCAGATGGTGACATCCTCACTCTGCACGATACCATAGATTTAATCGAACACAATCTGAAAGATGCTTTACAGTGCAGTGCTGTCATACATATGGACCCTGTGCTTATTGATGACGAGGAAACCGCTATTCTGAAAAGGTCCATGCAGAGTGTCCTTGCAGAAATCGACGGCAGACTATCTCTCCATGATTTCCGCATAGTAAAAGGCCCTACACACACCAATATGATATTTGATGTGGTAGTGCCCTTCAAATTCCATTATTCCGATGGCGAATTAATCAGCCTGATACAGGGACGCGTGAGTGGTAAACACCCTAATCACTTCGTGGTTATTGATGTGGACCGCAGCTATGTGTAATCCCTGTCTTCCCTTAGTATTGCAGGATGCATACCAATTCACCTTCTTTTACTGTGACGGATGCCGCCCTGCCCACAAACTCATTACTGATTCCTATGGGGTAATCATTGGTCATGGTATAGTCCGAAAGCTCATACTTCATGTTCTCAATGGTTACTCCTTTTGCTTCCCTGCCAAGTGTAAACAGTGACATAAAGCCCTCCATGTTTTCACGGAAGCTTACCTTTTCATCTTTAATTACCAGGATCATTCCATTGCCGTCTATGAGATAACCTGTGGCATCATTATTTTTCAAGAATAAGAGACACTGGATATTGGCAAGAGTATGGTCCAGCCTGCCGCCGGTCCCTGCATAGATATGAAAGGTATCATACCCCCTTTCCAGTCCCAGCCTAAGGGCTGCAAGCATATCCGTGTCATCCTTTTCGGGCTTCAGCCTGACTATCCTGTCCGGAATCTCCTGTTGCAGTTTCATTACTGCGTCAAACTCCTCATCACTGACAGAATCAAAATCACCAATTATCAGATCCGGCTCAATGGAAAGGGCTCCGCAATAACTGAGTCCTCCATCTACGGCTATGATAAAGTCCTCATCATTGATATGAAATTCTCCTACTGTCAAATCTCCTGCACCTATTATGACACATTTTCCCTGCATCCTTTTACTCCCTTCCGTATATAAACCCATCCGGCTTCTTTTCATTTATTACATATTTTGTTACAATATACAATAGTAATTATTTGTTACCTTATCCCCAATTATTACGGAGGTCGCCCATGTCCCCTTACTATATCCAATTAACCGAAGCGGAATATAAACGCCTGACAGTGTATGAAAAACGCTACCGTGAAAAGGCCAGACTCCTCATTACCGAACGTGTGAACCATTATATCCGATTCACCGGCGAAAGCTACACTTCCCTTTCTATCCGGGACCAGAAAAGCCGCTGGGGCAGCTGTTCCTCACGGAAAACCCTGAGTTTTAACTATCGTTTGATTTTTGCGCCTTCAAAGGTGCTGGACTATGTGGTGGTACATGAAATCTGCCACCTGACCCATATGAATCATTCCAAAGACTTCTGGGGACTGGTGGCAGAGGTCATGCCTGATTATAAAATTCACAAAAAATGGCTCCGCGACCACGGAAACGAACTGAATCTCCTTACTTATCTGGAGACACAGGGCATCGATATCAGACTCTGATACCGGGTGCCTTTTTAATTGTTTTCATCCACAAATAACTGTACGCGGTTCTGGATAATACCCGCCACTTCTTCAGCAGACTTTTTGTTTTCAAAGAACACTGCCGCCTCTTCTGTTACAATGTTAAGTATTTCCTGGTTATAGTAGCTCACGCGATCCACTGATTTGATAAAATCAATCATTTCATCCAACTGCTCACGGCTGAGCTCGGGAAGTACTCTTTCTTCGCCCTTTACATAAATTGTGGTATTCTGCTCAACCTTTTCACCGAATTCATCAATATAGTACTCTTTTTCCAATGCCAGCAATGATTTAGCCTCGAAAGCCTCCTTGTTGGTAGGAAGTCCGAAATTCATATCGGTCTGATATTCCGCAGTGAGATATTTTCGCAGGAACTGCCATGCTCCGTCTATATAATCGGACTTGGATGAAATCAAAAACGCATCACTGGTCTGCATAACAGAACGTGAACCTGATACGCCGGGGAAACCGCTGTATCTGGCTTTTCCTTCCAAATAACCGTTCAGCGTGAAGTTCATCCGGAAATCATTGAAATAGGCGTCAAAAAGCAACACCTTTCCATCCATAAACTGCGCCGCATAATCGTAGTCTATATAAAAATCACTGTCAAAATTTATTTCTTCCGGAAGTTCTTTGGCAAACTTTAACATTTCAATAAAATCTGCATTATTAAAATTACATTTGCCCGTTTCAGCATCCACAAAATCATTGCCTGCAAAGGTCATTACATCCTGCAAAAAGCTGCTTCTTGTGGCATTGGAATAAATACTGGAATCAGGGAAACGCTCCTGCAGTTCCTTCATTTTTGCAAAAGTCATTTCATCTATATCGCCTACCACACCGCCGTGGGTCAGATAAGTTCTCACATAAAATCTGGGAATAATCTGATATAATACTCCGTTTACGGAATAAGTTTCCATTACATTCTCCACAAACATATCCATGGACAATTCTTCGTCCGCTTCAATAAGCTTACCGATATCGGCAGCAAGACCTTTATTGATGTAAGTATCTGCACTTAATTCACTTCCCAGGAACAGGATATCCGGCACTTTTCCCGCAATAATATCACTATTCAGCCTTGTTTTGCCAATCTCCTGATCCTCCTCCGTATTATATTCACTATAATCATTCATAAGAATACGATACTCGGAATTACTCTTATTAAATTTAATAATATCATTGCGCAGTTCCGCACCCAGGTAAATACCTGCCAATGTAAGTATCTGCTTATCGGGAACATCCTCAGGCGCTACCGGAGTAAGAACAGACGCCTCCATCCCCTGATAGGATGTATCCATGTACAGTGCAAACATCCGGCCGGCTGACATAGGTAAAACATAATACACACTGCCCACCGCAAAATCTGAGTTTACATAATCCATTAGCTTGGTTACATCCGCATCACCCAGATTAAAACCGAAAATACCCCTGTAGCAGGAGAAAATAAAGTCATAGTCCGTACCGGGCACAAAACATTCCCAGCCCCCCATATTCATGGACGAAGGAATATTAGCCGGCTGTGTGGCAGTACCTGTCTTTAAATCTACCTTTACTCCCTGCATGGTTCTGAATGCTTCATCGTAAAATGTATAAAGCCATGTTTCATCATTTCCTTCGCAGCACATACTCTGGCGTTCAATCCATCCGTCTTCAATCTCCAGTTTAACTCCTGTGCCGGCAGCTTCACCATTCTTATCCATTTTTAATGAAAAATATCCGTCTCCCCTGTAAACTACATAGACACCGCCGTCTTTTGCAGCCACAAGTTCTTCTACATATACATCCGTACCCGGGAAATTCATTTCCTTTTGCCATAGAATCTTACCATCAAGTCCCCAGCACAAAAGAAAAGTCTGCTGCTCATATATATAATTAGCCGGGTCTGCGTAATTCTCATAGGTATATCTGCAGATACCAAATAAGCAACCGCTGTCAGACATTACAAAAGGATAATAATTTACATATTCCGAGTAACCGGGGTCCACCCATTCTTCAAAAACACCATCCACAGGCTTCATAATACTATCCGTTATAATGGCACTCTCCATTACCTCTGTCCTGGGCATGGGAAGCGGCACCGGTTCTACAGTACCTCCGTTTCCGGCAGGGCCACCCTTCATCATGATTTCAGGCAACTCCAATGTTGCTTTTTGCACATCGGAACCGTCTTCTTTCATGGATATAATGGATCTTTGTGCCTCCGAACTCACACTCCAGTTAAATTCACTTGTCAACATGTAGACCCTGTCATTATAATACAGGGCAGTTTCCACATTCAGACTGTCCCCTTCCTGAGGCAGTTCAATTACCTGACTGCTGTAAACATTCTGTTTGGAAATCTCACCGTCCACACTTTGGGTTTTCTCTTTGCCACAGGCTCCCAAACCCAGTGCCATGGTGATACTTAATACCATAGCTATACCTTTACTCATCCATCTCTTCATCTGAAACTTCCTCCATATCTTCTTCTGCCATCTTTCTACGCATATGTGCTTTGATTCGGGCCCATATACACTTCAGGCAGCCTGCCCCCTTTTTATACACTCTGCGAAGCACACCCTTCAGGGTAACTGCATTCCGCTTCTTCCACCTTATAAAACCATACACTGAAAAAACTACGGGATACACCAGCCCCAGTGCCATTCCCAGCAGGCACAAAGCCACCATATCTTCACATCCCCTTGCCACATTTTCCCAAAAAGGAAAAATGATTGCCTTTCCGCTCATGGAACGGGTCCCTACAGATTTTATCACATGATATATATTCTGAAAAGAAAAACGTTTATTATTTTCTATATATTCCGCTTCCCGGTCATGCATATTCAGTCCGGTTTTCACTTTTTCCATTGCATAGCCATCCACCGGGTCAGGCATAAGGATTTCATAATGATTGATGCCTCTGCTCTCACCGTACTTTACCAGGGATTCATAGGACAAATAAATCCTGCTTTCCGTAAGACCTGCCGCCTCATAGAGACGTCCCTTGGGATGGCTGATTACACCTGACACCACATGGGGCACCCCGCCTATATTAACCGTCTGTCCTGCAATATTATTGGAACCGAAAAGCTGCCATGCTGCAGTTTCATCCAGCACACAATAATCCTGCATAAGATCATTACCGGAGAAATAAGCTCCCGCCATCAACTGAAAAGGATGGAACAGGAAAAAATCCCCGCCCACACCCATGGCATCCACGGTCATCTGATTACGGCTTCCGGATAATATAACGGAGCCTTCCGCACTGTAACAATCCACCCAGAGTCTGGCTCCGGGATTCTCAGATTCCACCGTAATGGATTCCTGTTGCAATAGGCTGTCTAATGAATGCCTGAAATTTTCAAAGATTTCCGGCGTCATCTGAGATCCTTCTGCAAAATAACAACTGATCTGGCTTACATTTCCGTTATCACTCCAGCGCATTGCCGCCTGTTGGTCAGGCAAATCGCTACTGATACTGTGTGCAACAATCCCCAGCACTAAAACAATCCCCAAGGATACTGCACCTGCTATAACCTCTAAATACCTGCTTTTCATTAACCATTCTCCGACAAACGAACCAATTGACCTGCATTAATGGGATGTGTGGAAGTGGTGATTACATATTCCCAACCGCTTAATGCGCCCGTTATTGCTGACTTTGTGTCATCAGATGCGATTACCTGTACATCCACTCTGGTTGCTACATATCTGTTACCCAGAGGACTGCTCTTGGATTCCACAATCAGAATAAACTTTCCGTTATTGTCTTCACGGACGGAACTGTTAGGCACTACCATCTCATAAGGCGTGCTTCTTTCTCCGATGGATACGGTCAGATTCTGCCCCTCCGTCATATCTCCTTCCACATCAAAAACCAGAAGTCTCTTTCTCGCAGGGTCCGAGGGGTCGGGTCGGATACTTCTGAGCACGATTTTAACCTCTTCATACCACCAATTGTTCACCAGGGAGGCACCATCTCCCACATGTACCTTTCTGGACTGTTCCAGGGTCACGGGCACGCTAAGGGTATAGCCCTGTCCTGCAGGACGGATAACCATTACTTCCTCACCCGTACTTACACTTTCACCGGATTTAAAACGAATGGCTGTAATGGTACCTGCCAAGTCAGCCAATATCACCGAATCAACCTGCTCCTTTTTAGCCTCTGAAAGAGCCTTCTTTGCATCCTCCAAAGCTTCCTTGGCATCTTTCAGACTGATAATGGCACCTTTGTTCCCGGTTAACGTATCCAGGATAAGCTTCTTCTCTGCCAGGATATTCTCAGCATTCTTCTTATTCAACTGATAAGTTGCCAGCTGCTGGTTCAGATTTAATAGACTGTTCTGCTGGTCCAGCTTAGCGCTATCCAGTGCTTTCTGCGCTTTTTCTAAAGCTGCGGGGGCATCATCCGCCACCTTTTGTGCCTCCTCTGCCTTCTTTTGTGCGTCCTGTGCCTTGGACTGCGCTTGTGTAAGCTCTGTCTGTGCCTTGGTCACTTCTCCTACCAAAACATTCAGTTCTTCCTCTGTCTTACCTTCAGCCACCGCTGCTTCATAAGCACTGTTTGCCGCATTCAATTTGTCTGTAGCACTCTGCTGCTCTCCCTGTGCTGCAGCAAATGCTTCCATGGCCTTATTCAGCTTATCGGGAGCCTCTGCCAGCACCTTCTGTGCCTCATTTACTGCCTTTTGTGCATTGACCACTCCGGTATTTTGATTTTCGGAACCGGTTATGGATATCTGTAATTCAAAGGCGTCTATTACCTTCTGTATATCATCCACATCCTTTTGACGTGCATCTACTTCCTTTTGGGCCTCTATTAACTGTTTACTGTACTGCTCTGCATCAAAAGAATTGTTTGCCTGGGCAATTACAGAAGCATTGACTCCTTCGGAAAGCAGGGCAGTCTCATAAGCCGCCTGCGCTTCCTCATAAGCCTTCTGCGCCTCTTCTATGGCGGAATTACTCTTTTCATCCAAATAAAACAGAATATCGCCCTTTTCCACTTCATCGCCTTCCTGCACAGCGATTTTACTGATTTTATGCGTGGTAGCGCTCTCTGCCTTATCATCACCTATAATCACAGAATAAGGGTCTGCCGCCTCTACCGTTCCCGTTCCGCGTATGGATGTGGTAATAGTATCATTGGCCACATAAGCAGTTGCCACCTGGGGCAGGGAATAATTCATAATGGTCTGTGAAAAAAAAGTTAATATCAACAAAACCGTCAGAAATACAATGGCTATATTTTTGATTATATCTTTTCTCTTTGATCTGTTCTCGCTCATAATCCATCCTCTGATATCTGAAATACTTTCTCTAATCCTCTACTATCCTTTAATACCGCCCTGATAGGTGATTCCCTCCACCAGGTATTCCTCCCCATATAAAAATATGAGCAGGCTGGGCACCATATAAATGGTTGCAACCGCAAATGCCAGTCCGATTTCCCCCGCGTTGATTCTGCTTAAGAAAACCGACAGGGGATGCTTTTGCACATCTCCCAGCAGAATAATGGGCTGCTCCACCATATTCCAATAATCAATAAATACTAATATTGCCGCAGAGCACAGCGCCCCTTTAGTCAGCGGCATACAAATCAGACGATATATCTGCAGTTCTCCGGCACCGTCTATCTGGGCTGCCTCTATCATCCCCACCGGAATCTTGCGCATAAACTTGGTCAGCAGGTACACCGCAAAGGGTGAAAAAATACCGGGGAGCCATATAGCCCAATAAGTATCCAGAATCTTTAACCTCTCCGCCACCAGATAATTCGGCACCAGTGTCACCTGATAAGGCATTAACATCAAAATGATATAGGTAAAAAAGATAATCTGTCTGAGTTTACCGTTATATCTGGCAAAACCATAGGAAGCAAGGGATGCCACCAGTAATTGAAAAAACACGATGGGGCCCACCAAAATAACGGAGTTCCAAAATTTCAGCAAATAATCCGGACTTTTCAAAAGCACGGTTTTGTACTGGCTGAAGGATACCATATCCGGTATCAGCTTCAGATTAACCGCCTCTGATATATATACCTTTCCTCCGTTACTGTCCGTAGCAAATACCACACCGTAATTGGAAGAAATTTCCGAAGCTGCCATAAAAGAATTGGTTATGGTAAGTACAATGGGCATCAGAAACAGCAGGGCAAATCCCGCCGCAATCAGGGTTGCCAGGCAGGTTTTACCGTATATATACATTTTTTTGGCCAGCCTTCCGCCGGCTTCATTTCTCCGGGACGTTTCTTTTTTCATCCTTCCACATCCTTTCCGAAATGATTTTCAACAAAAAACAAAATACCGATGATTACAATCATTACCAAACTCATTAATATAGCCGCCGACGAAAGCATCTGATA
The DNA here is from genome assembly GCA_017513625.1 of Lachnospiraceae bacterium. GTDB lineage: Bacteria > Bacillota > Clostridia > Lachnospirales > Lachnospiraceae > Acetatifactor. Next base: position 7,342 of record JAFXEW010000125.1, on the reverse strand, counting down.
ATCCAGCCTGTCGAATTTATTGTTCATATAATGTTGCAACATATATATGGTATCGTAGGGGTAATCTCCCGTCAGCAGATACACTTCCCTGAATACCTTAAAGGAATTAATCAGGGACATAATGGTCACAAACATAATGCTGGAGGAAAGATACCTGATTTTGATATGGAAAAAGGTCTGAACGGCGTAGCACTTTCCATCCTGGCCACCTCCAGGATATCTTTTGGTATACTGGCCAGCGCTGCCATAAACAGAATCATATTATAGCCAAGATTTTTCCAAAGAAAAAGCAGCACCACCACTATCTGTGCGTATTGGGATTTCAGCCAGTCAATCCGGTCTCCTCCCAGGGCCACCAACACTTCGTTCACCGTACCGTTATAGTGAAACAGCACTTGCCAAATCAGTACAATGGACGCCACCGGCACCATCATGGGGCTTAGGAAAAAGGTCCTGAACTGACTTCTGAAGGGCAGCTTTGCATCCAGCATAATAGCCAGCATCAAAGAAAAGATCACCGCCAAAGGAACCGACACCGCCGAAAAAGTCAGGGTATTCCTTACAGCCTTTTTAAATGCATTATTTTGAACGATACTGATAAAATTATCCAGAAATACGAATTCTCCGCTGATTGGATTGTCCACCAGTGAATAATAAATTATAACAAGGAAAGGCAACAAAAAAAACACCAGCACGCCTAAAAAGCCTGGCGTAATAAAAACACCCGAACTTCTTTTTAGCTTGCGCAATCTTTTTGTCGCCTTTTGTTTATGCTTAACCTGCGGTCTCATTACAGCAGCATCTTGATACTCTCTATCCACTACAGTTCCCCCTCAGACCTGTATCCCGGGTCCTATTATGTACGGAGGAGACTTCTGCAAGTCCCCTCCCCAACATAAAGTATACAACATCCTTATCTAAAAAACACCTTAAGAATTTCTAAACATTCTTACGAATTAGTCCACACTCTTCAGGGATTCGGTCATGCTGATATCCTCCAGCTTTTTGCCCATTACCAATCCTACAAAAAGTGCAAATCCAAGTGTCCAAAGCAGGCTGTAAACATAGCTTACAGGCTCTATATGCACATCAAAGGATACCAGGTCAATATTTACCTGGGCCATAACAAATGAATGGAACCATTTCCCTAATACAAGTCCTGCCAATGCTCCCATAAATGACAGCATGAGATTTTCCCTGAACACGTAAGAACGGGTTTCGTTTTTATAAAAGCCCAGTACCTTAATGGTTGCTATCTCACGTATTCTCTCCATTATATTAATATTGGTCAAGTTATATAACACAATAAATGCCAGTCCTGCCGCACAGGCAATGAGGAAAATAACAATAAGATCCAGACTTTCCATCATATTATCAAGCATCTCCATAGTATCCCTGTTTACGGTAACCGCCAGCACTCCGTCCCTGTTCATCAGCTGCGCCGCAAGCTCATATACACGGTCTTCATTCGCTGCATTGATGTACACGGTCTTCTTTTCGGGAGCCCTGTCCAGACCCTCTTCGTAGGTACTGTCCGTAATATAGAGAAAATTATTTACAAAGTTTTGGTGAATGGCTCCTATACGCACGGTAAACTCATCCATATCCTCCGTACGAAGGCGTATCTCAGATCCTACAGACAGGCCCAGTTTTCCTGCTACTTTGTCAGAAATCACTGCTTCCCCGTGAGCAGGATATTCCACAGGGTTGCCGTCTGCAGTGTGTAGTTTTACGAAATCGTCGTACTCCTCACCCTGATTAAAAATCACCAGATTAACGGTTTTGACCGCCTCATCCGTAACAATTTCAATGCTTCCCTGCGATAAGAGAACACTTGAATCCACATCCGGCAGGGCGGCTATATCCTCCAGTTGCTCTCCCTTTACCTCTTCCTTGTAGTCCACACTAATATCATATACGTGAATCTCCTGATACTGCTGATTTACCACATTTGCAATGGAATCCTTTACTCCGTATCCGGTTACCAATAATGCCGTACAGCCACTGATACCCGTTACCATCATAAAGAGACGCTTTTTATATCGGAAAATATTACGTATGGACACCTTTTTCAAAAATCCCAGACGGTTCCATATAACGGGCAGATATTCCAGAAAAATACGCTTCCCTGCCTGGGGTGCTTTGGGTCTGATAAGCTGGGCCGCCACTTGGGCCAATTCACTCCGGCAGGTCCACCATGTGGAACCCAACGAAGCTGCAAGCGCCCCGGCCAAAGCTGCCACACCGAGCCCCGGGTCCAGTATATATACCATGGAATCAATACGGTACATAATACCGTATGCAAACCAAATTACAGCAGGAAACACATAACTGCCTCCAAAATATCCCACTGCGCAACCTGCTACCGCAGCCAGTCCTGCATACAGAAAATATTTACTCATTATTCTAAACCGGCTGTAGCCCAATGCCTTCAATACACCAATCTGGGTTCTTTGCTCTTCCACCATACGGTTCATGGTAGTGACGCATACAAGTGCTGCCACTAAAAAGAAAAAGAAAGGAAGCACATTGGCAATTCCGGTAATAATCGCAGAATCATTTTCAAAGCATACATAACCTGTATTGGTATTTCTGCCCAGCACGTATACATCCGGCGGCTTTAGTGCTGCCAAATCAGCCTCCGCCTCCAGCAGTTTATTTTTGGCATCTGCTATTTCTTCTTCAAATTCTGCTTTACCATCTTCATACTTCTGCAGACCTTCTTCATATTCCTTCAGGCCTTTTTCGTATTCATCCTGCCCCTCCTGCCAGGTGATTTCCGCTTCTTCCAGCTCTACCTTGGCATCCTCCAGCTCCTTACGTCCTTCTTCGATCTCTTTCTTACCGTTTTCCAGAGCTTTTTCACCTTCACGCAGTTGATTTCTTGCACTTTTCAGTTCCTCATAAGCGACATCCAATGCCTTATAAGCCTCTGCTATCTGCCCCTTACCCTGATTAATCTGCGCTTCGTACCCTGCAATCTGTACCTTGGCTGCTGCAATTAATTCTTTGCCCTGAGACAGCTGTTCACCCACTTCCGGCTTCATATCCATATTACCGCCCATGGAGCCTTCTGCGAAAGCAATGGCGCCTTCCTGCTCTGCAATCTTAGCTTTCTGTATTAACAGCGCCGTAGCCTGGGCAGTAAGCTCTGCATCTGCCGCCTTTGTCTTTTCCTTATTTTCCTGCCAGGCAGCATAACCTTCTTCATAAGCCTTCCAGCCTTCTTCCAGCTCTTTTTCCTTGTCCGCCAGAAGTTTTTCATTCTTTTCCAGCTTTTGCAGATTTTTATCTATCTCCATCCGGCCCTCATCAAGTTCTTTGCGACCATCATCAAGTTCTTTTTCTGCATCCTCCAGTTCTGCCTTTGCATCTGTCAGTTTCTGCCATGCCTTATCCAACTCCTCCCGCGCTTCCACTTCCTCATCAGCCAGGGTCTGCCGGCCGTCGGCCAGTTCTACGATTCCCTCTTCCAACACCCGTGGATAACGCTCCTTCGCCGCCTTGGCAGCAAGAGTTTCCAATTCCTTTTCGGGCCCTTCTTTGTATTTATCGTATTCTTCGCTGTAAATAATGGCATCCGTATCCAATTTAACATACAGTTCCGTATAATAATCTGCGTCAAAGGCTTCCGGAAGCATATATACATAGCTGGCTACCTTACCGTTTCCAACTGAAGAAGTCCCTCTGTCATAATGAATATACAGGGGAGATTTACAGATACCCACTACCTGATATTCTTTAAAACGGAAATTTGCCATGTCACCTTCTTCGTTGGCTTCGGATAAATATATGGTATCGCCGATACTGCTTTCACCGAAAAACAGGTCATCCAATACACATTCATCAGGACTTTCCGGCATCCGTCCTCCGGTTATAACGATTTCATTGACTCCTTCCGAAATACTGTGGGCACGGAGCACCTGATCATTTCCTACAGAGTCACGATACATAATATCAAATGAAACTGCCCCCGCTACAGTTCTTACATATTCTTTCGTTTTTATATATTTCACCGCTTCTTTATCAAATCCTAATGTGGAAAGCAGTCTGTAATCATAGAACTTTCTATCCTCATAATACTCATTGGTAGTGGTCACCATAACATCCCTTGTTACTTTTAAGCCCACAAAAAAACCCACACCCAGGGTAACGATACCAAATATGGCCATAAATCGTCCCAAGCTGTGTTTGATTTCCCGAAGTGAGGATTTCCAAAATGCCGAAATCTTCATCTATGCTTCCATCCTTCCATGTCCGTACATGTTCTTTGGTTACCAATCAATGGTTTCCACATCCACGGGATGTTCATTGACTCTCATATCTGCCACTGTGCCGTTTTTAACAGTAATTACCCTGTCTGCCATGGCAGTTAATGCCTGATTATGGGTAATGACGATAACCGTCTTACCTTTCTGCCTGCAGGTGTCCTGCAAAAGCTTTAAGACTGCCCTTCCTGTGTGGAAATCCAATGCACCTGTGGGTTCATCGCAAAGCAAAAGCTTAGGATTCTTGGCAAGTGCCCTGGCAATGGCTACTCTCTGCTGTTCACCACCGGATAACTGGGCCGGGAAGTTGGCAATACGCTCAGCTAATCCCACCTCAGACAATACCTGCACCGCATTTAAAGGTTCCTTACAAATCTGGGCAGCCAGTTCTACATTTTCACGGGCTGTCAGATTAGGGACCAGATTATAAAACTGAAATACAAAACCGATATCATGCCTGCGGTATGCCGTAAGCTGCTTCGTGTTATATGCTGAAATCTCTTCGCCGTCCAGGTATACTTTACCAAAAGATAATCCATCCATACCACCTAAGATATTCAAAATAGTGGTTTTACCTGCCCCGGACGCACCTACAATGACGCAGAACTCGCCCTTTTCCACCTCAAAATTCACATCATTAAGTGCCTGTATCTCGACCTCACCCGTCTTATATATTTTACCTACCTGCTCAAACCTTACAAATGCACTCATGCACCGGCCTCCGCTCTTCCATAACTGTAATTCTGCCACAAGTATAACATAAAAAAAGAAGGAATAATACAGTGTTATTCCTTCTCACAAAAATTTAATAAATTACGAATCAACCGAGAAATATCATTCGGGCATCCGCACTATGCCTCCATTTTACCACACTCACAGCACATAATAATACCGCCCCGTTCCGCATAAAAACTGCACAAGCCATTGGTTTTACCTATAATTACCTCTGCGCCGGCAAATTCCTCAGTTATCAATTCTTTTAAGGACATTGCAAAATTTTCATTAAAACAATGATGCATGATAATTTTACCGCCGCGATAACCCTTATTCTTTAAAACACGTAACACCGCAGCAATTGCTTTTTTCTCCCCCCGTACTTTTTCCAGCACTTCCAGACGTCCGTTCAAAGCCTCTCCTATCACGCGGATGCCGATAATACCCGCCAGAACTGCAGAAGTCTGACTGACACGGCCGTTGTTAGCCAGATTTTTCAAAGATTCCAGCGAAAAAACTGTTTCCGTATTCTGCTGATATTTCTTCACTGCCGCATATATTTCTTCACCTGACAGATTTGAGTCCTTATAAGAAGCAATTTTATCCACTAAAATCCTTAACCCGGGACCTGCAGAAAGGGAGTCAACTACAAACACCCTGCTTCCTTTATGTTCCTGCATGTATTGCTCTGCAGCTGCTACCGCAGCATTATAACTACCTGATAAATTACTGCTGATAGTAACAGCAAATATCAGGTCTTCACCATCAAAAGCATCCATCCAATCCCCTATGCCAGGGCATGCTGTACCGGACTTACCTTTATAGGTATACATGGCATTAACCATTGCTTCAACATCCAATGAGCCATCGTCTACATACTCCTGCTCAACCGTTACTATCTTAAGCGGAACCGACGTAAAATCAATCCCATCAAATGTATATAAATCACCTGACGAATCACACACAATCTTCATTTCAAATACCCGCAATACTCTCTCAGTTTAAAACAACTTGTGAAGTAGTTCTCTGAACCACTTCACAAGTTGCAGTATACCATCTTTCCATTGGGGCGTCAAGGACTTTTTTCTTTATCACACCGGTGACTGAAGGCCGGGGACACACCTCAACTTACAGAAGCACATATCCTACACCAACCTTTAATTACAAAAAAGCCGTTACGGATTCCCGCAACGGCTTCATCTTACTTATATCCAATCGTATACTGTGGAAAATTAACCCAACTGAGCTGCAACTTCTGCCGCAAAGTTTTCGTTCTTCTTCTCCAGACCTTCACCGGTTTCGAAACGAACGAACTTCTTGATGCTTAAGTTAGCACCATTGTCCTTAGCAACCTGTGCAATATATGCACCAACGGTCTGCTTACCGTCTTCAGCCTTAACATATACCTGCTCAAGCAGACATACTTCCTTTAATTCCTTGTTCAGACGACCGATAACAGCGCCTTCGATTACCTTATCAGGCTTGCCTGCCATCTTAGGATCATTCTTAATCTGCTCAGCGATGATTACCTTCTCATGCTCCTTGTAATCCTCGGGTACATCCTCAGTGGAAACATACTTAGGATTCAATGCTGCAATCTGCATAGCAAGATTGGTCAGAGCTTCCTTAACTGCATCATTTACTACATCAGTAGCAGCTTCAACGATAACACCGATTCTACCGCCGCCGTGTACATAAGAAACAACACAACCGTTCTCTGCAACAACCTTCTCAAATCTTCTGATGTTCAGGTTCTCACCGATAACTGCAACCTTCTCAACCAGAGCTTCTTTAACAGTCTTGGAAGTATCTGCATTCCAAGCTTCTGCCATAAATGCATCCATATCAGCTGCATCGGAAGCAACAGCCTGCTCAGCCACAGCTTCTACGAACTGCTGGAACTGCTCATTCTTTGCAACAAAGTCAGTCTCAGAATTCACTTCTACAACTGCTGCTACAGTGTCGTTCTTAACTGCGATACGGCAAAGACCTTCTGCTGCAATTCTGCTTGCCTTCTTCTCAGCTTTAGCCTGTCCGTTCTTTCTTAAGTACTCTACTGCTTCATCCATATTACCATTGGTCTCATTCAGAGCCTTCTTACAATCCATTATACCTGCGCCGGTCATTTCACGCAGTTCTTTTACCATAGCTGCTGTAATAGCCATATAAACCTCGCTTCTGTGACTTCTCATCACTTGAATCAAAATTTTCAGTTACAAAACAGATTACTCTGTCTCAATCTTATTCAGCATCAGCCTCTTCTACTGCCATTTCTTCAATGTCAGTTGCTTCTGTCTCAACATCCTCTGCTGCATAAACAGCCTCGCCCTGGTTTGCTTCGATCACAGCATCAGCCATCT
>JAFXEW010000124.1 GCA_017513625.1 Lachnospiraceae bacterium | reverse complement strand
TGCTTATCATCAAAAAACTGTGGCATCACATAATTAGATTTATTCATGTTTTTATAATAATCATAAGCTGCTTTGGAACTGCGTCGGCCCTGACGAATCTGACTCCTCTGCCCTGCAAAGAAATCCTCCACCAGTTTTTTGTTCCGTTGCTCCTGCGCTTCGATGCTTACACTTAAATCCATTACCTGTGCAATGAGTCCCTGTAGTTTCCTGATTTGATCAGCATACTTTTCCTTATTGCCTTCCAGTTCACGGGCCAGTTTACGGTAGGTAATTTCAAAACCGCTGTCCAGCCTGGTAATCTGGTCCACCAATGCATCCTTTTTCTCCACCAGCTCATCAAAGGCTTCCAGGTCCATTTCTCCGCTTTTCAGCGCCTGCTCCTGTTCCTTGCTGTATTCCTGCAGGCGCTGTAAAATCACTATTTTCTTTTCAAGGCTTTCCGCCAAAATATCCAGCTGACTGATCATGAAACAGATCCTTTCTCCTTATTCAGGCGCATAACCTCTTTCCAGGTATCACGCATGGAGCGCAGATGCTCCAGTACCTCTTCCAAAATGGTTTTGTCCTTTTTCATATTCGCTTCTATCAGACGTCTCTCCAGATATACGTATACTCTGTCAAAATCCTTGGCAACCTCATACTTCATATCCAGTGTCTGGCGGAAGTAGTCCACGATTTTCTGCGCTTTCACAATATTGATATGTGCCTTTTCAATATCCTTCTGTTCAATTGCCACTACCGCAATATTACAGAACTTAATGGCACCTTCGTACAACATTAATGTCAGTTCGGCCGGAGAAGCAGTAAGTATTTTGCTGTTATTATATTGTGTATAAGCGTTGGGCAATGCCATATTAGAAACCTCCTCCTATCAGGCTGGTTACTGCACTTGCGTTGCTCTGCATCTTTGCCATGGCTGTTTCCATCTTTGCAAATTTTGCGTACCAGCTGTCTTCATAATCATTCAGTCGTTTCTCAAGGTCTGCAATCTTGCTCTTGTAATCGTCATACTCGCTCTTCATCTTCTTGTCATCATATACTGTATAAGAAGAGCTGTAATCAGTAGCCTTCATCAGATCACTTAATTTAGTGTACATCTCTCTGGACAACTGGGTAAAGAAGCTTACTACCGTATCGGGGTCGCTGGCTATCATGGCCTTCAGTTTGTCCGGGTTACCGGAAGAAGCCGCATCATCAGGATCTCCGTTAATATGATATGCATTCTTTTCATTTTCAGCTGCCAGGAAATAGCTCATGGTCTCAATACCGAAGTTATTCAGATACATCTTTTGACCATTCACTTCAAATCCGGACATCATCACTGACTTCATGGCACCTGCCACAGTGTTCAGTGTGGAATCCCTTCGCAGAAGAGCGTCCTTAATCTTGGTCTCCCATTCCTTAATGGCATCCTCGCTCATCTCTTCCTTTTCTTCATCGGTGAGAGGCTCGTAGTCCTTAGCCGCATCTGCGTTGTAGAGCTTGTCCATCTGATTGATTAAGGCGTTGTATTCCTTAAAGAAGTCCTTAATCATATCGTAAATACCGTCGGTATCATCCTGGGTAGTAACGGTAATCTCTTCATTCTCTGCCGTAGTAGCATTCATGGTCATGGTCAGACCGTTGATTTCAAAGGTATTACTGGAAGAAGTAAAGGTTACACCGTTAAGGGTGATTTCCGCATCTTCACCGTCAATCTTGTTAGCCGCGGTGCCGGTTCTGCCTGCCAGCTTACCCAGCATGTCCTGTGCCTGTGCCACCTCTGCATCCACTTCTGCAATAATTTCTGCTGCGGTTTCTGCACTCAGTTCATAAATGACATTGCCGTCCTCATCGGTTCCCGCAGGTGTAAGCTGTGCATCCACATCAGCCAGCTCTCCGTTTACGGTCTCCACCTCAGCAACAGCCTTTTCCAGCTCTGCATAAGCAGAAGTCTCCGCGCCATCACCTTCAGCCTCTTTCAGCTCTGCTATACGAGCTTTTACTGCATCTATGTCGTCCAGATCCACGTCTGCAAAATCCGCTTCATGATCCTTTACCAGTTCAGCCAGCGAATTCAGCGCAGTCGCCTGCTTGTCTTCCAGTTCTTTTCTCTGTGCCAGCAGTTCATCCAGCTTGACCTGCTGCCTTTCTGCCTTGGTAGCATCTGCATTATCAATGATTCCCTGATAATATTTATTCTCCTTGGCACCGTAGGTACTTACACCCAGTGCATCCAGTGCATCCATACCGGACTCATTCACACCTGTCAGGGTGAAGTCTGCAGCAGCACCGGTGGTCTTGGCACTGATAAAGAATCTCTGGTTCTTTTCATCAAAAGAAGCGTTCACTCCTGCGTCCTTCAGTTTAGATACCAGACCGTTAATGGTCATGCCTTCCGTAATCTCGATAGTGGTACTCTTACCGTCACCTGTAGTAATGGCAATCTCACTTCCCGCTACCAAACCTAAGCCACCGTCTTCCTTGGAGTCCGTAAGCACGGAGCTACCCTTGAATGCTTCCGTATGACCGGTTACATTGCCGTTTGCATCTCTGATGGCACTGATATCAGCACCTGTCAGATAAGCAGATTTGGACAATTTATTAATCTTTAAACTCTGTACACTGTTCACCGCATTTTCACCGGTAATTACAGTCAGTGCATTGGGGTTGGATACTTTAGTGGTCTTTTTTAAATAAGACGTGGAGAAACGCAGATTACTGAGAGTGCCGTTGTAAAGCTTGGTAATCTGACTGTTCAGACTCTTCCATGCATCCTGTTTCCACTCCAGCTTTTTCTGGTCCTTTACGGCATCGTCCACTTTGACACGTCTTACCGCTACCAGTTCCGCTATGATGCTTTCTGTGTCCATACCGGACATCAGACCTGATAATCTCATTGCCATGGCGCTACCTCCTATCTCTTTTCATCTACCAGCATTCCGGCGATTTCCCATACCTTGGCAATCATATCCAAGGTTTTCTCAGGAGGAAGTTCCTTAATCACTTCCTTGGTATCCTTGTCCACAATCTTAATGGTTACTCGGTTGGTATCATCGTGAAAACCGAATACTGCTTCTGAATGTGTAATATTCTTATTGAGCTGTTCCACTGCCTTACGCAGTTGCTCGTTACTTGCCTGCTCCTTATTCTGGGCACCGGCATCTTCCTTAGCCTGCACACTGCTTACTGCCTGCACGGCTTTCTCCTGCACTTCTGCCATATTGGCTGCAGTAGCGGCAGCATCATTCTTTTCTACCTGCACGGGCTTTTGTGCCATAACCTGTGCCTGTCTGCTCATCATACTGTTAATAGGTTCCAATGTCATAATTCAGCCTCCATTCTAAATACTCTGTCGAGTTCATACACTATGCTCTTCCGTGAGCGGTTTACATTGTCCTCTTTTACATCGAAATTTGTGGTTCTCTGTATCTTATATCGGTTTCTGACCCGTAATAATTTATAGGGAAGCGCAATTTTTTACGCTTCCCTGCAAATTTCTTGTATGAAATGCCTGTTTCTTAACCGAACAGATCCTTTAAAGCATCCATGCCGGCTATGCTGACAGATTCTTTGTTGGATTCCTGAATCTGGAGATATACTTCCTTACGATATACAGGCACTTCCTTGGGTGCGTTGATACCCACCTTAATCTGGTCACCCTTTACTTCCAAAATCGTGATTTCAATATTATTATTAATGACGATTGCCTCGCCTTTCTTTCTTGTTAAAGCCAGCATCCTATTCACCTTCCTTCTTCAATATATCATAGATAGGGAACTTCACAGGGAACTTGGTATTGTCCACAATAATCTGGCATCCTCTGCATTCATCCACATTGATAATGATAGGTCCCTGGAGATTTACACTCATTTTAGTCAGGTCGGAAGGAATGGTAGCAGTTACCAGTACCAGGATATTTTCCCCGTTTACCTCACCGATACATTTCAAAAGTTCATCTTCCACCTCAGGATCGTAATCCGGTTTTACCAGCAGAGGATCCATTACAGGCATTGCAAAGGCGGGCTCGTCAATGGATTGCAAAAAACGGATACCTACGCCGGTTCCCTTCTCCTCATCATGCAAAAGGGTAAAACCCTTCAAATCGGGGAAACCGATGATACCGTTATCAAAACGGATGATTTTCTCGTCTGCAACTTCAATTGTACCAAAAATCTTTGTATCAATTCTCATATGTCACTCCTGTTCTGCGTCTTCCCGCTTAAATAAAGTTTAAAAGAGTATTCTGTAATACCTTACCGGTGGACATCAATGCCGCTTCATAGGTCAGCTCCGCACTGCTTAACTTAATGGCCACCTCGGTAATATCCACATCTTCATTCTCAGACTTTAAAGTCTCAAAAGTGGTTTTCTGGTTCTGCATACGGCTCTTAATCAAATCCAGCTTACTGCTTCTGGTGCCCACATTGGTAATACTTAAATTCGTATCATCCAATGCTTTCTGGAATACGGTTATACCGCCTTCAAACAATTTCTGGGCTTTATCCTTGGATAAAACCAATGCCTTGTTTGCTGCATCCAGCTGCCCCTGCAGCTTCTTTGCATCATCTCCTGTGGCCTTTTCCAAAAGTCCTTCCAGATCTGCCACTACTTTTTCCAAATCCACCACTTCCTGCATGGTATACACCAGGTCATCCACTTCACGGCCGATGTAATGCTTAAAGCACTCATCCGCAGTGGAATTCACCTGTATGGTCTGATTAAATCCCACATCATATTCTATACTCTGGCGTGCTCTTTCACCTGCCAGATAGGATTCATTATAAGAAATACCTTCCGCTTCGCACGCAAAGTAGTGTTCCGGCCTCAGCTCGCCCTTTTTCCACTGCTCTTTTTGATATGTTACACGGATTTCGCTTTCATCCGCCGCTGTATCCACACTGTCCTTTACTTCCTGGAGCTGTGCAAAGCGATTGTCTCCCAGCAAAAGTTCTCCTGTTTCGGGCACATAGATAATGGCATCTGCATCTGCTGCCGCCTTTCCGTAAGGATCATCATAGGAATGTACGGTCTGTATGGGATTGCCACCGTTTTCATCCGGCCAGTTAACGGTTTCGAAGCTTTCTGCTCCCGTAGCCGGATCCGTTACCTTTTGCTGAAAGGAAAGAGATGGCGAAAAGCCTTCCACGCAATCATTGTAAGCCAGACGGATACGATGTACCTCCACTGCTTCCACATCAGTTTCAGCCACATCCACATTATTGTAATTACCGGTGGTAATATCCAGTACCTCTCCCATATTTACGTGGGTAAAGGTGTCCAGATCCGCCCTACTGAGCTGCTCCGTAATGGTGTAAGCCGAAGTGGTATCCTCCTGAAAACTAAGGGATGTATCCGTCCGATAGCCGGTAAATACATATCTGCCTGCATAATCCGCATCACCGGTCACATATACCTCGTCACGCAATGCTTTTAACTGTTCTATAATAACCTCTCTGTCAGAGGAGGTTAAATCACCGTTTGAACCCTTGGTACACTGGCTGATCATATTGGTTACGATTTCGGAAAGATTTTTAAGTCCGTCCTCCGTAACACTAAGCCAACTCTCCGCATCAGGTATGTTCTTGCTGTAGTACTGGGTAATCTCCGTAACGCTGCTGCGAAGGCGCAGGGCACGGATTGCCACTACCGGATCCTCAGAAGGTCTGGATATCTTTTTCTGTGTGGACATCTGGGTACTCAGTGCATCCTGATATATTTTGTTGGTGTTGATATTGGAAAGATTATTTCTCTGAATGATTTTATTGGTTATTCTCAAAATATTCTCCCTCCTTTATGTTTATACTCCTGTTTCCAGAATCAGTCTGTCATATACTTCCGTAAGTATGGAAATCATCTTAGATGCCAGATTGTAGCCGTTCTGGTACTTCACCAGGTTGATGGCCTCTTCATCCTCGTCCACTCCGGATATGGACAAACGCTGGGTATCTATACTGCTTGCTATATCCGTAAAGCTTTTACAAAACATGGATGCCCTGCTGGTATTCAACGCCACATCGGAAAGTACACACTGTAAAAATTCTGATGCGGAAGCCCCACGGAAACTTAGTTTACTCTTATCCGTCGCCATATTCTGCAAATCTTTAAGCAAATCCGTAGCCTCGGCGCCGCCGCCCTGCTCATACCTGGTTGCAAGTAACCCCGCATCCAGGCTCATAGCTGCTACAATACTGAAATTCTTGGCTGTCAGCCTGTAGTAACTGTCATCACTGTTTGTTACGGTTACATTATCCATCAAATCAAAACGGGTATCGTCCGGAAAATCAAACTGCTCATCACTTGTAGCCCATCCGCCGGAAAATAACATGCTGCCGGGTTCATTATCGGAAGCGTACCCGCTCTTTAGCATATCGTTGACCTTTTGTGAAAAAGTTCTTACCCATTCATTCATCTGGTTCATATAATAGGGAATTCCCTGGAAATCAATGGACGAACCGATGGATGCATTCTTGCCCAATCTGTCATTGGTCAGTCGCATTTCGTTTTTGGTGGCATCGGATAATACAAAGGTATAACTGTAGGTTTCCGACCCATCTGCCCCTGTAGATTTCGTACAGGACCAGGAATCGTAATAGTACAACTGATTACCCAAGTCTATAATGCCGCCCTGATCGGACAGGTTACATTTATTCAAATCCTGCAGATATTTTTTGTTTACTTCAATAGTAACGGTGTCATTATCTCCGCTATTTGTAGTCCCCACTCCGGTAACGGTTCCCACGAAATTCTCACCGTTATTTCCGTCACGCATCTGTACCAGACCGGCCAGCTGGCCGCTTAAACCCGCGTTATAAATATTAAATTTCTGACCGTCCGTCCATTGGATTTCGTAAAGGCCGTCAATATCGGTCTGGTTTACCTTTTCATAGCTTTTACGGGATACACACTCCAAGGTCTTGATCTCACTGGCATCCACCAGTACTTGTCCGCCGCCCACCTTAATAATCATTCGGCTGGCTCCGGTCTCTCTGTCCGGATTGTTGGTATCCACCACCTGATGCTCTATCACTTCCACATTTACAATCTCTGATAAAGTGTCAATCAACATGGTTCTTCGGTCACGCAGCTCATTGGCATTCTGACCGCTGAGTTCAATGGTATTAATCTGCACATTCAGGGTAGCAATCTCTCCTGCAAGGGAATTGATTTCATCCACCTTCAGCTTAATCTCCTGATTCACGTCCTTTTGCAGCTTTTCCATGTTACCGGAAAGTCCGTTAAAATACTCTGTCAGGTCTTCTGCGGTACCTACAAACTGTGCTTTGGCAGAAATATCATCGGGATTCTTTAAAAGCTCGCCCAGACCCGTTACCATCATTTTATCAAATACAGTATTAAAACCTGCGTTCTTACCGTCATCATCAAAATAGGTCTCAATCTGTTGCATATAATATTCCTTCATACCGTATGCGCCCACCTGAGACTGATTGTTCCAATACTTGGTATCGTAAAAGTCATCCCTTACCCGCTCGATTGCCAGAGTGTCTACACCGGCTCCCGCACATCCGTAGGTCTGGAATACACGGATGGCATTAGCTGCCTGCTGCACTACCTGCTGCCTGCTGTAGCCTTCCGTCTGGACATTTGCAATATTGTTTGCCGTAGTATTCAGTGCCGCATTACTGGCAAGCAAACCTGTATATGCTGTATTTAATCCAAAGAATGTTGATGCCATCGCGGGCCTCCTTTACTTTAATTTCCCAGGGTGGTAATCAGATGCTCCAACATCTCGCTGATTACATTAATATATCGGCTGGATGCATTGAATGCATTCTGGAATTTAATCATATTGGACAATTCCTCATCAGAGGATACTGCCAATATCTGCTGTCTTGCTGAATCCGTTGCTTCTACCGTATTTTCCTGATTTTCATAAATACTTCTGTATACCGAGCCGGAATTAGCTATCTGAGATACCAAATCCGTATAGTAGGTAACAAAATTCACATTTTTCCTTACATTGGGATTCAGCGTATATTTTTCTGCCTCAAAGGCATCCTTCAAAGCTTCCATGGTTTCATTGTCTATGGAACCGTCTTCCTTTACAAATCCAAGTCTGGAAGGATTCTGCATCAGCTCACTGTTTACTTCCAGATTCTTTATGGTATAAAGACTGTCGCCCCTGGCAGGGTCCTCTGCCTGCAGTACCCAGTACTGTCTTCCGTCTGCACCGGTCACCTTCTCGTAACCGTCGGTAGTGGCTTTAGTAAATAACTGGAGCGGCATGCCCTCTTCACTACGCATATAGCCTTCTGCATCATCTGCGCAATAAGTTACATTCCTAAGTACGCTTCCGTCCTGCAATACCAAATCACCTGTGGTCACGCCTGCTGCTGTTTGAAGAATATCATTTACCGCAGTTACCACATTATGTATCAGCTGATCAAATTCCGCCTGAATATTCATAATAACCGACTTGGATATCTGGTTATACTCCTGATCATTAATATCCGTATAATCCGCTCTGTGGTCGCCTCTGGCCAGCACCATGGCCTTCAGACCGCCGATATCCGTTTCCATATCGGAAGATATTTCTCTGGTCAGGTCAAAGACTTCTGCGCCGTCTATATTGTACTCTCTGGTTCCTTCCGTTGTAAGGGTATAGCTGGCGTTCTGGGGCCAGAAAGGTGTATAAAAGCCTGTGGTCTCATCCACCTGTAACCCAATGGTGTAGCAATTATTACCTTTGATAAAATCCACACCTTCTATCTGTACAGTCACATTACCATACACATCATTGCCCACTGTAATATCTGTAAGCTGTGCCAATTCATCTAAAAGCTGATTCCTGATATCACGCAGGTCATTGGCCTGCTCCACCTTGCCGCTTTCAATAGCGCGGATACGGTCGTTCATATCCAATATTTGCTTACCATACTGATTTATCTTGTCCACCTGTTGCTTCACCTGACGGTTCAGATTGTCCTGATAAGACTCCAGTCCGTCATATACTGCTGATGCACGCTCCACAAATTCGGATGCCCTCTGCACAAAAAGCCCCTGCGTCACTGAACTGCCGGGGTCTTTGCTAAGCTCCTCTATAGAAGTCCAAAAATCTGTCAAAGTAGTCTGGAAGGCTTCGCCGTGCAATTCACCCAACTGGCTTTCTACCTCTTCCATCACTGACGTGGACACCTCGTAAAACATAGCACGACCCGATTCTTTGCGATAGGTCTGGTCCAAAAAGAAATCCCTCACCTGCTTTACCCTGGCATAGCTTACACCCAGACCGGTCTGTTGGTCTGCAACGGACTGGGGGGCAACAGCAATGGTGGTATAGGCTCTGGATGCCTGCTGTACCTGCTGTCTGGTATATCCTACCGTATCCACATTAGACAGATTATGCGCTGTGGTATTCAGCGCATTCTGACTCGTTTGTAATCCTGATGTTCCTATATAAAAACTACCCATCAATGGCATGTTTATTCACCTCAAATCCAACAGGGCTATTGCTTCGCATCAAATCCTCCGCTCACAACACCCATCGTAGTACCTGAGTTGTAGGCTCCTCTGTTGTAATTTGCCGTCTCAGGTGCTGCCTTCATCGCCTGTAACAGATTCATCTCAAACTCCACCATCTCCAAGGAATTAGCTATCAATTCCCGGTTATGCTCGTTTACACTTTTTAATGTATATACGGTATCATGCAGTCTGTCATGAACCTGTGCCAGCAGCTTCTGTTCCGTCGGTCTGGCTGCCAGCATGGCGATAATGTTTGTTAATTTCAGTGTATTAACATCCTTGTTTAATACATTCGCTATATCGGCCACTACTTCCTGTCTTTGTTTTTCCAGCTGATTGATACGGCCGACAATCATTTGTTCCTCATCAGTCACCTTTTGTAACTGTTCCAAATCACCGCTGACAATAATCGGCGTCTTACGCTGGGATAATTTAAGTAGCTCCTCATATTCACTGTTTTCTTTTCTCAGTACATCTATCAGGTTCTCCATTAAACTTGCCAACTCAAATTACCCCATTTCTGCGTATTTCTGCAACAATTTGTCTGCAAAGCTTTCGCCGCTCACCTCGTAGGTGCCATCAGCTATCTTTGCCTTAATAGGTGCAATTACATCCTCGCGGATATCTGCACTACTGTTTACTGCCGCTTTTGCAGCCTGAATATCTCTGCCCAAAGAGCTGATCTGCAACTGGTCTGCACGACTTACCTTGCCTGCCTGCTGCGCCTTATTCACCTTCTGTGTCTGATACAGCTGCTGCACTTGATTATAAGCTGATATACGCATTCTGATGCCCCCTTTCTTTCAAGGTTTATGTTTCTTACTATGTTTATCGGAGTTTTTAGAGAATACTTTAGAGGAATAAAGAAAATTTTTTATGAGCTTTTTCCTCCTCGTTCTCTTCAACAAAAAACAACTCCCGAAAATCGGGAGTTGCCATCTCGAAAATGTATTTTACTTTTTCATTATTGCGTCAATACTCTTGATAACTTCATCCTTATCAAAAGGCTTGGTAATAAATTTCTCGGCACCAATCTTTAATGCTTCGATAATCTTGTTCTGCTGGCCTGCCGCAGTAATCATTACTGCCTTAGCCTTAGCATCAAATTCCATAATCTGCTTCAGTGCACCGATACCATCCAGATTCGGCATGGTAATATCCAGTGTAATCAGTTCCGGCTTATACTGCTTATATGCTTCCACTGCTTCTACACCGTCCGCCGCTTCCGCAACGATGGAATATCCGGCCTCTTCTAAAATTACACGCAAAATCTTTCTGGACATTGCGGAGTCATCTACTACCACGATGGTGCCCTTGGAACCCACTGTATTAGATGCTGCCACTTCCTTCTTCTGTCTGAAATCATAAGGAGTAGTACCCATCTCCACATCACCGTCTACCGCAATCATCAGCTTGATTTCAGCATCCTCGATATAAATGGGCAGTGCATAAATACGTCCCTTGGTCTGTTGCTTTTCATATGCAAAACAGGGTTCCATATCCAGCTCAATACCCTTTGTACTCTGTTCGGAAGCGAAGAGACCACTGTTACAGTTAATAAACTCACAAACCGCATCCACTGCATCAGCATTCACTGCATCGTACTTCTCATCCGCAAAGGCAGATGCAATCTTAAGGAATGCACCGGTGGGCTCCTTTTCTGCCAATGCCAGATATATGGTATGTGCTCCCACAGTCTTCTGTCCTGCCAGATAACAATAGTCCATCTCATTTACCGCTTCAATCTTACCGATATAAAAGTCTCTGGAAACGAAACGGTTAATATTACGTAAAACAAGTCCCGCCAGTTCTGTCACGAAAGGCTTGGATGAAAATGCAAAAATAGGAACAAGTGCATCGAAATTATCACTCTTTAAAGCGGTCATTTCCTGATCGGAAAATCCTTTATCCTTCTTGAATGCGGTAAACTCCGTGTCCATCTGGGATATGGTTACCTTACCGGACTCTAAAAGCACCTGCAAAAACTGCATGTAAGGATTACCCTGTTTTTTCAAAAGGGAACTCACCTGATCATCTGTCAGGAATCCTTTCTCCACGGCGATATCACCAAAACGTTTATCAAACTGCATCTGCAGTCTGTTAATTGTCTCTGCTTGTTCTTCGGTTAACAAACCGTCTGCAACAGCGATTGTGCCCAGCTTCACCCGGACATCCAGTTGTTTCTGCACCGCACTCTTGTAATCTTCATAACTGATCACATTCTTTTCCACCAGGTACTTACCGAACAATTGACTAAACATATGTAGCTCCTCCTTGATGATTTCGTCTTTTGCACCAACTTATATAATATTATAGCATTATCTGTTAATTTATACAATAGAAATAAATTATATAAACAATATTTATTTTTCTTTTTATTTACTCAGTATAATACTTCTTACTCTTACGAGCTTTTTGTGGCAAATTACCAAATATGTGACAATTTTGAATATTTTTTTGACATTTTTCCCATATATGCTTATAATAGATATGTTAAGGTACAACATATTGTTATTTCTTAATAATAATTTCAGGGAGGCGACACTGTGAAAGAGTTAATGATCATGTATCACCCTGTAAAAAAAGAAATTCGTTTCCTGGCTAAAGTAAAAGGGGCATTTCTGGACATTCCTTACAACATTTGTCCGAATCTGCAGCCCTACTCTCCCGGACACGGCGAATTTCTGTTACAGAATCAGGGAAATCAGTTTTTTAATGATATTTGGGAGCAGTTTTTGAATGAAAAAATCAGTCTGGTATTCAAGGGTACTAAGATTGATTACCAAGATTTTCAGGAAAAAATTGCTGAATATAATAAGTCCACCGGCGAAGAACGCTTTATTATCAGCAATTTTATCGAATTACCTTCCGTAGCCGATATTTTTAACTGCATCAATGAATTCTGCGATGATACTCTCAGTGTATTTGATACCGAGCTGGAAGGCTCCGAAATCGTAAATTCCTTTAAGAACAGAAAGTTTGAGTTTGAGAAAAAGAGAGAACAGCTCAATGAAAATGACATCAACCTCTGTCTGGTAGGCACCTACAGTTCCGGCAAATCCACTTTTATCAATACATTAATCGGTAAGCGTATCTTGCCCGAAAGTATTAACTCGGAGACGGCTAAGATGTTCCGTATCCAGAACAGTTCTAATCCTGCTGTGAATTTCACCATGAAAAAGAACGATTCGGACGAGCCTATTCTGGTTACTATCGCCTGGGATATTGCCAAGAAGCAGTTTACGTTCTATTCTACCGGACAGTGCAATGAAACAAAACGTAAAATTCAAAATGAAATCAACAGTGCTCTGGTATTCCATTTACAGGAGCATGAGCAGTTATACCAGATATTAAAAACTTTGAATGAAATCCCCAATGCTCCGGGCGCTGAGTATCCGGAATATATTGACGGCATCATCGAAGTCAGCTATCCCATTCCCCTGGATCCCAACATTAACTTTACTTTCTACGACACACCGGGTACGGACAGCAATTCCAACGAGCATCTGTTGGTGCTTCAGAGTGCCCTGCAGCAGCAGACCAACTCTATTTTGGTTATTCTCTATGAGCCCACCAAGATGGAAGGCACCGGTAACTCTATTTTATACAAGCTTATCAAATCTTCCCGCGAGGATGCAGATACCAAGGATAAGGTACATATCGACCTGACCCGTTCCTTACATATTATCAACCAGGCCGATACCCGTAGCCTTACAGACCTTGCAAACCTGAAGAACAAAAAAGTCGGCGTATCTCTGAAGGAAACTGACAAGATTTACAACGAAGAAGAAGAATATATCGATTTATCCAACGAGCGTCTCTTCTTTGTATCTTCCAAGGCTGCTTATATTGCCAAGGCAATCAAAGGCAATGTGGATAATGAAGATGAGCGTCTGTGGCTTGCAAACCATAGAAACGAGATCAACAACACTCCCGTTGTGGATCCCTTACTGATGAAGGCTGATAATTCCGAAGTGGAAACAGGTATGTACTTCAAGCTGAACCAAATGGCTCATGCAGATAACGAGACCAAGCAGATGATTGACGACTGTCTGGAAGAATTAAGGAAATGTGATTCCAGCGGCGATACCGGACTTGCTCCTATTTTACAACGCATTTATATTAACTCCGGTATGTACGCAGTCGAAAAGGAAATCGTTAAGTATGCACAGAAATATGCTTTGGCAGTAAAAGCCAAGTCCTTGTATGACAGCATCAACAGCGTAGTTAGTTTTATCCGTGATGACTACGAAGCAATCGAAGCACAGGCAAGACTTTCCAAGGAACAGATTTCTGAGAATATCCGCACCATGAAGACTACTATGGTGGCAGATTTGGACCGCACCTATTCCACCTATTTGGAAACCTTAAACTCCGAATACCTCATCAACAATTATGCCGAGGTAGGAGCGCTTAACGGCATCATCGAAAGCCGTAAGCAGCAGGCTTCCAAGATGGCGGATAAGATGAAGTGGATCGCTATCAGACCCGAGGTATTCGAAGAAAAGAACCATATTATCCGTGAAGAACTGAATCTCTTCCTGATGGAAATCGATGATTACTACAAGACCAACCGTGAAATCATCCTGAAAAAGCAGATTGAAGAGTTGCGTTCCCGCCTGGTTAAAACCATTACCGGCTACAAGGGCATCGATGAAGGACTGGTAAAACGTATTGCCAACGTATCTGATACACAGGTGCCTCCTTCTTCACTGAAGGCCCTTCGTATGGATGAATACATTAACAAACAGAAGGCTATCTTTATCTTCTCTACCAACGATAAGAAATCTTATAAGAATGATATTGAAGATATGTTTGCTTCCACCACCCAGATGCAATATGAATCTTATCTGGCAGAAATCCTGGAGGTTGCAAAGAACAAAACCAGTGAGCTGATTAAAGAATTCAAGGACAATATCGACATGCTGTCCAGCAATCTGGAATTCCTGATTAACGACGAAAAGAAAGCCATTTCCATGCAAGCTAAAGCAAAGGCCGTGTTGGAACTGGTAGAAAAGAAAGATAAGGAATTAAACGAAAAGATCTGGAGCGAAGTAAAGAAAGAGAAGTAAATAGGTTAAGGTTGAAGGCCCCGCAGATGCGGGGCCTTATTTTATGGAATAGCATCAGAAACATATAATGGACACAAAAGGCACGCCGCTATGCGACGTGCCTTAATGCTAGCTATTTTATTAGTTTACTCTGAAATGGAATACATTATGTCCGGTAGATGTATTGGATAATACATAGGTCATATTACCATTTTGTGTTAATACACCGGTTGTGTCATTCAGCTCATATCTGGGCTGGTCCTCAGACTGTACTCTTATTCGATAAGTTCCGGCATAATCATCGGTTCTGAATGTAATCATACATTTACCATTTTGATTCTGGATTTCGTAACCGGAAGTAACAGGATCATATCCGCTTGCAGTTTTCTTATCCAGATAGAAACGGATGCCATTAGTAAATCCGTTACCTTCTTTATCAACACCTACCAGATTAACCAGTTCCATAATTTCGTACTGCTGATCTCTTCTTGCGCCGGAAAGTACAGGTGCTACAGCCTCTTCCACACGCTGAGTCTCAGTAAATCCTAACAGATTACTCTTAAAGCTTGCACCAACCTTGGGCATTACCTGAACTAACAGGTACTCAGAATCATGAGTCACACCGGCAATGGGCCATATCTCATTACCCGCATCATCAATTATTGATAATTTTAACATTACCTCATAATCTTTTCTGTAATCGAAAGCACCGGTTACCAAAGGACGAAGGTTGATACTCATACTGTTATCTGCATCACCGTATATATTGGGTAACCAATTGGACTGGTATGTTCCGCCGGGATACTCACGATACTTAATCAACACTCTATGTTTCAAATCACCAACAACACCCGGCATATTATCTTTTAAGCTTTGCTTTAATGTATGAATACTGTTATCTATTGTACCCTGTGCCTGGTTAGACATACGCATCCAGCCTGCGCCGGGGATAATATAGGGATCAACAGGTGCGGCCGCAGGGCCATCGATAGTTTTCTCTGCATTAACATCCGCATAGAACATTCCCGCCTTATTATTAGGACCTGCTGCATGTGCAGAAGTAGCCTTTACAGTAATGGTCTCACCGGCAACCATATCACGGCTTAATTTAATCACAACCTCTCTCTGATTAGGATTAGTTGCGTTTGTTCCCTGTGACTTAATACTTGCTGCACCGGTTACACTCCAATTGATTGCATAGGGGTCAATTGCTGCATAATCAGCAGCATTCTCATCAGCATGGATATCCAAGTTGTTACCTGCTACCAGTGCTGTCAAACGATATTCTGCACCGGCCATCTTATCCGTTCCTGAAATCAAGGCAGGTTCACCGATAAACGCCACGGTATTAACTCTTCTAATCTTAACTGTAACCATACGTTCTGCAAGAGGAAGTCCTGAACCGGGGTCTACCACATTAGTAGCCACACGCGCTCTCAGCAGATTTCTGGTCTCATTAGCACCAATTTTTAAGTTTTTACCGGTAAATTTAGTATTTACATCTGTAGGAACAATAGCAGAATACAGACTCCAATTCACCGTAGTATCCGTCAAACCGGTTACCACTGCATCAAAATTCTTGGTAAGATTAGGCTCCATAAGACATTCTGCAATGGTACTGATACTGACAACAGGCGCAACCGTCGCTGTCATATCCTTATTACGTGCAGATATGGTGAACACTGCAGGATATACTCTGCCCTCATTGGATAACTCCATATTCATTTTCGCATAGCCTGTAGTCGCGAATCGATTGGTGTCCACATTAAAGGAATCTACATTTCTGGCCATAACCTGTGCAGAAGCCATATCATCATCCTGGTCGTACATCAATTCTTTTGTAGTCGGATTATACGAAACGGTATATGTAACACCATCTTTTACAATTGTAAGGGTGGATGTAGCCGGATCATAACTTACACTAGAAGGCGCATCAATAAGCAAATCATTAATCTGATTAGCTACAAGCTGCGCTTCCTGCTGTAATTCTGACTCATTGGTACCACGCTTATAACTGTCGCCACTAACAACAAGCACGCCACTGACCGCTGTACCTACAACACTTACGATGGCCATGGTACAGATTAGTTCTACTAAGGAAAAACCCTTGTTTCCAAACTTAGCAAACCGTTTTCTCAAAAGTTTCATCAGTTTCATCTTTTCCTCCTCATTTTACTTTGTTAACGTTACCTGTCCTGTTAAATATGCTATATCAATAGTTAAAACACGCGAGCCTTTAGATATTTTTATCGACGAAAGATAATCATTCGTCGTAGGATTCTTTTTCAGACCGCCCGTAGGACGGTTAAATTGTATACTCAAAGGTGTTGCCCCAAGAGTGGTATATCCGGAGCCGCCGCTCCATTTATACTCCACCACCACATCTTTCTCACTGATTCTGCTGACAGTGGTATCTGTCACAGCTGCTGCACCCACACCTTTAGTAACTATTTCTTTTAGATAAATGCAATCATCCTGCTGATATAATTGAAGTTCCAGAGATTGCTTGCCCATGGTAGTAACACGGGCACTTTTCAGCGATGTGGCAATCTTATTCGCACACTCATCAGCCGGTTTGCTCATAAGAGCACTTAAACCAACTGTTACTCCTCCTGTTATTATAGCAATAATTATAATAACAATCAAGACCTCTACCAAAGATAAGCCTTTATTATTCAATTTCATACCTGCTTCCCCCTTACCATTTCTCCCAGTTATAATAAATAACCGTTTCAGCTATATCATGTTTTTCACGAGAAAGCTCAGCTGCTGTATCTGCTCCGGGAGGAAAAGCACTTCTAGACTGACTTGCATACCAATTCACCTCAGGTGCCCGTACCAGAAAATCTGTTTTGATAATAGTGTCATATCCTTCCGATGACGTATATACCAATGTGAAATCTTCAATAATGAGATAACCTGATGCCGCCGTTATATCCAGAGCAGTACAATCTACCGTAAGTCCTGCTTCATAGCCTGCTCCAACTACAGACTTAAAATAGGCCTCTATGGGTTTTGTCTGGGTCATATCCAGACGACTGTTAAAATCAGCCTCAAACGCATCTACAAAGGCATTGAAATAATTTGTTTCCCTGTCACTTCCGTTTGCAACTGCAGTATAATTAATCATAGTATCTTTATATGCTTCGCAAAATGCATCATTGGACATTGAAAGCAAATCAGCTTTTATCATTTCAAGTGCCGTCTCTGCGGTATAAAAACTGGCCTTTATCTTGGTGTCCGTAGTTTTCATATAATAGTTCTTACCTGTTACATACAAAATAATGGTAGCAAGTATACTGACAAACCCGATTACCACAATAACCGTAATCAGCGCAATACCGGAATTATCTAATTTTTTATTTCTTTTTTTGAAAAATTCCTTCATGATACCTCATACCTCACTCTCAGTATTACTGTGCATTTACGGTTCCGATCAACTTATGGATGGATGTACTGTCTCCTGCCCTGTAAATATCTATTTCAACATTATATAATAAAGGCGAAGGAGTTGCTACCGGCTGCTCCCAGGGAGAACCTGCATCCACAGCAGCTCCGCCGGATAAAATAATGCCCGGGGCCCCGCCTGATGTAAAGTTCTCGTTTATATTATGGTAAAGATTTACCGCGCCTGAATCGGCATGTACATTCATCATATACATTGACTCACCACTGGTTAAATTCGCAGAACTT
>JAFXEW010000123.1 GCA_017513625.1 Lachnospiraceae bacterium | reverse complement strand
TTAATTGCAATTGCAACCGTAGTTTCTCCGTCAAAAGGCACTCTTCCGGTCAACATTTCAAATAATGTAATACCCAAGGAATACACATCGCTCTTTTCATCGCTGTAACCGCCCCTTGCCTGCTCCGGAGACGTATAATGTACAGACCCCATGACATTAGAAGTAACGGTATTGCTGGTGGCAGCCTTGGCAATACCAAAGTCAGTAACCTTTACCTTGCCCTCTTTGGATATAATAATATTCTGTGGCTTGATATCCCTATGAATAATATGGTTATTATGTGCGGCCTCAATTCCCATACTTACCTGTATGGCAATGCTGACTGCTTCTTTATAGGACAGTCTGGCCTTCTTTTCAATATATTTTTTGAGGGTAATACCCTCTACCAATTCCATAACAATATAGTAAATGCCGCCTTCCTCACCCACATCGTACACATTTACGATATTGGAATGCATAAGCCCTGCTGCCGCCTGGGCCTCTATGCGGAATTTAGACACAAAATTCGCATTTTCACTGAATTCCTGTTTCAGCACCTTCACTGCAACATGACGGTTCAGCTTATGGCACTTTGCTTTATATACATCTGACATGCCGCCCGTTCCGATTTTTTCAAGTATCTCGTAACGGTCACCTATCATCATTCCTATCTTGACCATTATATCAACCATGCCTTTCTGAAATACAACACTATCTCGTCACCAATATCACGGAAATATTGTCCTTTCCTCCATTTGCATTAGCTCTGTCAACCAATGTCTGTGCTTTGATTTCAAGCTCCTCACTGCCCCTTAATATGCTTTGGATTTCCTCATCCTCCAGCATATTGGACAGTCCGTCCGAGCACATAAGTATCGTATCTTCATCCTGCAGTTCCACCGTAAAACAATCCACCTCTACAGTAGCTTTACCGCCCACAGCTCTGGTAATTATGTTTTTATCCGGGTGATTCCTTGCATCATCCCTTGCAATACCGCCCATGCGCACCATTTCTTCCACCAGGGAATGATCCGTAGTAATCTGGGTAAGTCCTTCCCTGCCACTGACATATAAACGGCTGTCTCCCACATTGGCCACATAAAGGGTACTCCCCATACATGTAGCAGCAACTACCGTGGTCCCCATACCTGTCAGATCCGTAGCAAAGGAAGCTACTTTTACCACTACTTCATTAGCAGCCTCTATGGCTTTGGTAAGGATTTGTTCCGGCTTATCCGACCGTTCATCCTCTGCTATCTCTTTTAACACGGTTTCTACCGTTATCTTGGATGCAAAATCACCTGCATTGTGTCCGCCCATACCGTCCGCCACCAAAAAAAGATTGGGTAGTTTTCCTACGGGCTCCTTTGTAACATAAACATAATCCTGGTTCAGTTTGCGCTTTTTACCTATATCTGATATTCCAAACGCTTTCAGCACTGCTTTTCCTCCTTGATATGTCTGCGGCGCAGCTGTCCGCAGGCGCCATCAATATCCCTTCCCATTTCCCTTCTAATTGTACAGTTAATTTTATTTTTTTCAAGCTTATTTTTGAATGCCTGTATACGTCCGTCCTCGGACTGTACATAATCCCGCTCCTTTATGGGATTCACGGGAATCAGGTTAATATGACAGCATAGGGGCTTTGCAAGTTCTATTAATTCCCTTGCATCCTCATCCGTATCGTTGACGCCCCCCACCAGACTGTATTCAAAAGTAATTCTTCTGCCGGTAAGGTCAAAATAGTATGCACAGGCTTCCATCAGTTCATCAATGGAATACTTATTGGCAATGGGCATCAGTTTCTTGCGCTTTTCATCCGTGGTGGCATGAAGAGACAATGCCAGGGTAATCTGGAGCTTCTCCTCTGCCAGCTGCTTCATACGGGGCACCAGACCGCAGGTAGACACTGTAATATTTCTCTGACTGATGTGCAGACCGTTTTCGTCCGTGAGCATTCTGAGAAACTTAAGCAGATTGTCATAATTATCCATGGGTTCACCGGTTCCCATTACCACCACATTGGAGACCCGCTCTCCGGTGTGTGCGGTAATGGCATAAATCTGGTCCAGCATCTCCGAAGGCAGAAGGTTTCGTTCCAAACCGTCCAAAGTGGAAGCACAAAATCTGCACCCCATTCTGCAGCCCACCTGTGAAGAAATGCAGACACTGTTCCCGTGCTTATACTGCATCCAAACACTCTCCACCACATTGCCGTCACTTAATTCAAACAGATACTTACGAGTTCCGTCCAGACGGGACTGCTGAACCTGCAAAATCTTTAAATCCGTATAATGATATCTTTCCTCACATTTTTCCCGCAGTGCCTTGGAAAGGTTGGTCATTTCTCCAAAACTGCGGGCCAGCTTCACATGCATCCATTCATACAGCTGGGCTGCCCTAAACCCTTTCTCCCCCAAGACCTCCATCTCTTTTTTCAGTTCCTGCAGTGAAAGGGACTTGATATCTGTTTTATCCAATGTGTTTTTGTCCATACCTTTCCGTATGCGCTTCTACGCATTTGTCTCCTGTTATTCTTTACGCTTAAGGACGGCAAAGAAGAATCCGTCCGCCTCCGTATATCCCGGCATCAACTGCATGCAGCATTTATCATTCTCATGTGCACTGCCCGGCATCTGACTCCGGATCTTTTCATAATCCTCAGCAAGCGTTCCCGGCATTCTATCCCTGATGTCCACCGGTTCAAAGGGGAGATTTTCCGTAATCCAGTCTACCATCCCCCTATTTTCCGTAGGATTGATGGTACAAGTACTGTATAAAAGCGTCCCGCCCTTCTTTACATATTCCCAACTGTTTAAAAGAATGTCCTTCTGGAGCTCATACAGACTTTCCAACGATTCGGGAGATACATTGTATTTAATATCCCTTTTTTTACCCATAATACCCAGTCCGGAACATGGTACATCCATAATAACCACATCCGCCTGCTCTATCCTGCTTTCATCCCGCACTCTGGCATCATACACCTGGGTCTCCACATTGTTTCTTCCCATACGTCCCAGGTTTTCGCAGATGTATGCCAGCTTCTCCTCAGATACATCCCTTGACAATACCCGAGCGGCCTTCTCTGACGCCAGCACTGTCTTACCGCCGGGAGCGGCACAAATATCCATTACAAAGTCTTCCGGCCCGATTCCTGCTGCTTCCACCGCCAGGGCTGAGCTGATATCCTGTACCACAAACAATCCTTCCGCGAATCCGGGGAGTCTGCGGATATCATCCGTATTGCGGGCTGTATATACATAAGGCAGATATGTACTTTGCCTTAATACCACGCCGTTATCCGTCATTTCCCGGATACAGGCTTCCCGTTTTTCTTCACTGATACAGGTATTGAAACGAAGGGAAACCGGATGTATCTGAAGCAGTCCCTGTAACAATTTTTCCGTAACTTCCCTTCCGTATATCCCAATCCATTTTTCCACAATCCACCTTGGCATGGAATACTTTACCGAAAGCCATGCTTCAAAATCCGCTGTCTTATCCGGCAGGGGCATGCTCTCTTTTTCTTTTGCCACGGTACGAAGCACTCCGTTGATAAAACCCTTCAGCCCCGCAAACTTCCTTTTCTGAGCCAGTTTCACCGCCTCATTACACACGGCACTGTCCGGAACAGCCTCCATGTACAAAAGCTGATACACACTCATTCGGAGCAGACAACGTATCAACGGTTTCATCTTTTTAACCGGCACAGAGGAAAAATGATTCAGATAATAATCCAGTTCTATTTTTCTCTCCAGTGTACCTTCTGTCACCCGCTTTATAAAAGCCCTGTCCTGAGAAGGCAGATAAGAATATTTATCCAAAACCGCTTTTATCAGTCTGCCGTCATATATATCGCTTCTTTCCATTTCCAGAAGGGTATCCAAAATAATCTCTCTACTGTTCTCTGCCATTTCTTTAATCGCCTCTTCTACGGCCGCCGCCGGATATTAATATCAATCTCAGCAGCTGCAAAATAGAAGATGCCGCCGCTGCCACATAGGTAAGTGCTGCTGCAAAAAGCACCTTTTTACCGCCGTCTATTTCATCCCTTGTGAGAAACCCATGCTGTGAAATCTTTGCAAGGGCTCTGGAGGATGCATTAAACTCCACGGGAAGTGTCACCAACTGGAACAACACCGCCAGTGCAAAACCAATGATACCAATTTGTATCAGTACCTGATTAAAGCTAAGAAGCATTCCCAGAAAAATCAGAGGAATCCCTAATGTACTGCCCAGATT
Organism: Lachnospiraceae bacterium; assembly: GCA_017513625.1. Lineage (GTDB taxonomy): Bacteria > Bacillota > Clostridia > Lachnospirales > Lachnospiraceae > Acetatifactor. The sequence goes on along the minus strand of JAFXEW010000123.1, from coordinate 14,582 downwards.
AGCCACTGGCACCAGGCTGCTTCTGATTTTAATGGGCACATAACCCTTGGCATGTTGAATGGCATGACCGCATTCATGGGCCGCAACTGCTATTGCCGTTACTGAAGTCCCCTTATAATTTTCAACGGAAAGTCTTACCGACTGACTGGTGGGGTCATAATGATCCCCCCGGGCAATAGCTTCCACTCTCACATAATGCAGGCCTTCCGCATCCAGAATACGGCGCGCAGCATCGGCTCCGCTCATTCTGTAGGCATTACTTACTTTACTGTACTTTTTCATGGTGGAATTCACCAGCCCGCTTGCTAAAAGACATAATACGGCACCGATTAAAACCAGCCAGTAGGTCCTGTCTATACCAAAACCATAAAAACCCATAATATTACTCCCCTTTTCTTTTATTTCTTTTTAATCTTCTCCCAATCTGTCCCCTGCCTGTACTTTTACACCCAGCAGGAAATCATGGGCGCACATCCGCTTCTTGCCTTCCAGCTGAAGCTCCAGGATACGCAGTGCTCCATTCCCTGTACGTACTTCAAAGCCATCCTTGTCCACGGAAATCACCGTTCCCGGCTGTGCAGCATCCACATTCCCCGTAATCGGACATGCTTTCCAGATTTTCATCTGTTTACCCTTGTAAAAAGTAAATGCACTGGGCCATGGATTCATACCGCGGATTAATCTGTCGATTACTCCGGTGTTCTTTGTAAAATCTATTTTACCCATTTCTTTACGAATCAATGATGCGTAGCAACTCTTTTCATCATTTTGCTTTTCAGGAACAAGTGCTCCCTGTTCAAGCAGAGGAAGCGCTTCCGTAACGGCCTGTCCTCCCAGCACCATCAGCTTGTCGTGAAGGGTCTCAAAGGTATCCGTATCTTCAATGGGAATCTCTTTTTTGTAAAGCATATCGCCCGTATCCAGACCTTCATCCATCTGCATAATGGTCACACCGGTCATGGCTTCTCCGTCCAATATCACATGCTGTATGGGGGATGCACCTCTGTACTTAGGCAAAAGAGATGCATGAATATTGATACAGCCATACTTTGGCATCTCCAGAATCTCCTTTGACAGAATCTGTCCGAAGGCTGCCACCACAAAAATATCTGCAGGATATTTTTTAAGCTCACTGATTGCCTCAGGTGTCTTGATACGTACCGGTTGGAATACCGGGATATTATGACTTACCGCAAATTCCTTCACGGGCGGAAACTGCAGCTGGCCGCTGCGTCCCTTGGCCTTATCGGGCTGGGTCACCACAGCCGTAATTTCATGTCCTGCCTTTACCAGTGCCTCCAGGGCACCCACTGCAAAGTCAGGAGTTCCCATAAATACTATCTTCATACTACTTCATTCCCTTCCGATCAGTCCTCTTCATCCTCTTCTCCTGCAGGCACGGCATCCATCAGTTCGCCTTCCACCTTTTCCACATAAAGATGTCCGTCCAGATGATCCAACTCATGATAGATTGCTCTGGCCAAAAGCTCCGTCCCCTCTAATACATAGGGTTGCATATCCGCATCCAATGCCTCACACTTTACGTAGGAAGGTCTGGTCACCATACCTGCCTTACCGGGCACACTTAAACAACCTTCCTGCCCGGTCTGCTCCCCGCTTGCTTCTACGATACGTGGATTAATCAGCACATAGGGATTCTCCCCCGTACAATCGATTACCACAATTCTTCTCAGGATTCCTACCTGTGGTGCGGCCAAGCCCACGCCGTTTGCTTCGTACATGGTCTCCAACATATCACCGATCAGATCCCTGATGCGGGGTGTCATCTCAGCAACCTCTTTACACTTCTTGCTTAACACTTCATCGCCGATTTCACGAATATTACGAATTGCCATCTTATCCTAAGCCTCTCTTTTCTATTATTCTGTGACAACCTACAGGATATGCATGGGGTCAAAATCAAACTGCACTGACTCATATCTGGGTTGTATGATTTGAATTTTATGTTCCAGTAAATCCTTTACCTGCACCAGTTTATCATACTTTTCATGTTTTACATAGAAAACATATCGGAAAATATCATTAATTTTTGCAATGGATGCGGGCGCAGGTCCGATAACCCGCAGTCTCTTGGCCAACGGCTGTGAATTATCAGCCATACTTCCCGTATAGGATGCCAGTTCTTCCGCCAGTTTTTGCAGATTGTCCGGGTACTTACCATACAATTGCACCGCAAGCATATGGTCCACCGGCGGATAACCCGAAAGCTCCCTATACAGGATTTCTTCTTCATAAAAGCTTTCATAATCCTGGGCCCCTGCATGTACCACTGCATAATGCTCCGGCTGATAGGTCTGTATGACCACCTCTCCAGGCCGATCACCTCTTCCTGCCCGTCCTGCTGCCTGGGTTAATAACTGGAAGGTTCTCTCTCCTGCCCTGAAATCAGTGGCTCCCAGGGATAAATCCGCTGCCAGCACTCCCACCAGGGTCACATTAGGGAAATCGTGGCCCTTTACAATCATCTGGGTACCCACCAGCACATCCGCTTCTCCGTTAGCAAAGGCGGACAATATCTTTTCATAACTGTCCTTTGTCTTGGTGGTATCACCATCCATCCTAAGGACTCTGATACCCGGATACATTTCCGTAAGTTTTTGTTCTATCTGCTCCGTTCCCGCTTTAAAGCCCATAATATATTTGGAACCACATTTGGGGCAGGTCTGTGGCTTACGCACCATATAGCCGCAGTAATGGCACACCAGACTGCCATCCCTGTGCTCCGAAAGCGACACATCACAATGCTCGCATTTCATTACTTCTCCGCAGGCTCTGCAGGAAATAAAGCCCGCATATCCCCTACGGTTTAAAAACAACATACTCTGGTGCCCGCTCTGCAGTCTGTCGCTTAAAAGCTCCTGCAGCTTTCTGCTAAAAATAGAACGGTTGCCTTCCCGCAGTTCTTCACGTAAATCCACAATATTCACCCGTGGCAGACTTCCTCCCGTGAGTCTCCTGGTCAGCTTAAAAAGAGTACATTTTCCTTCACGGGCCATATGATAAGCCTCCAGGGAAGGTGTAGCCGAACCAAGCACCACCCCTGCGCCATGCATCCGCGCAATCTCCATTGCCACTTCCCTGGCGTGGTATTTGGGGGCAGATTCACTTTTGTAACTGCCCTCATGCTCCTCATCCATAATAATCAGTCCTATATCAGGGAAAGGCGTAAACAACGCAGACCTGGGACCTATAATCACGTCTATCTCCCCGGCCTTGGCCCTTCGGCACTGGTCATATTTTTCCCCCGGGGACAGGGTTGAATTCATCACGCTTACCCGATCACCGAACCTTCTGTAAAATCTAAGCAGTGTCTGATAAGTAAGGGCAATTTCCGGAATCAATACCACTGCCTGTTTACCACGGCTTACCATTTCCTCTGCCAGTTGCAGGTAAACCTCCGTCTTACCGCTTCCCGTTATTCCATGGATTAAATAGGTGCCTATATTATCACCATCATAATCAGCCATTACATGATTCACAATCTCCTGTTGCTCCGGGCTTAAGTCATTCCTATGGGAACATACATCCTGTAATTTCACCGGATTGCGGAAGCTTCTCTCACTTTCTATCTTTATCACTCCGGCCCCTTCCAGACTGCGTATAGTAGCCGGTGAAACACCTAATTTACCTGTAATCCATTCATAGGGGATATTTTCCTGCTCCGTCAGTTCCCTAAGAAGCCTTTCTTTCGCTTTCTGCCCTTTCCTTATACTCTCTCCCAGTAAGGAAATAATCTGTTCCCTGTCCATCTTACGCACTATGGTGCGGTGCTCCAGCATTTTTACGCTTTGTTTGGCCGGCAGTACCGTTTTAAGTGCCTGTATCATGGTCCCGCCGTAGTTCCGGCGCAGAAAGGCCGCCAATTCAATCATGCGCTCTTCTGCAGATACTCCTTTTGCAGTAATCCCGCAGATTTCCTTCATCCGCGCCTCATCAAACTTACAACGTTCAGAGACCTCCACCACATAGCCTTTTATCTGTTTGTTTCCTGCTCCGAAGGGTACTACCACACACATGCCGGTTTCAATCTTTCCCTGCAGATGCATAGGTATCCTGTATTGAAACGCCTTATCTACTTTTTCATGGGATATATCCACTATGATATCTGCATATAACTCCGGCACGGGGCAGCCCTCCTTTCTACATTTTCCTCAAATCTGTTTACCTTTTCCGCAAGACTGTAACCTGTACCGGTCCTTTCTGCTTTTAAAGCATTTCTTTACCGCATTACAGGCCCTCGTCCAAAATCTCGCGAATCAACACTCTTTCATCCATTGGGTATTTAACACCTTTAATCTCCTGATAATCCTCGTGCCCCTTACCGGCCAGTACGATAATATCTCCCTGTCTGCCATTACGCATTACATAGCGGATAGCTTCCTTACGGTCAGGGATCTCCACATAGGCTCCCTCCGTCCTGCCGATACCTGTTTTTATATCAGAAATAATGTCCATGGGTTCCTCATAACGGGGATTGTCAGAAGTAATCACGGTCAAATCCGCCAGTTTACCACTGATTTCACCCATCTCAAAGCGTCTGTCCTTAGACCGGTTACCGCCGCATCCGAAGAGACAAATCAATCTGCCCGGGTTATACTCTCGCAAAGTAGTCAGTAAACTTTCCAGGGACATGGCATTATGGGCATAATCAATCAGTAAAGTGTATGCATCGGACACGGGCACCATTTCAATACGTCCTTTTACCTTAGCCGCCATAAGGGCCCGCGTGATGTCCTTTTCTTCAATCCGGAAGTGTCTGCAGATGGCAATGGCCGTCAATGCATTATACACACTGAACCGTCCCGGCGTACTGATTTGGGTCTCAAACTTCATCAGTCCGCTTACACGGAAGGACACCCCAAGTCTGCCGGGGTTATATACCAGTTGCAAATCCGTAGCACGCAAATGATTTCCTTCCTTTAAACCATAAGTCTCTATTTCGCAGGTATGCCCCGCCAGAATCTGCTCCAAATGTATGTCATCACCATTTACAATACCCACTTTACACTGTCTGAATAAAAGTCCCTTGCATGCCATGTAATCTTCCATGCTTTCATGCTCTCCGGGAGCGATATGATCCTTTTCCAGATTAGTAAAAATACCATAGTCAAAAAACACGCCGCAGGTACGGTTCATTTTAAGGGCCTGGGAGGACACTTCCATCACCACACAATCCATTCCCGCATCTGCCATACGTGCAAAATACTGCTGCAACAGATAGGACTCCGGTGTAGTATTGGCTGCAGGGATATGCTCCTCTCCGATAATGGTCTCAATGGTTCCGATAAGCCCTACCTTATATCCTGCATTTTCCAGAATGGACTTTACCAGATAGGTGGTGGTGGTTTTTCCTTTGGTTCCCGTAATGCCTATAATTTTCATTTTTTCTGCAGGATAACCGAACCATGCCGCCGCCATATGTGCTAATGCAGCTCTGGTGTCCTCCACTTTAATAATGGTTACTTTTGCGTCCTCCGGCAATTCCACCTCTTTGGAAACTACCAACGCCCTGGCGCCCTTTGCTGCAACCTCCGCAGCAAAATTGTGACCGTCAAATACAGTTCCGGTCATGCACACAAATACCCTGCCGGATGTATCCTTTCTGGAATCATAGACGATTCCTTCTACCTCTATATCCACATCTCCGCGTATACACTGATACTGTATTTTCTGTAATAAATGTGACAATATCATACTTTTCCTCCCGTCTGCCCCGGGATTTCTACCAATACCGGCGCCCCAACATACCTAAACATACTTATTCTATTTTACTCTATTTTAAGTTTTTCTACCACCCCTAAATCAAAGATTCCGCCAACCTCATACAATCATCCCCCAAACAGAAAAAAACCCCGGCACGCCGGAGCTTTTTTCAACTTATGAGGGGGGGAAATGGTGTTTCACACCACTGATTACATCATAGTCCCCATTTGTGTACAAAATGTGTTTTAAAAATTAGGAATCTATAAACTAACACAAAAAACTATAAACTCCCGGTCTACTGCAAAAGCTCCAGATAGGCTGCGGTCGAAAACTCTCCTCCGCCCTTACCGGCCGCGTTGGCAGCTGCCATGGCAACCGCTTTTTCCATTGCCGTTTCAGGGTCTTCTCCTGCAACTTCACTCATACATAGGGACGCCACCACTGTATCGCCGCAGCCTACAGAGTTTTTCACCTCCACCTGCTTTGCAGGTACAAAAAAAGTTCCTGCCTCGTCTGCATAAATCAGCCCTTCACTTCCCATGGAAACCACTACCTTAGATATACCTAAACGCACCAGTTTTTCAGCTTCCTGCTTAGCCGCTTCCCTGCTTAGCGACTCTGCGCCTGCCCACTGTGCCAGTTCGTTTATGTTAGGTTTTACCATATAGGGCACGGCTTTTATACCTTTTGCCAATGCCGCTCCTGAAGTATCCAGTACCGTCTTTACTCCAAACATTCCGGCCCGCATAATCAGTACCGCATACAAATCCCCGGGCACTCCTGCAGGGAGACTGCCTGAGAGTACCACCATTTCACACTGCTCCAGCACTCCGTCATAGCACCTGAGAAACTGCTGCAATTCTTTGTCCGTGATAACAGGGCCCGGCTCCAAAATCTCCGTTACGGTGCCGTCCCTGCCCAGTATATTGGTGTTGACCCTGGTTTCACCTTCTACAGGAGTAAAAAAACACTCGACTCCCAGCTCTTCCATCTCTTCTTCTATCATTTTGCCGTTATTTCCGCCCAAAAATCCCAGTGCCGCTACCGGCGTATGAAACTTTCGCAAGACTCTGGTGACATTTATTCCTTTGCCCCCTGCCCTACGTTCTGTTTCTTCCAGTCTGTTTACTTCTCCAACACACAATTTATCTATCCTACAGTTTTGATCCACCGCCGGATTTAAGGTTACTGTTGCTATCATCTCTATCTCCTAGCAGAAATTCTGCATAATCATCTGTAATTCGCTTCGTCCGTTATAGCTGTTCATACCTATCTGATAAGCTACATTTACAGTCACTTCACCATAACCGGCTTTCAGGTCTTCCAGCGCCTTTTCGCCGTGTTTTTCCCGGATAAAGGTCTCAAAGCGCTCCATATTCCCAAAATAAACCATCTGATGCATTCTACCATCAGCCGTACTCACGTTACAGCGCATCACATTTTTATTCTTACCAAACAGGGTAATCCTGTTGAAAATTACATTTTTCTCTGCATAGAGAGGCTTAGGATTCCCCACACCAAAAGGCTCTAACAGCTCCTGCTGTTTCGCCAGCACCTCATCCGCATAGGAAAGGGGCATTGGTACATCTATGACCACCTTTGCATAAAAATCCTCCTCCCCCAGCCCGCAATCTGCATTTAAAGCCTGTCTCAGTGGTTCGATATCCTCTTCGTTCATGGACAGTCCTGCAGCCAGTTTATGTCCGCCAAACTTTGTAAAGAACTGTTTATTGCGCACCATGGCCTCATACATGTGATAACTGTCTATGGAACGCCCGGAGCCCTTCACCCCTTCTTCACCCTTTGTAAGCACAAACACCGGATGATTGTATTTTTCGCGGATGCGTCCTGCTATGATACCTGCCAGACTTTCATGGACATCAGGCAGATAAATCAGATACACACTGTCTTTCTGGATATCATGCTCGGCCATGTATTTCTCCGCATCTTCCACGCCCTGCAGCGTAAGGTTCTTACGGCTGTCATTTAACTCTTTCAGGGCCCTGGCCGCAGTCACCGCCTCTACCCGTGACTTGCTCTGCAAAAGCTCCAGGGCTCTCTTGGCCGTATCCAGCCGTCCCGTAGCATTCAGACAGGGACCGATTACAAATCCCAGATGGTATGCGGACAATTTATGTGAGTCCAATTGGTTCACTTCAATTAAAGCCTGCAAGCCCGGATTCCGGCTACTGCGCATCCTTTTTAAACCTTCTTTTACCATGATGCGGTTCTCATCCAAAAGCTCCATCACATCACAGACCGTGGCAAGTGCCACAAACTCATAAAAGGCTTCCAATTCTCTCTGCAATGCTACATTTGCACTTTTTTCTGCAAGTGCCTGCAAAAGCTTAAAACTCACCATTGCACCACAGATATTCTTGTAAGGATATGCACAATCATGACGCTTGGGGTCCACTACCGCCGCTGCCGGCGGCAATATTTCTTTCCTACTCTGCGTTCCGTCAACATCCGTACACTCTTCAAAAGGCACTTCGTGGTGATCCGTAACCACCACCTTTATCCCCAGCTCCAGGGCCATTTGAATCTGCCCGGCTGCAGCGATCCCGTTATCACAGGTTATAATCATGCCGATACCGTCCTTACCCGCTTCCTCTATCAGCTGCTCATTCAGACCATAACCGTCGTGAATCCTGTGAGGAATCATGGTGTCCACCTTTGCTCCGTATACTTCCAGGCCCCTGCTCAATATGTATGCGGAACAAATGCCGTCCACATCATAATCTCCGATGACTCTGATATTTAATTCCTGCGCCTTGGCTTCCTCTATCTCCTGTACTGCCCTGTCCATATCCTTTAGAAGCCAGGGACTGTGACAATCCTCCAGTGTGCCAAAAAGGAACTTACCCATGGTAAGTTCCTCTTTTAACTCTCTGTTTCTCAAGATACGGGCAAGTACGGGGCTTATATGGAATGTTTCGGCCCATTTGTCGAACTCGCCGCTTTTGGCGGTAACAAACCATTTTTCCATAAAACAGCCATACCTTTCCTGTATATTAATTATCTATAGTTGTCTTGGGCGGGAACTTCTGACGAAGAATAAACCACAATGCGCCTGCCAGACATACGGAAGAATATGCACCGCAGACAATACCTACCATCAAAGGAAGGGCAAAATCACGGATACTGGTCACACCCAGAATATAAAGGGCTGCAACCATTACAAACGTAGTCAGTGAAGTAAAAATACTTCTGGACATGGTCTGGGTAATACTTTTATTTATTACATCCTTTAATTCATCTTTTCTGGTCATCACCGCAATATTTTCACGCACACGGTCAAAAATAACGATGGTTGCATTAATGGAATAACCTACGATAGTCAGCATACAAGCCACAAAGGTATTTCCTACGGAAACTCTTGCAACAGCATAGAATGCCAGCACCACCAATACATCATGAAGCAAGGCCGCAACGGAACTGATACCGAAACGGATATCGCTGAATCGGATACGGATATAAATCAGCATACAAATGATGGCAATAATTACTGCGATAATCGTATCAGATTTCATCTCATTACTGATGACGGAACTGATGGTTTCGGAAGTAATCATATCTTCTGCTACACCAAATTCCTCAGCTAACACTACATTCAGTGCTTCTCGCTTTTCTACATCCAGATTATTGGTTTTGAAAATAACTTCGTTGGAATCCTGTACTGTCTGAATCTGTACTGCACTGCCGGTAGCCTTTTCAATCACGGGAACTACCTTTTCATTTATTTCAGCCAAATCCATGCTTTCATTGAACTCTACGGTAGTAGCTGTACCACCCTTAAATTCAAGGCTGTAGTTCAGGGTATCATTACCGTTAGCCTTCTGCACGCCCATCACTACGAATCCGCCGATAATAACAGCCAGGGAAACACCAATGAACACACCCTTTTTAGAGAGTACATCCATAGCCTTACGCTCCTTACCGATACCGTACCACTTCGCATCCTTGATACCTAATTCATACATTGCCTGCATGATATATTTGGTAACAACAAGTGCAGTAAACATGGAAAGCACGATACCCAGAGCCAATGTCTGTGCAAAGCCCTTAACAGTACCGGGGCCTAAAAACAGTAAAACAGCTGCTGCAATCAAAGTGGTAATATTACCGTCTATAATAGCGGATAATGCCTTATCATAACCAATCTTCATGGCACTCTTTACAGTCTTGCCTGTTGCCAGCTCTTCTCTGATACGTGCAAAGATAATAACATTGGCATCTACCGCCATACCGATGGACAGAATAATACCTGCAATACCGGACAGGGTTAATGTCATATCAAAACCATTTAACAGAAGTACCACCAATGCAACATAGAGACACAGTGCAATGCTGGAAGCAAGACCTGCTACATAATAAATCGCAATCATAAGTACAATAACAATTGCCAGACCGATAGCACCTGCCAGCAAGCTGGTTTCAATAGCTTCCACACCCAGCTGTGCACCTACTACCTTGGAATGCAATTCTTCCAGTTCCAGCTTCAAACCACCGATACGGATGGTGGAAGCAAGATTCTCTGCTTCCTCATAGGTAGCCATGGGGGAAATCTGAGCCTGTCCGTCAGTAAATACACCACTTACGGTAGGTACACTGACAAATGCACCATCATAATAAATAGCCAGTCTTTCGTTCTTTTCATATGCATTTCTGGTAGCATCTTCAAACTTCTTGGTTCCTTCTTCGGTCATCAACAGACTAACGGCAAAAGTACTGTTACCCATGCTGTCCTGCATAGCACCTGCAGTTGCATCCTTTACATCAGTACCTTCCAGTTTAATGGAACCGTCTGCCTTTAAATCCTCAATGGTCTTAGCCATCTGGGGCACACCATTCATATCGAAGGTGAAGTTAACATTACCGGTACTGTCTGTCTCTGCAATAAAGTACAACTGACCGGGCTTACCCAGATCTTTTAAAATCTCATTTGCATCACTTACACCGGGGATTTCAATATTGATACGGTCTACACCTTCCTGATATACAATTGCCTCAGTGCTGTAATTCTCCACACGCTTCTGTAACTTGGCAATGGTATCGCTCATATCGGTAGCGCTGGGCTCTTCATCCCCAACTACCTGATAAGTGATGCTGACACCGCCTGCCAGATCCAAACCCAAACTAATATCCTTTGCACTACCACTACCCGTTGCATCCACACCAAAAATATCCACGTATGTAACACCCAGCAAAATAATGATTGTACAAAGCAAAATAGCTATTGCATTACTTTTCTTCATTTCTTTACTCCCTTCTCTTATTTCAAAACACCTTATGACTCATCAGCCATGGCCGCTTTCATCATAATCGCACATTCCACGCGCTTTCTCTGCAGTTCACAGCCTACATCATAGGCATCATTTATATTACCGTGGAAATTGTAGGAATTGGCAGCACACCCGCCGCTGCAATAAAACTTGGCAAAACACTTCCTGCATTTTTCCTTAGCATATACATTACAACATTTGAACTCATCCCTGATTTCATCCCGGTTAATACCTTCGTCTACATTGCCCATGAGGAACTTCTCATTTCCCACAAACTGATGGCAGGGATATAAATCACCCCAGGGTGTTACTGCCAGATATTCCGTTCCGGAACCGCATCCGGACAGTCTCTTTGCCACACAGGGACCACCTTCCAAATCTATCATAAAGTGGAAAAAATTAAATGCTTTTCCTTCTTTTCTGCGCTTAAGCATCTCACAAGCCAGTCTGTCATACTCTTCCAAAAGTACGGGAATGTCCTCTTCTTTGATAGCATAATAGTCCTCAGGCTGCGCCACCACAGGTTCCACGGATATTTGCTTGAACCCAAGGTCCGCAAGATGCAATACATCCTTGGAAAAATCCAGATTTTCGTGAGTAAAAGTACCTCTCACATAATAATTCATCTGGTTGCGGCTTTCTGCCACCTTTTGAAACTTGGGAACAATCACATCATAACTGCCCTGTCCGCCCCTGAAAGGACGCATCTTATCATTCACTTCCTTACGGCCGTCTATACTTAATACCACATTACTCATTTCACGGTTTGCAAATTCCAGAACATCATCATCCAGCAAAATACCGTTAGTGGTCAGGGTAAAACGAAACTTCTTATTATGGAGCTCTTCCAGACTTCTTCCGTAAGCCACCAGGTCTTTTACCACCTGCCAGTTCATCAGCGGTTCACCGCCAAAGAAATCCACCTCCAGATTTACCCTGTTGCCCGAATTAGCTACCAGGAAATCCAAAGCCTTCTTACCCACCTCAAAGCTCATCAGCGCTCTTCTGCCGTGGTATTCGCCTTCTTCGGCAAAACAATACTGACAAGCCAGATTACAGTCATGTGCTATATGCAGACAAAGAGCCTTTACTACCGTTTGTCTGTTTTTAAAGTCAAATACATAATTTTCATAAATATCCGGTGCAAACAGCTGGCCTGCTTTTTCCAACTCCAGCACCTCATCCACAGCCTCCGTAATCTCCTCTGCAGGATAGGGAATATCCGTCAGATTCAGTACGGCCGCCTTAATGGTATCACCATCCTTGATGCCTTCGTTTACAAGTGGTTCTACCAGCGGAATCATATCATATACAATATCATCAACCACGTGGATGGAACCGCTGTTTACATCCATTACGATATTGTAACCGTTGTTTTTATACTGGTGTATCACAAAAATGCTTCCTTTCCGAAACTCAAAAACTCATAAAGGTAAAACGTATAATAAGCAGCGACCTGAATCGCTGCTTACATTAATCTGGTCATGTTTGATTATTTAATCTTTTCACAACTCTGATTGCCTACTGTACAAGAGGTCTTGCAAGCAGACTGACAAGAAGTCTGGCACTCACCGCAGCCGCCCTTCTTCACAGATTCCTTTAAATCTCTGGTTGTCAAAGTCTTAATATGCTTCATCGCTATATAGCCTCCTTTGGATATAAAAAGTCAATTTGACTCTCTGTAGTATAACATAAAATTTGTTTTTGTAAAATAGTTTTTTTATAAAAACAGGAAATCCGCCCATTTTTTCGGACAAAATCGTTTTAGCTGTTCTAACTGATCATACCGCCAAGCATTCCGCCTCCCGCACACAGTATAAATGTAGTAATTATATCCGTTCCTATGTTACTCCCCCCCTGCGTAATCAGCGAAACCAGCAGCAAAACCCCAAAATACATTCCGCCGGCTGCTACTCCCCACAGAAAACGCTTTTCTTTCATATGTCTGCCGGCCAGAATGCCGCTGAACATATTGACCGCTGCATATAAAATAATAATCAAGGCGGACATCACTGTTTTAGGTGCCTGAAACTGCAGCATCACAAACGCCAATACCGCCAATAATATCAGTGTAATTATGTAAGAAAGCAGCAAACACCTTGCCATAAAAATCCATTTGTATTTCATTTCATTCATATAAAAATACTCTTTCTCCTTTTCTAAATTTTATATTAAATATATATTCTGCAAGGTATGTAAACTTGACAATTATACTATATTTCATGTATATTGATTCTCATATTATATATTATGAAAAGGAGTGAATATAATTGGATACCGAAGGTGTCATACAATTAGTTGTTTTAGTAATTCTCATTATTTTATCTGCATTTTTTTCTTCTGCAGAAACCGCTCTTTCCACAGCCGGCCGCGTAAGGCTGCGTACTTTGGAAGAGGAGGGCAATAAGAGTGCCGCACTGGCCAATAAGGTCCTGGATAACTACGGTAAAATGCTCAGTTCTATCCTGATTGGCAATAACATTGTCAACCTGTCCGCTTCCGCCCTTGCCACCACGCTCGCCCTGCGCATCAGCCTTCCCGTAGGTATTGCTACCGGAATACTGACCATCGTGGTTTTATTGACCGGTGAAATTGTCCCCAAGACATGGGCACGGTTAAACGCAGAGAAATTATCACTTATATATAGCAGGCCGATTTATGCACTGATGACTGTCCTGACTCCCGTCATTTACATAATCGACATCATTTCCCGGTTTATACTGAAACTTTTGCGTGTAGACCCTAATCAAAAGGTGAACACCATGACCGAAAATGAATTGAAGACCTACGTGGATGTCAGCCACGAAGACGGCGTCATCGAATCGGAAGAAAGAGACATGATTTACAATGTGTTTGATTTCTCTGACGGCCTGGCTAAAGACATTATGATTCCCCGTATTAATATGGTGACCATCAGTGTGGATGCCGATTATGAAAAGGTATTAAGTGTATTCCGCGAATGCATGTACACCCGTCTTCCCGTATATCAGGAAGAAAAGGACAATATTATCGGTCTGATTAATATCAAAGATTTCATTTTGACGGAAGACCCTGCTACATTTGAAGTAAAAAGTATTCTGCGCGAGGCGCATTACACCTATGAATTTAAAAAGAGTTCCGACCTGATGTATGAAATGCGTGAAAAGACTACCAATGTGGCCTTTGTACTGAATGAGTACGGTGCTACTGTAGGTATGATTACATTGGAGGACCTTCTGGAAGAGATCGTCGGCGAAATCCGTGATGAATATGACCAGGACGAAGCCGAACTGATTCAGGAAGTTGCTGAGCGTACCTATCTGGTAGAAGGCAGCATGAAGCTGGATGATATCAATGACGCTCTTGGTACCGAACTGGAAAGCGAAGACTACGACTCTATCGGCGGTATCATCATCGAAAAACTGGACCGTCTCCCTGAGGACAATGAGGAAGTTACTGTGGAAGATAATATTTCCCTAAAGGTACAGGGCATCGATCAGAACCGTATTATTAAGGTGCTGATGACACTTCCCGAGCCCGGAGAGGAAACAGAATACAAACAAGATATTGATGATTCTGCGGCAGGAGCACAGT
>JAFXEW010000122.1 GCA_017513625.1 Lachnospiraceae bacterium | reverse complement strand
TAGATGACAGGCTCAGAGAAATGTTTGATAAAATACACTTTCAAGGAACAAGTTACCGAAAATAGCAATGGAAACGAATTTATTACAGGGTGATTGCCTGGAGCTGTTAGCTCAGATTCCAGATAACAGCGTGGATCTCATTGTTACGGATCCTCCCTATCAAATAGACAACACCAAAGCTGGAGGTAAGAGTGCCCTGGCAAAGAGTATTCAATCAATGAATAATGAGCTGGAGGCTGCCAATATCTGCGATGGCTTTAATAAGTCGGTGCTGGATCAGATGGTACGAGTAATGAAAAATATAAATGTGTATATCTGGTGCAATGCAAAGCAGATTCCAATGTACCTAAAGTATTTTGTGGAGGGATTAGGATGTGCCTTTGATGTACTGGTGTGGGTGAAAACGAATGCTGCCCCTTTGTTCAATAATAAGTACCTCACAGATAAGGAGTATTGCTTGTATTTCAGACGGGGGGGGGTACTGTAACCCAGATAGTTACGATAAAGCCAAGACTGCATTTTACCAGCCTATAAACACCAGAGATAAGCAGCTATACAAGCATCCGACAATTAAGCCGATCAACATTATTCAGACACTGGTACTGAATAGCTCTAAGGAGGGTGATACGGTTTTGGATTGCTTCATGGGATCTGGTACCACTGGTGTAGCGTGTGCGAGGACAAACAGAAACTTTATCGGTATGGAGATCAACGCTGAGTTTTTCAAGATCGCTCAGCAAAGAATTAAAATGGAAAATCAACCCAAATTATTTTAAGCGTATGCAACACATTTCAGATTGGAACGAGCTAAGAGATAAGATCCACGCTAATGCGGTGGAGCACGGTTTCTGGGAGAATAACCCCAGCCCAGAGCATTTCATGTGCCTGGTGATCTCAGAGCTTATGGAATCGGTGGAAGCACACCGAAAGGACAGGCGAACAGATCAGAGCCTGTTAGCACATTTCAAGGATCCTGGAGATTACCAACCTGGTAGAACAGGCTTCACTGGCTACTTTGAAATGTATGTGAAAGATACTGTAGAGGATGAGCTGGCAGATGCCATAATCAGAATACTGGATTTGGCTGGTGCTCACAATGTGAATATGAATCTGAGGGATGTAACCAGACCGATGTTTCCTGAGAATGGAAGCCGATACACTGAGAATATCTACCAGATCGTACAAACGCTTGTAAGGGATAGCGTACCTCTGGATGTAGCCCTGAATGCGTGCCGTATGCAGATATGCAAGCTGGCAGAGAGTATGGGAATCAATATAGCCTGGCACATTGAGAAAAAGATGATCTACAATGCCTCCAGGAGTTACAAACACGGAAAGAATTACTGATATGAAACAGACAGGCAAAAAGAAAGTGATCCTAACCCTCTGCAAGTCGTTTCCTGTAACCCACTCCAGAGCTGGAGAGCCTACAGGCTTTGAGGGTAAACTGAAAGCTGGTGAGAAGATCCACACCATACGCTACAACGCAAAAGGAGTATGGGAGGAGCGATACCAGGGTATCAAGTCTGGCAGAAAGTACCTCAGTGTAAGAGAGTGGACTGGCAGACCTTACAACTCAGAACAGAGGGAGTTTGCCCAGTATGAAAAGATTGGGCTGCAAAAGGTAACAATGGTGAACAGCTCCACAGATGCCTACCCTCAGATCTGGATTGATGATAAACAGGTACCGATCCAGGTTGTGGCTAAGAATGATGGTTTGAGTGTGGAGGACTTTGTAGAGTGGTTTTTCGGTAACAACAAAGAAAACACCTTTGAGGGTGTGGTAATCCACTTAACCGACTTTAGATATTGAGTTATGGATAGGTGTAAATTGAAGCAGGAACTAAGCGATGAGTTATGTGCTTACTGTCCCTGGAATAAAGGAGAAATAGAACATTTAGCAGATTCACTATGTGAGGGTACTTATTGCGATGATGCTATGGATTCCTTTATAGAGGAAAACGAAAATTATTTTGATGATTCAGATAATGGTTAAAATATATGGAAACTAATGCAACAAAAATGACTGATATATTCCTAATTGATCCCAGGAATATAGTTGTAATGGATAATTTCAATGTTCGTAGGGATTTTGATCTTAACGAGTTGAAAGAACAAATCAAGGCTAAGGGTGTGCTTAACCCTATTACTGTAATCCCTTTCAAGGATGAGAACGGCAAAGAGCTTTACAAACTGGTGGATGGAGAGAGGCGTTATCGTGCCACAATGGAGGCTATTGGAGAGGGTGCAAACATCCCCTGGATCAAGGCTCTCAAAGCTCCTAAGGATGCCACTACAGAGGATCTGTACATAGAGCAGATGATGAGAAACGAGGGTAAGCGTTTCACTGAATACGAATGTGCCCTGATGTTTCGCAGATTCAAAGAGGAGTTTGGCTACAGCCAGGTAGAGATAGCGGATAAGTTCAAGAAATCCCCAGCTTTCGTAAGCAAGTGCCTCTCTCTCCTGGATCTTCCACCCTACATACAGGAAAAGATCGTAAGAGGTGAGCTTTCGGCAAAGGCAGCCAGGGAGATCGCTTCAAGCTATGAAACCCCAAAGGAACAGGTAAAGGCTGCAAAGTCGGCTGTGGATTCTGCCCTGAAGCAAGGCAAAGCTGTAGCGACAAACAAGGAGGTGCTGGGAAACCTCAAAGATTCCAGAGAGGCTAAGAGTATTTCCGAGGCTCTGAGAAAGGTTTGGGCTTACCTGGATGGTGGCAGCACCCTGGTAGATATTGATGCCCTGGCAAAGCTGCTGGATAAGACAGAGAGCCTGAGCCAGGCGATGCGAGAATACAAAAAACAGATGTAGCTATGGGAAAGATAGAGGTTACTATACAAATTTCTCCAAGCAGTGAAAGAGAGCCAGGAGCACCGAAAGCGAAACTGCCCAGGAAGCTCAAAAAGGACATTATCAAGGTGGCTGGCAGAACTGCCTACAGGGAAATGATTGCTAAGATGCAACAGTATTACAATGCGTTTGGATATAGAAAGTTTAACATAAAACGGACAAAAGGATGAAAGTGTTATTTTTTGACCTGGAAACTACAGGTGTGTTGGTAAATCTTCACGGCATTCACCAGATAAGCGGTGCTGTAGTGATTGATGGAGAGATCAAAGAGAAATTCAATTTCAAGGTACAGCCTAAGCCTGGTGCTAAGATTGATGCAAAAGCCCTGGAGGTGGGCGGTGTTACCGAGGAGCAGATCATGGCGTACCCTCCTATGGGAGAGGTGTACAAGCAGTTTGTGGCAATGCTCACTAAGTATGTGGATCGCTTCAACAAAAAGGATAAGTTTTTCCTGGCTGGATTCAATAACGCTCACTTTGATAATGAGTTTCTGAGAGCCTGGTTTACCCAGAATGGCGATAAATACTTTGGATCCTATTTCTGGAGCAACAGCCTGGATGTAATGGTGCTGGCTACTCCTTACCTGGCAGCTCAGCGTGCCGATATGGAGAATTTCAAGCAGGGTACCGTAGCAAAGGCTCTGGGAATCCAGGTAGATGATACCAGGCTCCACGATGCAGAGTACGATATAGAGATCTGCAAGGCTATCTATGATATTGTTTCACCCTATAAACTATAACGACATGGAAAAGACAACAACAAAAACCAAGAAAGTAGTTTACCCTGAGTATTGGGCAAAGCGTAAGAACAGGCTTAATCCTAAGCTCGTTAAGGAGCTGGAGGAATCGGCTGCAAGAGAGCCTGAGGTTACGGATGATTACGGAGAGTACAAGCCTGGTACATTCCTATTCAAGAACACCGTAGTAACGGTACGCAGAGAAAGTGGTATATGGAGCTGCCATATCTTTAGTGAGCATCCTATAGGATTGCCACTCATTAAGGAGGTGCGATATAAGTTCCTGCCAGATAACTGCTGTATGGCTCAGTTGTTCGGTACCAGAGAGGAAAGCAACGAATTAAAGGGTGTTGTCCTATATGAGCTGCCAAATGCAACTCCTGAGGATGTAGAGGAGGTTGTGGAATGATCTTCATAGGGATTGATACAGGCGTTAATACAGGGATCGCTGTTTGGGATAACCGAAAGCGATCTCTGGAAAGCGTTGCCAGCACTGAGATCCATAAGGCTATGGAGGAGGTGAAGCACTGGAAAGGTGTAGCTGAGGAGGCAGGCACAAAGCTCGTGGTAAGAGTGGAGGATCCAAGACAGCGTACCTGGTTTGGTACCGAGAATATGAGCAGAGAGGAGGAGAGGAAACGGCTGCAAGGAGTTGGCTCTGTGAAGCGTGATGCCTCTATCTGGGATGCCTTTCTCAAAGATCTGGGTGTAGAGTATGAAATGGTAGCTCCAAAGCGTAATGTAACGAAGATGACGCATGAGTATTTTTGCTCTATTACTGGGTGGAAAAAGCGTACCAATGAGCATGGTAGGGATGCTGCTATGCTTGTTTTAGGTTACTAAGTGAATTTTTATTGCCTCAAAGTGTGTCTATCAAACACATT
The DNA here is from genome assembly GCA_017513625.1 of Lachnospiraceae bacterium. Lineage (GTDB taxonomy): Bacteria > Bacillota > Clostridia > Lachnospirales > Lachnospiraceae > Acetatifactor. Next base: position 9,121 of record JAFXEW010000122.1, on the reverse strand, counting down.
TTATTTATCTTTGCATTATTAACCAAGTAAACATTAAAGATATGGTTTTCGTAATTATCCTTTTAGTAGTGCTTTTCCTGGCTTTCTGGTGGCTGGGAGGCAAAGAGTTGGTAGGTGAATGGCTTACAGGTTTATTCCCAGTGGAACGCCTGAAAAAGGGCGATAAAGTAGATGTTTTCCTGAATGGAAAGCACAACAGGACAGCAACGATCACAGGTATAACCTCAAGCAGCTTGCTTATCTATGACAGATTGCCTCTCCCAGTGGATTACAGGGGTACATTTTACGCTACTGGAGTGGATCAGAACGATGGCAGTAAGCTGGTGTATGTGAAAAACCGAAAGCATTTCAAGTTCGTGCGTGCTGCTGAGCTGGTGAAAAAGGTTTTCAATGTGCTGGATGATGCAGAAAACCTGGTACCAGAGGATCCTGTAATGGTGGAAGCTGCCACAATGGGAGCTGCTACAGAAACGGAATCTGATTCTGAAACAGAAACCGAAACTGAGGAGGCTGGCGATGGTTTGTAGTGAGATCCAATATCTGGCACTATCTGAGATTGATTTGCTCCCTGAGAATCCCAGGACTATCACAAAGGCAGATTTTCAACGCCTGGTAGATAGTATCAAGATCAACGGATTCTGGAAGCACCGACCTCTGGCACTTGTTAAGCGTGGTGAAAGGCTGGTAGTTCTGTGTGGAAACCAACGCCTGAAAGCTGCCAGAAAGCTCAAATTAAAGAGCGTTCCATGTGTGATATACTCTGATACCACCAGGGAGGAGGAGCTGGAGATAATTGCCAGGGATAATATCAATAACGGAGAATGGGATTACGGCATACTCCAGACCTCTGAGGAGTGGGCTACTGTGGATTTTGGCTTTATGGGCTTGACTTTCCCAGAGGAGAAAGAGGATAAGCCGAAAAAGCGTAAGAAGCAGGAGGAGCCAGAAGATGAGGATCCAGAGGATAATCAGGAGGCAGAGGAGAGCGATAGCGAGGATGAGGAGGATAACGAAAAGGAGGCTTTCTACAGATCCATGTTCAAGGATGTACTGTATGAGAGCGATAACATTTTTGAGATCCCTAACCTCCTCCTGGAAATGCAAGCTGGAAAGGTGGAGCTGCCTCTATCTCCGTGGGGAGCCAATAGCAGACTGAGAAAGGATGTGAGCACCTATCATTTCTATGTGGATGATTACAGGTTTGAAGCTCTGTTTAAGGATCCGATCAAGCTGCTGGCGAGTGGCTGCAAAGCTGTAGTAGAGCCGAATTGTAGCTGCCACGATCAAACGCCTATAGCCTGGGGTATTCAGCTTATCTACAAAAAGAGGTGGCTGTGTCGTTATCTCCAGGAGTGCGGTATCAAGGTTTACGCTGATCTTAATGTTTCGCATAAGTTCATTGAATATAATAAAATGGGGATCCCTAAGGGATATAATGCCTTTTTCACTCGTGGGCTGGATGGGTGGATGGAAAGCCTTAAATCGGATCTCCAGGTAGCTCAGGAAATCTCAGGACTGGAACGCCCTAACCTGGTTGTATATGGTGGAGGTGCGGAAATCCAGGAGTTCTGTAGAAAGCATGGGCTGTTATATGTAACCGATTTTATAAATGCAAAAAAGAAGTAAACTATGGGCAGAAATTCTGGAGGAGTAGGTGCCAGAGGAGGCTTGCAACCTGGCGATAGCTCCTACAAAGGAAAAATAAAGAATGTGGAATCCCTGATTAAGATCAAGGATCCTCAGGTGTACAAGGCGGTGGGTGAGGCTATTTCTCGTTATCACTCAGTGCTGGGAGTAAGGCAAAGGAAAGTGAAGCTGGCAGATCTCGGAGCTGGTACGCTCGGTGTTCATGTAACGGCTGGTGGAGCGTCTGAGGGTGTTTACCTCAATAAAAAATCGTTCAACCAGAAAAAGGCAAAGATCGTGAGTGATACAAGGAGAGGTTACGCAAGTGGCTGGCACACGAAAACAAACAAGCCGATAGCTCACACAGTAACACATGAGCTGGCACACGCTACCTGGAATGAGCATCTGACTGGTGCAAAGCATAGAGCAGCAGGAAAGGAGATCCGTGCTCTCTATACCCAGTGGCGTAAGGACAAAAAGAAATCTGGCTATGGTAGCTATGCCAGGACAAATGTAAGTGAGTTCTGGGCAGAAACAGTTACTAAGGCTGTACACGGTAAAGCCGATAAATACACAAAAAAGGTAAAAGCAATCTGCAAAAAGTACGATTTGTAGTACCTTTGCGGAGTAATTTAATACAGAAAGTCTTATGAACAAAATTGAATTGACTGCTGAGGAGATCCAGGTGATCAAACAGCAACTTAACGGAGAAATTGAGGTTTGGAATGCAACCGATGAGCAGCAGAAACTCCTCACTGGCGTACTTGACAAAGCGGAGGAGCTTCTGGAGGAGCTGGATGCTTATGATGAGCTGGATGAGCAGTTTGGCGGTGATCTGGTGAAATGGTACTATGCTAAATACCAGGCTCAGAATGTAAGCGAATAATTAACCAGGTAGAGAGAAACAGGGGTAATTATTGCTGCCTGTTTTTCTTTACCTTTGAGGTGTGTTTGTTGAACACATAAACAACGAAAAAACAACGGAGAAATTAAAAATGGCACTCTTTGAAAAGGGAAATAAAAAGGGCAACAGGTTTTCAAAGGACAATCAGCCTGAAAACCCTGGCAGGAAGCCAAAGATATACTCCATACTAAAGAAAAAGTACGGAATAGATCTGGCTGGCAACGGTGCGTTTACTCAGGGGCAGATCCAGGATTTGCTCCAGTCGTTGTTGTGTGTGGATGTGAGGCAGACTACAGCCCTCAATCTAACCCTTAACAATGATATGCGAAAGATCGCAGAGCAGATCAAAAACGGAGGTGTGCCTGATTCACTCGGAAAGAATGAGGTGATAGCCCAGGTTTTTGTGGCATTGAGCCAGGCGATCAATCGTGAAACTGCTAAGGGAGAGAGTTACACAATACGCTGGATCATTGAGTATTTATTTGGCAAGGCTACCCAGCCTATAGAGGGAGATATGCAAGTAACCAACAGCAACAGCGTGGATCTGTCAGCCCTCAGTGATGAGGAGTTACTGCAATACAACGCACTGCTGGAAAAGATCAAGGGCGGTGGCACGAAGCAGTAAGATAGTATCGGTGCCAATGGCTCTGGCTGTAAAGATTGAGCTGTTCAGGCGTGGTTGCTTTGACTTTATCACCACCAGGGATGGGGTGAAACACGAAAAGCAGGATGAGGCTTTGCGGATCCTCACAGATGGGGATCATGTGGAAATCCTGTACGGAGGAGCTGCTGGAGGTGCTAAGTCGTGGACTGGTGCCGTTTGGCTGCTCTTTATGTGTTTATGCTACCCTGGTACAAAGTGGTTTGTAGGTCGTGCAGAGCTAAAGCGTATCACTCAGAGTACATTCCTTACATTCAAGCGTGTTTGTACGATGTATGGCGTGCCTGATGAGCTTTGGAATTTCAACGGACAGCTAAACTATATCCAGTTCTACAACGGCTCCAGAATTGACTTTCTGGATCTCCAGTACAAGCCCTCGGATCCTCTCTATGAGCGTTACGGATCTATAGAGTTCACTGGTGGCTGGATTGAGGAGGGTGGAGAGGTAAACTTTGGAGCCTATGACACTCTGAAAACTCGTGTAGGTCGCTGCCTGAATGAGGAGTATGGCTTGAAGCGTAAACTGTTCATTACCTGTAACCCAAAGAAAAACTGGATGTATGATATTTTCTATAAGCCATATACTACAGGTGCTCTGAATGCTCGTATGTACTACATAGCGTGCCTGGTACAGGAAAATCCGTTCATAGATCCAGACTACATAGAGGGTTTGAAAACAACCTCTGATAAGGTGAAATTTGAACGCCTCTTTAAGGGTAACTGGGAGTATGACGATAACCCTAACGCTCTCTGTTCACACGATGCTATATGTGCCATTTTCGGCAATAAGCTGGCGATCCGTACAGGTAAGCACTACATAACTGGTGATGTCGCACGCTTTGGAGCCGATTACGCACGCCTGGCTGTGTGGGATGGTTGGTGTATCATTGAAAAGGTTTGTTTCCCTGTGAGCAAAACAACGGATATACAGACCTGGATAATCGCTAAGCAGAAGAAATACAGGATCCCAAACTACAGGTGCATTGTGGATGAGGATGGTGTAGGCGGTGGTGTTGTGGATAATTGCGATATACAGGGCTTTGTGAACAACTCCACTCCTTTTGCTGGTGAGAATTACCAGAATCTGCAAACTCAGTGTGGCTACAAGCTGGCTGAGCACATTAACGCTAATGAGGTGGGTGTGGCAGAGGATGTAATGAGCCAGTCTGAGAGGGAGGAGATTGTGAGAGAGCTGGAACAACTGCAAACCTGGAAAGCTGATTCTGACGGAAAGCTGAAACTGAAACCAAAGGAGGAGATCAAAGAAGATATAGGACACTCCCCAGACTGGAGGGATATGTTTTTGATGAGATCCTGGTTTGATTATAACGAGTACGATATACCTGACAACATAGAGAGGGTATTAGGTTTAACTTAAATAATTTTATAGCGATGGGCTTAATAAATGTAATCAAAAACGAGGTTAAGGCTGCTGTAAACTACCAGCAGAGTTTTACCGACTTGTTAGCTTCTAAGGATGTTACCAGGGCACTCTCTATGATGCACGAGCATTCAAAGGAGGCTACAGACAATTTGCGTACTTATGAGATTGCCACTCACAAGGTGATGGATATTCAGGATCGCCCTGTGTACGATAAGCAAGGCAATTTCTTACGCTTTGTGAAAAGGAATAAGATACCTATTCCATACCCTAAGTATATCAATGAGATCGCCCTGGTGTTCCTGTATGGCAGACCTGTAAAGTGGTCGCAGCTCTCAGAGGGTACCGATTATGCCTTTGACAGCTATAAGGAGTGGATGCGTAACATTCGCTTTGATGCTGCTGTGAGAGAGGCTAAGCGTGCTGCTGGTGCTGAGGGTGTTTCTGCTATACTCTATCACACCTACCAGGATGTAGAGGGTAAGCCTAACCTGTTGCTGAATGTCCTTTGCAAGAAAAACAAGGATGATATTTACACGGTGAAAGATCAGTATAAGAGGCTCAAATCTTTTGCCTGGGGCTACTACCTCACTGAGGCTGGCGGTAAGACCGTTTACCATGTGGATATATACACTCCTGATACGATCTACAGAGCAAAGAGGGGTAACTATGGCTGGGAGGTAGTGGTAATGAAAAACGCTGCTGGAAAGATCCCAGTGCTGCTGTTTGAACAGGAGCCAGAGCACGCAGATGTACAGCCTATGATTGAACGCTCAGAGAGCATGGAGAGTACCGATGCGGATGTTAATGATCGCTTTGCTAACCCTGCTATGGTTGCCACTGCTGAGATCCTTAACTCTCTCCCTAAGGCTGAGGATGAGGCTAAGCTGTTTATCCTGAAAAATGGCGGTGATGTGCGTTACCTCACCTGGGATCAGGCGAGCGAGAGCAAGAAAAACCAGTTTGAACGACTGGATAAGCACATTCTTTCCAAGAGTTTCACACCAAACATTGACTTTGACAACATGAAAAGCCTGGGCAATATGTCTGCTAAGGCTATCCGAAAGGTTATGCTGTTGGCTGTTATCAAGGCAGAGAAACACAAGGAATCCCACGATGGCTATATGAATCGCCACGCTTCACTTATGAAAGCGATCCTGGGAAATGTACTTGACTATAGGCACAAGGCAGAGTATGATGCTCTGGAGCTGGGGCACGAGTTCCAGGAGCCGTTTGGTGAGGATGTGAGCGAGTTGCTTGCTGATCTTTCTAAGCAGTTCAATGATGGTGCCCTCAGTAGGGAAACCTATGTAGAAATGAGCTACCTGGTGAAAGATGCAAAGGCAGAGCTGGAGCGTATCAAACAGGAGGAGGCAGAAGCCCTGGAACGCCAGCAAGAAATGAATAAGGTTGATGTATTCGGAGGGGGTGAGTAATGAGAAAGGTTTGCTATATGGTGTTAGATACCGAAATGGATCAGTTTGATGGCTTTATCGGTGATACTAACAGAGATAATGTAGAGAGCAGAGCTTACGATCTGAATAAATCCGTATGTCCTCTGGTGCAAGCTGATGATGGCGGTATGGAGTACGCAGAGCCGATGCCTGAGCGATACAAGGCGGTAAGAGTAACAATAGAGGATCTGGAGTAATGGCAAAGAAAGTAAAAGCTGTGGCAGAAAAGCCCAGGTACCAGTGTAAGGACTGCAAACACTCTTACGACTGGCATAGCAAAGCCCTGGATGGGCACCTGATACTATGCCGATGTAAGGAGGATAAGAAAACCGAGCATGGTAGGTGGTGCAAGTTCCTTTCAGATCCTCAGTGTGAACACTTTATTTTGAGGCAGTAATGGCTAAGAGAAAGTACATAGACTATAAGAAGCAGCAGCAGGAGCTTTTCAAGCGTACAGAGGGCTATGCTGCTGAGGTGCGTGCTATCTATCTGGATGCCCTGGGTGAGATCATTAACCTGGTAAAGGGTACCGAGCTGGAGGATGGCAAACCTTTCTCATTCTCTGAGTATGGGTATAGTGAGGAGGTAACGCCTATTCTGAGGAATATGTATAGCCGTACATATCAGGCGATCCGTGGAGGTGTGCAGAAAGAGTGGATCCTGTCTAACGAGCATAACGATGAGCTTGTAAAAAGCATATTCGGAGCCAGTTCTATAGAGGATCACCATTTTGCCAGGTATTTCCTCAGGAATAAGGAGGCGATGGATGCTTTCTTTGCCAGGAAAACAGGCGAGGAGGGTTTAAGCCTCTCTCAAAAGGTGTGGAAATACAACGGAATGTTTAAGGAGGAGCTGGAGAATGCTTTGGATCTGGCTATCGGTGAGGGTACACCAGCCAACCGATTAGCAACGAAGATCAAAGGCTATCTCCAGGAGCCTGATAAGTTCTACAGGCGTTTCAGGGTGAAGATCGGAGAGGATGAGAACGGAAATCCTATCTATGGCAGAATCTGGAAACGCAGGATCTGGGATAAAGAGAGTGAATCCTACAAGTGGGTGAACGATGATCCTAAAAAATACCACCCTGGGCAGGGTGTTTATCGCTCCTCATACAGGAACGCTCAGAGGCTTGCACGAACAGAAACCAATATAGCATATAGGGAGGCAGACTTTACCAGGTGGCAGCAGCTTGATTTTGTTGTAGGGGTTGAAATAAAGCTCAGCAACAATCATCCTGTTTGGGATATATGCGATGATCTGAAAGGCGTATATCCTAAGGGCTTCAAGTGGGTAGGCTGGCACCCTAACTGTAGGTGCTACATGGTGCCTGTGCTGGCTAAAGAGGAGGAGCTGGATAAGATGCTGGATAAGATTCTCAACGGTGAGGATCCTGGCTCTGTTGTAACGGATAGCCCAAAGGATCTGCCAGACCAGTTCCAGACCTGGGTAAAAGACAATGAGGAGCGATACGCCAAAGCTGAGGCAAAGGGTACGCTGCCCTATTTTATCAGGGATAATAAAAAGGCTGTGGAGCAAATTCTAAACCCTCTCACGCCCGAACAGAAGCACCACCAGGAGTTAGTACAGAAATACGGAGAAAGTGCCGTACAGAGCTTGTATGATGCTTTTGAGGCTTTCAAAACAAAGATCTCCTCTGGTGATCTGGCGTATCAGATTAAAAAGCTCAAATTTGAAGCTCAGTGGGTAGCCGATAAAAACAAGTTCCCCACCTCTCCAGAAATGGTGAAGATGCTGGAGGCAGAGCTGAAAAAGGTACAGGCTCAGTACGATCAGCAGCTTGCTATCGCTGAGGCAAACACAATCCTGGGCTATAAGAGTAAGAGCAAAAACCTTAACGCCATTCTGGGGGATCTGAACAGTGCCATAGCCGATGGAAAGACTGCAAGCGAGATTAACGCTCTGACAGCTCAGGCAAAGGCAAAGATCGCAGAGATAGAAAAGGCACGCCTGGCAAAGCTGGCTAAGTCCGCTGGGGGTGATGGCTCTACCCTGGATCTGTTTGCTACTGCTGAGGAGAAACTGGAGCTGGCACGCCTACAGGATCTCTATGATAAGGCGATGGATAGGTACGGCTCCCAGTGGCATTCTGAGGTAACAGGAGCCTATGAGAGGCTGGCTGCCTACAGAAAGGAGCTGGCTCTGAAATATCGCTCCCACCAGGGCAAACTGGTGAAGCTGAACGGAGAAACTGATGAGCTGGCAAAGCAAGCCCTGGAGGAGTATATCAATGCCCCAGAGAATCACAATGCCAGTACGGTTGTGGGTGGTAGGTTTGAGCAACATAGTACCGAAAGGCGAAAGATGGAGGAGTACAGCAAGCTAACAGGCATACCTGTAGAGGAGCTGGCTCTGATAAATCGCTACACATACGGATCCAAGTGGTGCAATAATTATGGTTATGGCATAGTGGATAGCTACTTTGGTAAGGTGGAGGATTACGGAGGGCTTTGCCAGAAATTCTACCCAGCGTGTAATGCTGCCCTGGAGAAAATGCCACGCTATAATGGTACGGTGTTCTCAGGAATCAGCTTTGATCCTATGAAGCTGGATCAGTACATTAAGGAAATGAAAGCCTGTATGTCCTCTGGTACCGCTTATGTGAATAAGGCGTTTATGAGTTCAACCACCAGCATAGACCGTACAACCATATTCGGTGATAACCTTATGCTGGTTATCAAGAGTAAAAAGGGTGTGGATGTTAAGGCGATCTCTCACTATGCAAGCGAGGATGAGATAGTATTTCGTGCTGGATCCAAGTTTAAGGTGCTAAAGGTTTACCAGGAAACAACCAGGAAATACGGCTTTGGTCGTGGATGGGTTGTAGAAATGGAGGAGATATAAAGAAAGGGAGGCAAACACCTCCCTTTTTCATTCTTTTTTGCCTGTTTCAAAGGCTTTCTCCCAGTCTGTGGTATCTCCGTATGGATTTGGGCTTTTACCTGGTAAATAGTCCTTGATTAAGCCCTCTTTCCACTCCTTATAGGCATCCTCCAGGCTTACGCTCGTATCTGCCTTATCCAGGTAGGAGAAATGGAAATCTCTCTCATACTCCCAGAATTTTGCTGCCAGTGGGT
>JAFXEW010000121.1 GCA_017513625.1 Lachnospiraceae bacterium | reverse complement strand
GAATTATTCATTCACGACTTCTTGTCGTTTTGGAATTTTCAGGGTTGCATTACTGTTTATTTGTCAAGGTTCCTTTGTTGTCAGTTTAGAGCGACAACTCTGTTATCTTATCACGTGTGCTCTGCATTGTCAACTGTTTTTTTGATTTTTTTAATGTCTTCTTATAAATAAGAGGTGACATTTCAGCCCGCCTTTTCAGCGGGCGAATGTTATATTAGCACATGGACATGTTCGTTGTCAACACCCTTTTTAACAAAAAATAAAGTTGATTTATCCACATTATTCCATAGACAAATCAACTTTATACACTTTCCTGTTATTTCCTTATGATTTACTTTAAACTGCTGAGAAAATTCTCCATTATCATGCGGAGATAATTATGTTCATAAAGAGCACTCAGTATACGGCTGTCATTAGTGCCGGAAACGATAATCTGCTCTACGGCACCTAAATCCATAATATTAAGCACGATGTAACCGGTCCATACAATCAGTAATGTCTGCAACAAACCAAATGCAATACCCAGCACCTGATCTGCCCAGCTCACAATAGGAAGCTTTGCAAGAAGCTTTGCCGGGAAGAGTACAAAATTAATTATATGGTGGGCAAAGCTTACCACTGCCAGGAGCAGAATCACCACAATCACATTAATAATCTTGCCGTCTACATAACTATGTATTGCATTTGTTACAAGAAGCAACACTACCGCCAGTACAATCAGTGAAATAAATGACACCAGGGATTTGACGAAGCCCTTTTTGTAGCCGTGCAATACATTAAAAACAAGTAACACCAATACCGCTATTAATACCAGATTCATATGTACCTCCTTTAACACTTTTGTGTCTTCTTTATCTATATATGCATTTATCTGCATAATATTGAACTTAATTTAACTGGATGGTATCCAGGGAACTGCCCGTTACCAGTACGTATTTATATGCACTATCCGTAGGAACCATTAATTCCACAGAGCCTCCGAATCTGCCCCGGAATTTCTCCAATCCATCCATATTCATAATCAGACATTCCGACTCGCTGTATATTACAAAGCGCTTGTCCTCAAAAAACATATCCTTATATTCTAAATCAAAATAGTAAGTCCCTACCTTTTTGGCATCTACACCATATACATCCAGGCGATAACGGCTTTCTGCCTTATCGGAAGCCATGATTAATCCTATATATTCTTCATTATAAAAAACGGATTTGATTTCCGTATCATTATAAAAATAGTCTGCCGCAGATACCGGTTTCTGCTCACCTTTATATATTACCAGCCGGTTGTCACCTACCGCAAAGGCAGTCCCGTCATCCATAAACTGTATATAAGGCGCTATCATATCCGAATAGGACTGTGTACTGACCAGATAATCACTTTGGTTAGATCCCACCGGTCCGAAATTGTAGAAAGCAATATTGGTCTTCACCGTTCCCGCATCCAGGTATACATAGCTGACCCCCAGCAATTCTCCGTCGGGAGACAACGCAAGTGCCACGGGATATCCGCTGTTTTGCATAAAAGTCTGTCCGTAAAAAAGAAGTTCACCGTTGGGATCATAGGTATGTATCCATGTAGCGTCCACATCCGCCAATATGGCTGATACCCTGCCTGTCGCAGATACCGCAATATCTCTGATAGGCATGGTAGTGGTAACCTCACCCAAGCATTCCTTTGCGCTTTGCACAAATATCTGATTGCCGTTATAGCTACATAGTGCAGAAACCTCTCCGCAAACTGCGGTGTCCACATCCTGCATCTGGTAGGTCTGGTTCCATACCACATCTCCTTTCAGATTTATGCAATGGGAACCGTCTTCACTGTAGCTTAAAACGGACTTGCCCAGTCTTATAGGCACGCTTTGGGTTCCGCTCTGCCGGGGCACCGTATTCACCACATTATATCCTGTATATACATGCTTTCTGTATTGCACAATAATCAATCCAACTATGGCAGCCAGAAACAGTAAAAGCAGAACAAAACGATATGCATTGGCCAGGCGGTACTTCTTAATCTTGTCTTCATACCCTTCCTGCCTGTTCTCTTTCTTTCTCACCACTTGAATATTTGCCATCTTTTCCTCTATTCTAAGTTACAAACCTCTTACGTATTTCTCGTTTTTTTCATTATACAAAATTATACCACATAAGGGAATATTTAGGGTAATAAAATTTCCGTCCCTACCTTAATATCATCCGGATTACCTATCCGGTTCAGTTTGCAGATTTCCTGTACCCTGGCTTCAGTACCATATAGCCTGGTACTAATTCCTATCAGAGTATCTCCGGGCATCACCGTATAAGATGCAATCTGCTGATCCTGTGTCTGGATCTGCTCCTCTGCCAGACTTTCTGCATCTACATTCACCACCGTAGCAGTGGTTTCCTGCTCTGCCGTACTTTCTTCAGACACTTCCGCTACCGGTTCACTGCTATCACTCTCCGGCTCATAGTCCGTTATATCCTCTGCAATACTTTCCGTTTCAAGACTTTCTTCCTCTACAGAACTCTCTGCCAAAGACTCCTGCTCCGGCTGCATGTTTTCCTCCAAAAGCACCTGGTTCAAACGTTCCTCAATCACCAGCTTGTCCACCTGCCCCTCTGCCATGGCAGCCACCGCTTCCTCCGTCTCTTCCGCGGAACCGCCCAAAATACCGGAAGCTACAGCCGTAATCTCATTCCAAAGCACACTCCCTCCTTTTTGTTCCTGAACAGCTACTGCCACGCCCAATACCGCAGCCATGCCCAGTACTGCTCCCATAGCCGTTTTAGCAAAGCGGTATTGAAACCCTGCCATATCATTTACCTGTACGGGCGCAGCCTCCCTCTGCCGGAACTCTTCCTCCTCATAGGTCTGTTTTTTACGCTCTTCCTGCCTGTTTCTCACTGTCTCATATTTGGAAATATCCACCACTTCCGGGCTGGCCTGCATCAGCCTGTTATCCAGCATAAAAGCAAGCATCACATCATTTTTTTCATAGAACCGCGCATATCCACCTGTATATCGGCATATTCCCTGCTCATATATGTAGAACCCATCCGGAATTTCACCGGTCAGCAAACCATAGCCCAGAAAAGAATATTCGCCGAAATATTTCTTTCTGTTCCGGTCGATTTCCTGCAGCTGGGCCTGGGACAGATGCCTGCACTCCCTGGACAGATAATCCAGCTGGGCACTGCCGTATACAAACAGGTAATCCACCCCCATCTCTTCCTTTCTGATACCATAAATTGCTACAGCCAAAGTCTTGTCCGACGCCGCCTGTGCCAGCTGTTTAATGTATGAAATCACATAGTCCTCCACATATATTTTGCAATTGCCGCTTATTTCACCTATCTGCGTAACATTCTTGGGTAAAACCATAAAAAGAACACCTCCCATACCGTTTTGCTTCAATATAGCACCGGTGCCGGAGGTGTTTTTGACATTTTTTGTCTATGAAATTAAAGAAATATTCGACTAAATCTGCAGTCCTGCCGCTTATGCTTCAAAACGGTACACGGTCACAGAGTCATAATCCTCTCCCGCACCAAAGATACAGGAAGGGAAATTCTCTCTGTGTACACTGTCAGGGAAATACTGGGTCTCCAGACACAGGCCATGTCTCTTGCCGTATTTAACACCATCCTTACCTTTCTGATTCGCAATGGCATTACCTGCATAGAACTGTACACCGGGCAGATTCGTATATGCTTTCATCACTCTGCCGCTCTTAGGTCCCTTAACGGTAGCAAAATGTACCATTTCTTCCTTTGCTTCATCAATGACCCAATTGTGGTCATATCCGCCGGTAAGCTTTAACTGCTTAAAGGAATCATTGATGTCCTGTCCGATCTTCTTAGCTGTGGTAAAGTCCATAACCGTACCTGCCACAGGTGCCAGTTCTCCCGTAGGGATTGCACCTGCCACTACAGGCGTATAACGGGAACAGCCCAGCCACAACTCATGGTCTTCAATGCTGCCGCTGTCATGTCCGTCTAAATTAAAATATGTATGATTGGTGAGATTCAGAACTGTTTTAGCATCACTGCTGCCATGATAGTGAAGAGTCAGTCCGTTGTCCTCATCCAGTGTATAGGTCACTTCCACTTTTTTATTGCCGGGGAAGCCCATATTGCCATCTTCGTCCTCCAGTGTAAATGTAACACTGTTTACACCTTCCTGTGTCTGCCATACCGCCTTGTGATATCCCTTTACTATATGGCTATGAAGGTTGTTCTTTCTGTTATCATTCCTGTCCAGCTGATAGGTCACGCCATCAATCTCAAACTGTGCATCTGCGATACGATTGGCATTGGGACCAATTACCGCACCAAAAAAGCTGGGGTTCTTTTCATACGCTTCCAACTCATCAAAACCAAGCACCACGTCCGCAACTTCTCCCTTGCTGTCGGGAACCAATAATTTCACAATAATCGCACCCAGATTGGTCAATTCCACCTGCATGCCGTTTTTGTTACTCAAAGTAAAAATCAGAAGCTCCTTGCCTTCTGCATTCTTACCGTAAACTCTTTTTTCTACTGCCATACCTCATACCCTACCTTCCGGTTATATTTCTATGCGGCCTTCCAAGGCCCGTAACAGAGTCACTTCATCTATGTACTCCAGGTCTCCGCCCACGGGTACACCACTGGCGATTCTGGTCACTCTGATACCCGTCGGTTTAATCAGTTTGCTGATATACATGGCGGTGGTCTCACCCTCCAAGCTGGAATTGGTGGCGATAATCACTTCCTCCACCTCTCCCTGCAGGCGCTCCACCAGCTCCTTCAGCTTAATATCTCCCGGTCCGATTCCTATCATAGGAGAAATGGCACCATGAAGCACATGATACACACCCTCATACTTACCGGTCTTTTCATATGCGGCCAAATCCCTGGTATTTTCAACCACCATTATCAATTTATGATTACGGTTGTGATTGGCACATACCGGACACACATCCCTGTCCGTCAGCGTATAGCATTCCTTACAATACTGCACATTGGCCTTGGCCTCCGTTATGGCAGCTGCCAGACGGTTTACCCTGTCCGCAGGCATATTTATCAAATGAAATGCCAGCCTCTGGGCTGTTTTATTACCAATTCCCGGCAATGCCGCCAACTCATCTATTAACTTGGTAATATGTCCGCTATAAAGTTCCATTAGAAAGGAAATCCTCCCAGTCCGCCTGTGAAACTGCCCATCATTGCTGCACTTGCTTCCTCAGCCTGACGAAGGGCTTCGTTGGTTGCTGCAACAATCAAATCCTGCAGCATCTCGATATCATCGGGATCCACTACTTCTTCGGACAATTTTACTCTTACGATTTCTTTCTTACCGGACACGGTCACTTCCACTGCACCACCGCCTGCTGTCGCAGTAAACTCTTTGGTCTCCAGCTCCTTCTGACCTTCCTCCATCTGACGCTGCATTCTCTGTGCCTGCTTCATCAGATTACTCATATTACCGGGCATTGCTCCACCCGGAAATCCACCACGTTTTGCCATGATATTTCCTCCGTTTACTTCTATCTTTTACAAATATACACCAAGCCTTGGGCCATAGCAAGCCTTAAATCTCAGGATTCCTCTTCTTCCACCATATCAAAATTCAGATAGCGTGACAGGTCTACAATGGTCTCTTCCATCTCTCTCTGATTCTGTACCACCTGTATATTGGCCGTTACTTCCTTGCCCACAAACTCTGAAATCAGTCTCTCCAGCTGTTCCTTGTGTCCGTTTTCTCCCGTGAAATATTCGGAAGCCAGACCATCCTCCAGTGCCAGAAGCAACTGACCGTCTGCCCCTACACTTACCCTCATGGCCTTCATATAAGTCTTCATGGGGTTCTCCGCACTATTTACAATCCCCGGCCATTTGCCTACGATTTCCTTAATATCCTCCGGAACTGCCTTGGGCATGGGGGGCTTTTTCAAAGGTCCCGCACCCGCCGCTGCCTGTGCATTCAGGGCGGCACTCTGTAGCATCTCTGCTGATACGCTTACACCCTTTTCCACCTTTTCTTCCACCTGACGTATACGGTCCAGCATAGCTTCCTGTCCCGTCTCCATATCCGGCTTACACAGTTTAATCAAGGCTATTTCCACCAGAATACGTTTCTGTGCCGCATACTTTATCTGGCCGGAAAGCTCGGAGAAAATACGGATAAACCGGATGATACGGTCACTTTCCAGCATGGATGCTTCTTCCTTCAAACGCTTTAAATTGTCCGTGGACATATCAATCACATCCTCCAGATGGTCAGAAGACTGTACCAACAGCAGGTTGCGCAGATACCATGTAAAATCAGTCACAAACTGGGTCAGCTCCCTGCCCTGCATCACAATCTCTTCCAGTAACCGGATACAACTGAGGACATCCCTGTCCAGGATATAGCGCAACAAACGGCTGAACACTTCCGTATCCACCGCTCCCAGCACGTCCAGCACCTTGTCATAGGTCAGCTCCTTGCCCAGATGAAAAGCAATACACTGGTCCAACAGACTGAGTGCATCTCTCATGGAGCCGTCTGCAGTCTTGGCAATATAGCGCAATGCCTTTTCCTCCACCTGCACGCCTTCTGCCTCCACCAGTTCCTGCATGCGCGAAGTAATGGTATCTATGGAAATACGTTTAAAATCATATCTCTGGCACCTGGATAAAATGGTAATGGGAAGCTTATGCACTTCCGTAGTAGCCAGAATAAAAATAACATAAGCGGGCGGCTCTTCCAGAGTTTTCAACAAAGCATTGAAAGCACCTATGGAAAGCATATGCACCTCATCGATGATATACACCTTGTACTTACCTTCTGCCGGGGAATAAGATACCTCATCCACTATTTCCCTGATATTATCCACGCCATTATTGGACGCAGCATCGATTTCGATCACATTCATGCTGGCGCCTGCGGCTATAGCCTTACAAATACGGCACTCCCCGCAGGGTCCCGTCTCTGTAGGATTCTCACAATTCACGGTTTTGGCAAAAATCTTGGCCACCGTGGTTTTACCCGTACCTCTGGTTCCGGTAAACAGATAGGCATGTCCGATACGGTTTGCCTTTAACTGATTCGTCAATGTGGTCACTATATGTTCCTGGCCCTTAACGGACTCAAAAGTATCCGGTCTGAATTTACGGTATAAAGCCGTGTATGACATGTCTCTTTCCTCGTTTACAATTTAATCACCAAAGCTGATGCCCAGAAGCTTTGCTTCCTTCACGATACTGGAATCGGGGTCCACCATCTTCAACTTACCTGCCACCTCATCCAGGGGCACCTTTACGATTTCACGGTTTCTATAGCCCACCATATAGCCGTAATCACCTTTTAAAATCAATTCGCCGGCCTTAGAACCCAGTCTGCTGGCAAATACTCTGTCATAGGGGCAGGGACTGCCGCCGCGCTGCATATGTCCGGGCACGGTGACACGCACTTCACGTCCTGTTTTTTCCTGAATCTTGGCCGCAATCTCGTAGGATACGGAAGGATACTTGCGGTCCTTTAACTTTTCCTTTAATTCCTTTTTGGAAAGCTTCGCATCCTTTTTAGAGATAGCACCTTCTGCCACCGCGATAATGGTAAACCGGCTGCCGTTGCGGTCTCTTTCTTCTATCTTATCAATTACCTTGTCTATATCATAGGGAATCTCCGGAAGCAGAATGATATCCGCGCCGGACGCCATACCTGCATTCAGGGTAAGCCAGCCCACTTTATGACCCATTACTTCCACGATAAATACACGTCCGTGAGATGCTGCCGTGGTATGGATACAGTCAATCGCTTCCGTTGCAATATTAACAGCACTCTGGAAGCCAAAGGTCATATCGGTTCCCCACAGGTCATTATCAATGGTCTTGGGCAGGGTCACTACATTCAACCCCTCCTGACGCAGCAGATTGGCTGTCTTGTGGGTGCCGTTACCGCCTAAAATAACCAGACAGTCCAATTGAAGCTTGTGATAGGTCTGTTTCATAGCCTCTACTTTATTCAACCCGTTCTCATCCGGGTCCTGAATAGTCTTAAAGGGAGTACGGGATGTACCCAGAATGGTACCGCCTTTAGTCAGAATACCGGAAAAATCTGCTCCGGTAAGCATACGGAATTTACCGTAAATAAGTCCTCTGTAACCATCCAAAAAACCGTAAATCTCCACATCCTCTTTACTGTGCACCAGTGTCTTTACCACACCTCTCATGGCTGCATTTAATGCCTGACAATCTCCACCACTGGTTAACATACCGATTCTCTTCATACGTCCTCCGTTCCGACCATCTCTCAGATGAGTTCAACTGTGTTTCTCTCTTATGTATTATGCCTAAGCACATACAGTAAGTATACTCCAATTGCCAGGGAAGTACAATATTTTCTACAGAATTTCCCGCCAATAAAATCTGTTGATTTCCCTGAGACTGCTTTTTCTTTTTCCTTAAAATCGGGGTTGTCAAATATGTCTTTTTCTTATAAAATATATCCTTGTAAAGCAAGTACGGAGGGTTGTCCGAGTGGTTTAAGGTGCGGCTCTCGAAAAGCCGTGTGCCGCAAGGCACCGTGGGTTCGAATCCCATGCCCTCCGCTATAGTCCAAGTCCGGAAAGAGGACCATATGCCTATGGTTCCCTTTACGGATTTTTTATTATCCGGTGTATACAGCCGGGAGTTGTGATATACTTTATCCATAACCATAAATTGAAGGACTATGTATCATGTAGCAGATACATGATTAACGGGAAGGACGGACTATGAGTGTATATGAACAAGTAACACAAGCACTTGCAAAAGCCAAAAAACTGGGAGAAAAAGCCGGTCTGAACTGTATTGCAGAATTAGATCCCACCGCAATGCAGCAGGCCAAGGAACTGGATGCCCGGGACCAAACGGAAATATCGGATTTTTGGGGAACTCCTGTTTTAATTAAAGATAATATTGATGTGAAAGGCCTGCATACAACAGCAGGAAGCCTTGCGCTGGACGACAATATTGCAACGGAGGATGCACCGGTTATTCGGAATTTGCGCAAAAACGGAGCTGTCATCCTAGGCAAAACCAACATGACAGAGTTTGCAAATTATACCACAAACGGCATGCCGGGAGGATACAGTTCCCGGGGCGGCCAGGTAATTCATGCAGCGAATCCCAAGTTAAGTCCAGCCGGCTCCTCCAGCGGGTCTGCGGTTGCTGTTGCCGCCGGCATTGTATCTGCAGCAGTAGGCACGGATACTTCCTTTTCAATTATAGCGTGTGCACAGGAAAACGGTATTTGTGGATTAAAGCCTCCTGTTGGCACATTATCCTCAGAGGGAATTATACCGATTTCCAAGACCCTGGATAGCGCAGGTGCTATGGCCAAGAATTTTACAGATACATTACGGTTGTATTCCGCAATGAGAGAAGACCCCCTACCGGAACTGCAGGCTACGGACAGTACCACACTGAAAATAGCAGTCAATACTGCAAATTGGAATATGGTATCCCCGGGACAGAACCGGTTCCGGAGACGTGCAACAAGGCTGCTGAAAAGAAATGGTGCAAGTATCAGTAAAATCCGGCAGATGCCCACACCTTTTCAGTCCGTGATTATGAAGTATGAATTCAAGGCCCATCTGGAAGAGTATCTTTGCACCTCTTCTGCATCGAGAAAAACTCTTAAGGAAATCATAGAATATTATGAGTCAAATCCGGAAATCATGATGAAATACGGAAACACTCTCTTAAAAGCTGCGTTAGAAGAAACATCAGGCAGTTTGCAGGATAAAGAATACCTGGCGGCGATGGAAGAACGCAACAAATCCATAATAAAAGTACGGGAAGAACTGGCTGATTATGATGCTGTCATTGTGTGCGGTCCAACGAATATAATGCATTTTTGCGGATTACCTTCCGTTACGATAGCAGGCAGTCAGACAAATCTGTTTGGTGTACGGCGCGGGTTGATATTGTATGGTGTGGATGAATACCGGTTGTACCGGGCTGCACTTGCCATAGAAAAAATAATAGGAAATTAATAGTAATAATGTATACAATATAGGAACGGAGGAAACTTATGAAAATTCTTTTTTATGACGCCAAAACCTATGACACGGACTCTTTCAATGCAGTCCTTGACAGCTATCCCGAAGTGGAAGTGGAGTACATCAAGTCTGATTTAGATCCCAGAACCGCATCCCTGGCTGAAGGCTTCGATGCCGTGTGCGGATTTGTAAGCAGCGATGTGGGACACGACACTCTGGAAAGTCTGCACAAGCACAATGTAAAGCTTGTGCTCATGCGCTGCGCCGGTTATAACAATGTGGATTTGGAAACCGCAGGCAAACTGGGAATCCGTGTGATGATTGTGCCCGGCTATTCTCCCGAGGCAGTGGCAGAGCATGCCATGGCGCTGGCTCTTTGCTGTAACAGAAGACTGCACAAGGCCTACAACAAGGTCCGTGAAAACGACTTTAGCTTAAGCGGCCTGATGGGCTTTAATTTCCATGAAAAAACCGCCGGCATCATCGGCACCGGCAAAATCGGTGCGGTTATGTGCCGTATCTGCCAAGGCTTCGGCATGAAGGTGCTGGCCTACGATTTATATCCCAACGAGAGCCTGAAGGACTTTGTCACCTATGTGTCACTGGAAGAGCTCCTGGCTCACAGCGATTTGATTTCCTTACATTGTCCCCTTACCGATGACACACGCCACATGATAAATATTGATACCATCAGACAAATGAAGGATGGCGTGATTCTGGTAAATACCTCCCGCGGTGCCCTGGTTAAAACAGATGACCTGATAGAGGGCATTCGTATGCTGAAATTTGCAGGAGTGGGCCTGGATGTATACGAAGAAGAAACAGATAATGTATTTGAAGACCGCTCCGAAGAGATTCTGGAGCACTCCACCACCGCAAGATTGCTTTCCTTCCCCAATGTAATGATTACCTCCCATCAGGGATTCTTTACCCAGGAAGCCCTGTCCGCCATTGCATCCACTACTCTGGATAATGCCTTGGACGGCATGACCGGCAAAGAAAGCCGCAATGAAGTAAAAGCAAAGTAAGTACGAGTAAATAAGTAGCAACAAGAAAACAGAAACAAAAAGGCACTTCCTGTGGCATATCCCCTTTCATCAGGGCATGCCATAACGGAAAGTGCCTTTTTACATCTGCCGATTCTTTCTTCAATTCCTGTATTATTTATTCCTTCGCCACAATATTATTCATCCATATGCCCTTCTTTAACAGAACCGCACCCACTATGCACTTAATAATATCTATCATCTGACAGGCAAAATAAAGCGGTATGATGGGCAATCCCGTATATCTGCTGAGCACATAAGCCACTGGTATGCTGATACACCACATATATGCACTGTCAAACAGAAAGGTAATAATGGTCTTGCCGCCGCATCGCATGGTAAAATATGCCGCATGCATGAAGGCATGGAGGGGCATGTATGCTGCCCCGATCCGGATAAATACCGTTGCCAAATACCGTACATTCTCGGTAGTATTATAAAACAAAGGAAAAAGCGGCGCCGTCAATACCAGCAAGCCTCCCATAATCAGGCAGGAAAACACGGAAAAAGCAATGAGCTTGGTATCCGTATCCCGGGCCTCTTCCATCTTACCGGCTCCCAGCAACTGTCCTACGATAATAGCAATGGCACTTCCCATGGCTATAAAAACCACGTTAAACAAATTGGTTATGGTACTGGAAATGTTCATGCCTGCTACCGTGTCCAGACCGCGCAGTGAATAGCATTGCATCAATATGGCCATGCCTGCTGCCCAAAGCACTTCGTTGATCATTAACGGTGTGCCCTTCAAAGTAATCTTCCATGCCAGCGCGCCGGGAATCTTGAAGCTCTTGTATATATTTCTGATAAAGGGCATTTTTTCCACGTGTCTGTGGGTCCATACAATCACAATCAGCATCTGCACATATCTGGACAAAACAGTGGCCCAGGCTGCTCCCACCACGCCCATCTCAGGAAATCCGAATTTACCGAATATCAACAGATAGTTTAATATGAGATTCACAAACACTGCCACAATACCGGCCTTCATGGATATATAGGTCTCCCCGCCCTCTCTCAGGGTACTGGTATATACGGACTCCAGTCCAAAAGGCAAAAGCCCCCACAATATAACCTTCAGATAATCCCTTGCATAGCCCAGAGTAGCTTGCAGTGCAGGCCCGTTTTCTTCTCCGTGAAGATAGAGCATGGTCAGCTCATCCCCAAATGCCGCCAGTACAAACCCGCCGATGAGTACAATAGCGAGGCAGATATACATCTTGTAACGGAAGGCGTGTCGAACACCTTTTATATCGCCGCAGCCAAAAAACTGGGCGCAAAAAATACCGGCGCCGGATACGGCACCGAAAATAGCCAGATTAAATACAAACATCAACTGATTGATAATGGCAATACCGGACATCTGCTCCGTACCGATCTGCCCTACCATAATATTGTCCAACAATCCCACAAAATTGGTAATACCGTTTTGAATCATCATGGGCACTGCCACTGCCAGCACCATTTTATAAAAAGCTTTGTCGCCTATTAATTTCTTTCTTAAACTCATCTGAATTCCTTCTTTCGTTAATCCGGACACCCCGCTATCAGAGTGCCTCCTCTTCAAATAACCGGGGACTCCGGTCTCAAACTCCCCACTCTTCATATAAACATTTAGTCCCGCTGCAGAGCATCTCTCTCTTTACATGCCGCGTCACTCCACACCGCGGAGCGCCGCATACCGCACATATCCGGACACAATCCTTCTCATCTCTTCCATTTCTTCCGGTGCAAAGGTGTCGAATCCCGGACAAAGCACATTCTCATTTTCCCGATAAGCCTGCAGATAATAGGCCCGGGCTCCCTGCAGCCACTTTCCGATGTCCTCAAATTCCTCAGTGGTATGCAACCCCTTTACCACCGTGGTACGGAATTCATAGGGGATGGTTCCCCTTTTCAGTATTTCTACGCTCTCTTTTATGGGCACGATATCAAAATGACAGCCTTCACGGTCCAGCCCCGCCACCCGGGCATAGTTTTTTTCGGATGCCTTGATATCCATGGCCACATAGTCCGGGAGTCCCTTTTCCAAAAGACCCTTTAACACCTCCGGACGGTAACCGTTAGTGTCCAGCTTTACCTTATATCCCAGCTTCTTTATCCCTGCTATAAACTCCGGCAGATCCGGCTGCAGCGTAGGCTCACCTCCGGTGATGCACACTCCCTGCAGGATACCCTTTCTTTTTTCCAGGAAACGCCACACCTGCTCTTCCTTAATCTCATTACCTGCCGCCTGTCCTGTCACCAAATCTCTGTTGTGACAAAAAGGGCATCTGAAATTACAGCCCCCTGTAAACAGGGTAGCTGCCACATGCTCCGGATAATCCAATAATGTAGTTTTGTTCCATCCACAGATTAACATGCCATCACCCTTTCTGTCTCAAATTCTGGTAGTGCCACATATTCTACCACGGTTTTATATGAAAAACAAGAGCCATTCTTTCCACTCAACAGCCCGGATTAATTTCTCCTACCTTTGTTCGAAGAAACCTGTAAAATCCTTTGACGAAAATGTCTCCTTTGACTATACTTAAAGACAGAAGTAACCGGCATATACAGCATTTTTATTTTCCTGCTCCATATGCCCTTTATTACAACCGGACACACCATGTCCCCGAAAGGATTTACCCATGACAGAAAGCAAAAGCAGACCTTCCATATCCACCATACAGGAAAAATATATGAAAGAGGCCCTGAAGCAGGCCCGCAAAGCCTACCGTCTGGGCGAAGTACCCATCGGCTGCGTCATCGTATATCAGGGCGAAATTATTGGTAAAGGCTATAACCGTCGTAATACGGACAAAAACACCCTGGCCCACGCAGAAATAACCGCCATCAACCGAGCCAGCAAAAAAATCGGTGACTGGCGCCTGGAGGAATGCACCCTGTATGTAACTCTGGAGCCCTGCCAGATGTGTGCTGGTGCCATTGTTCAGGCCCGCATCCCCCAGGTAGTTATGGGCTGCATGAACCCCAAGGCCGGCTGCGCAGGCTCCATTCTGAACATTCTGGAGATGCCTGAATTTAACCATCAGGTTGAAGTGACCCGCGGCATTCTGGAGCAGGAATGCAGTGATATGCTGAAAGATTTTTTCATTCATCTCCGCGAACGTAATAAACAGGAGAAGCTGGAGCGGAAAGCTGCCGAAACCTCTGAATCCTAAGCCTGCCCCACTGTCTGCTCTCATTCATTACAAATATTATTATAGCTTTTCATATACTCCAAAATCATCTCAGCACCACCCTTGTTACCGGGCGCTTCCATAATCAGCTCCTGTACATGGGCCAGGTGTTTTTTTATTTGTGCATCCTTCATTACTTCATGCACTTTTTCTCTCAAACCATCCTTACTCAGTCTGTCGTATTCCAGAATCTTACCCACTCCCAATCTTTCTATGCACTTCGCATTCACCGGTTGGTCCGAAGTAAACGGAATCACCACCATGGGCACCCCTGCCACCAACGCTTCGGAAACACTGTTCATACCGCCGTGGGTCACAAATACGTCCGCCGCCTCCAAAACCTGCGTCTGGGGAACCCACTGTCTGACCCTGATATGGGGCGGTATATTTTTCAGTTTCCTTATGGGACATTGCGCTCCAACGGAAATCACCACATCTGCATTTTCCTCGCGGAAGGCTTCTATACAACTTTGATAAAAGCGTATATTTCCCCTGACCACCGTTCCCAGGGAAATATATATCAGCGGTCTTTCGGCTTTCATATACTCCGGGTCTGCTCCTTCCCTTTCATACACAGACGGTCCCAGGAACTTATACTTCTCCTCCGGGAATTCCTCTGCATAGGGCTGATATTCCCGCAAAGTATATACCAGATTCAAATCCGGCGGATTCTGCACAATCTCATCCAACCAGTTATCCGTTTTCAGCGGCATATCTCCTGCAATATCCTTGGTGAAAGCCCGGGCAACCCATTTGTACCGGAAGACAGACAAAGGACCCTTGGTCACAATATATTCCTTCATCAGTTTTTCATTGGTAACCGGCGCCGTAAAAATCCGTACCGCCGGCTTTTGATATTTCTCCGCCAGATGCTTTCCCAAAAAGAAAAACTGCTCATAAACAATCAAATCATAATCTGCCACCATACGTTCAGCCACTGCCAGGGCATTTTTCATTTGCTCCGACAACTGCCAGTGGTCAGCATATCCGTAAAACATTGCGCCGCTTTCTGCCACTTTTTCCTCCCAGCCAAAGGGCATCAGATACGCTACTTCGCACCCCCGCTGCAACAGCTCACGCACCAGGCCCACAGTAGGCACAAAATGGCCGTAATATGGCAGATTAATAAATAAAATCTTCATAGGCGCCTCCTAATTCTGTACTTCTCACATCTCCTATTATTTTACCACAAGAACCGGACCATGACAAAAGGACTCCTCTCAGCAATGTGATTAAGTTAAGACCCGCCTTGTTCCTTATCCGGCAGCCAAGTACACCGGCCACGGCTTTGCCCGTAGGGTAAGTACACCGGCCATTGTGGGAAGCAAATGCGAAATTACTAAATGTGCGGCTTTGGAATTTATGATTAGTTCCTGTTTTTATGAGCTGGGACAAAATAAGCACCCTGTTCGCAGTCGACGGAATCTAGAGTTAAAACTCCGTCTTCCGTCTACCGCGGACAGGGCACTTTTTTGTTCAAGACCATAAAAACAGGGACCCGATTCCAAAGCCCTGCACATTAAGAAATTCTTGCATTTGCTTCTAAAACAATGGCCGGTATACTTTCCCTACGAACAAAGCCGGGACCGGTGACTTGGCTGCCGAATAAGAAACAAGGCGGGCTCCCAATTAATGACACGGCCTTCTCAGGATTCCTTTAATAATAGTTTAGTATATTCTTCCTTGGGATGGTAAAACAGTTCGTCCTTGTGGCCGATTTCCACTATCCTGCCGTCCTTCATAACCATAATGCGGTCACTCATTTTATATATTACGTTAATATCGTGGGAAATGAAGAGATAGGACAGCTTCAATTCTTCCTGAAGTTTTTGCATCAGTTCCATTATCTGAGCCTGAATGGTTACATCCAGTGCAGACACCGGCTCATCTGCAATGACCAGTCCCGGACGGGTAATCAGTGCCTGACCGATACTGATTCTCTGGCGCTGTCCGCCGGACAGCTGGCTGGGCCATCTGTGGAAATACTTTTCGTCCATGCCGATTTTGTTCAGCATATCAAAAGCTGCCGCTCTTCTGTCTGCCTCCGTCATCTTCAGGGAAGGATCCAGTCTGCCTGCCGCACGTAAAGGCTCCTGCAACAACCATCCAATGGTCTTGGCCGGATTCAGACTGCTGTACGGGTCCTGGAATATCATCTGGGGACGGATAGAAAAATGCTTCACATCGCCCTCTACCAGCTTATTCATACCCAAAATCGCCTTACACAGGGAGGTCTT
>JAFXEW010000120.1 GCA_017513625.1 Lachnospiraceae bacterium | reverse complement strand
GACGAGTGTCGCATGGATACATGACGAGTGTCGCATGGATACATGACGAGTGTCGCATGGATACATGACGAGTGTCGCATGGATACATGACGAGTGTCGCATGGATACATGACGAGTGTCGCATGAAATCAAATCGCGCAGCCAAACTTTAAGAATCTTTTAAGGTCTCTTAAAAAAGCCCTAAAAACGGTTTACAGTTGTCCGCTTATCTAGTACAATCTGAATTGTTCTTGAAATACATTATACAAGTGAAGGAAAGATATTATGAAAAAAATAGTACAAATGCTGTTAATGATTACACTGCTTACCATAGGACTTTCACAGGATTGTCTGGCGGCAACTCATGTGAGCGGTGGTGATGAATGCCTGAAAATAGAATTGTATACAGAAGGGGATTCGTACTCGGCAGGAGAAGTGTTTGAACTGAATGTAAAAGTTACGAATATAGGGGCTTATGAGTTGCAGGAGGTACGGATTGAATCTTTCGCCCCCGATACTTTGCTTTGTCAGAATTCCATAGAAGGTGAAATTGGTGATCTTGCTGCAGGCCAAAGCAAGGAAGTGACCTTAAAAATGCGTGTGAATCGAGAGAGCATTTGGGATGTTTTCGGTGAAAAGGCGGATACGGATGAGGAGAATGCAAAGGATAGTAAGGCGATTTGGGTTGCTGTTTCTTTTTTTGCAGCGGTTATTATTGTACTGCTTATTCTGCTTGTACGTAAGAACGGTCGCGGAAGCGGAACCGGTGCAGCAATGCTTTGCCTGGTATGTGCAGCACTGTTTGTTTGCAGTGAAAGTGCCCTGGCTTTTGTACATAAAAATATAGAAGTGCCTTTTAAAATAGGGATTGATAATCAGGATGTTGATTGTAAGCTTAGTGCTTCTTACGAGGTTGCTACATTTGAGTTTGGTAAGGATGTAAAAGCAACTAAGGGTACGGTAATCACTTTTGAAAAAGGTGTGCTTCTTTATATAACCATGATAGAAAGGTTTGATCATGATGAATTTGCCGGATACGGTATTGAATATATAGTTACTGTTGATGATAAGGACTATAAGGAACGGGTTATGCTTGGAGATGACGGACGCAGCGATTTGCATGCGGAGGAATACAGTGGTTATCCTGTTATATTTACCCCGGACGGTGAAGGCGGTTTTTATGTTAGGGTAACAGACCGCTCCCAGATGCCTCCTGCATTGCAACTCAGCGGAAATCCGGAAGATGAAATACTGACGGAGAAGTACGAGTATTATGAAGGCGACGATTACATCGTATACTTTGATAAACGAGTAAGAGTAAAGGGAGATTTTATAAAGAATCTTGAAATCGTCATGGCAGAAGTGGAAAAGCAGACCGGTTACAGATTGGATGCGGAGAACGAATACAGTAACGTCAAGGAAACTGGACTTCGGGAGTTATATTTTGCAGAAGGCGCATTTGAAGGAATTGACCCGTATCACGAGAAGCTTGCTATTTACATTTCCCATCAGGGAGTATACTCCGGTTTGACCGGAAACAGTTATATGGTAATTGACCCTACTGTGATGGATTTTGACAAATATACGGCAGGTACGATTGTATATGATTTGTGTCTGTTGGCCCAGTCCAGAAACGGTGCATGGTTGAGTACCAAGGCGGCCCGCGGATATGGCTATTATATGGCCGAGCGGGTAATGAACAGCTTGGACCAGTTTGATATGGATTTTTACAAAGATTACTCGCACTATATGTGTTTGCGGGAGGCGATTCCCGCATCTAAGGCCGAAAAGTTGTACCGGTCAGAGTATGATGTGGTAAACAAAGAATCTGATTATGGCTTCCGTTTCATGCATTTTCTTCATGAAGAATACGGCGAGGATGTATTCCATAGATTCCTGGATTTGGTAAACAGCCGCAATGGAAATGTTTATATGCCAATCAGCATTGATTTGGAAATAGAGTGTCTGAAAGAAGTGACGGAGGATTCTGTTTTTGAGAAGTTCGGCAAATGGCATGAAAAGAACCGTAGCTATTATGAGAGTCCTTATAAGCGATAAAACAATGGGTTTTAATACGAAAGATAATACCTTCTGATATGGTTTACCGTGCCGGTAATGCTACCGGTGCGGTAAATTTTCTTCACTTTCTGAGTTTTTTTAATTTTCTAAAACATTTCAAAATTTTTCCTTGACCCTATTCCTTTCTTGTGATATTATGGATAGTGCACTATTATGCGGTGCTATGCTTATTTTTCGTGCAAAAAAGTAATGGATTCGATTTACTTATGATATTACTGACACAAAATAGGCTTAAATCAGAAAGAACGGGGTGAAATGTCAATGGAAAAGAACAGAATACGTCCGATTGCCGATAACAAGGTTATGCGTATGAGTTATTCAAGACAAAAAGAAGTTTTAGAGATGCCCAATCTGATAGAAGTACAGAAGGACTCTTATCAGTGGTTTTTGGCCGAAGGCTTAAAAGAAGTTTTCGACGACATCTCTCCGATTGCTGACTACAGCGGCTCATTAAGTCTGGAATTTGTGGACTTTGAGCTTTGCACGGATGATGTTAAATATTCCATCGAAGAATGCAAAGAAAGAGACGCCACCTATGCAGCGCCTTTAAAGGTAAAGGTACGTTTGTACAATAAGGAAAAGGAAGAAATCAGTGAACATGAGATTTTCATGGGTGATCTTCCCCTTATGACAGAGACCGGTACATTCGTAATCAATGGTGCAGAGCGTGTAATCGTTAGCCAGTTAGTGCGTTCTCCCGGTATCTATTATGCTATCGGTCACGACAAGGTGGGTAAGGAATTGTTCTCCTGTACCGTTATCCCCAATCGTGGTGCATGGTTAGAATATGAGACCGATTCCAATGATGTTTTCTATGTACGTGTGGACAGAACCCGTAAGGTTCCCATTACCGTACTGATTCGTGCTCTTGGTATCGGTACTAACGAAGAAATTCGTGAACTGTTCGGTGACGAACCGAAGATTGAAGCAAGCTTTAGTAAGGACACTGCTGAGAATTATCAGGAGGGTCTGTTAGAGTTGTACAAAAAAATCCGTCCCGGTGAGCCTCTTAGCGTAGAGAGTGCAGAGAGTCTGATTAATGCTATGTTCTTCGACCCCAGAAGATATGATTTAGCCAAGGTGGGCAGATATAAATTTAATAAGAAACTGGCTTTCAGAAACCGCGTAAGACATCAGATTCTGGCGGCAGATGTTGTGAGCCCCGTAACCGGTGAGATTCTTGCAAATGCAGGAGATAAGATTACTCCCGAACTGGCTGATTCCATTCAGAATGCTGCAGTTCCTTATGTATATGTACAGACTGAAGAGAGAAATGTAAAGGTTCTTTCCAATATGATGGTAGACATTACCAATTTCGTGGATTGCAATCCCAGAGAACTGGGCATTACCGAATTGGTTTACTATCCTGTGCTGGCAAAGATTCTTGAGGAGTATTCCGAGAATCCCGAAGAGCTGGCTGAAGCAATTAAGAAGAATGTATACGAGCTGATTCCTAAGCATATTACCAAGGAAGATATCATTGCTTCCATCAACTACAATATGCATCTGGAATACGGCCTTGGAAATGATGACGATATCGACCATTTGGGCAACAGACGTATCCGTGCGGTAGGTGAATTGTTACAGAATCAGTACCGTATCGGTCTGTCCAGAATGGAAAGAGTAGTCAGAGAGCGTATGACTACACATGATACTGAGGAGATTTCTCCCCAGTCCCTGATTAACATTAAGCCCGTGACTGCAGCAGTGAAGGAGTTCTTCGGTTCTTCCCAGCTGTCCCAGTTCATGGATCAGAATAACCCTCTGGGTGAGTTGACCCACAAGAGACGTTTGTCTGCATTGGGTCCCGGTGGTTTGTCCAGAGACCGTGCCGGATTCGAGGTTCGAGACGTACACTATTCACACTACGGAAGAATGTGTCCTATCGAGACTCCCGAAGGTCCCAACATCGGTCTGATTAACTCTCTGGCAAGCTATGCAAGAATTAACGAATACGGTTTCGTAGAGGCTCCTTATCGTAAGATTGACAAGTCCGACCCTATGAATCCCCGTGTTACCGAGGAAGTAGTATATATGACTGCTGACGAAGAGGATAATTACCATGTGGCTCAGGCAAACGAAGCTCTGGATGAGGAAGGCCATTTCATCAGAAAGACTGTATCCGGCCGTTACCGTGAAGAAACCCAGGAATATCCCAGAACAGCATTTGAATACATGGATGTATCTCCTAAGATGGTATTCTCCGTTGCTACCGCATTGATTCCCTTCCTGGAGAACGACGATGCGAACCGTGCGCTGATGGGTTCCAACATGCAGCGTCAGGCAGTACCTCTTTTGACCACCCAGGCACCTGTAGTCGGTACGGGTATGGAACCTAAGACCGCAGTTGACTCCGGTGTTTGTGTAGTTGCAAGAAAGAGCGGTACCATTGATTATGTATCTTCTAATTTAGTGAGAATGACAGCGGACGACGGTGAAAAGATTGAATACCGTCTGACTAAGTTCTCCAGAAGTAACCAGTCCAACTGCTACAACCAGAAGCCCATCGTGGTTAAGGGTGAGCATGTGGCTCAGGGACAGGTTATCGCTGACGGTCCTTCCACTTCCATGGGTGAGCTGGCACTGGGTAAGAACCCTCTGATCGGTTTCATGACCTGGGAAGGTTACAACTACGAGGACGCGGTATTATTAAGTGAAAAATTAGTACAGGAAGATGTATATACTTCCGTTCATATTGAAGAGTATGAAGTAGAAGCACGTGACACCAAGCTGGGACCTGAAGAAATCACTCGTGATGTACCCGGTGTAGGTGATGATGCCCTGAAGGATCTGGATGACAGAGGTATTATCCGTATCGGTGCTGAAGTACGTGCAGGTGACATTCTGGTAGGTAAGGTGACTCCTAAGGGTGAGACCGAGCTGACTGCAGAAGAGAGACTGCTTCGTGCAATCTTCGGCGAAAAGGCCCGTGAAGTAAGAGATACTTCCCTGAAGGTGCCTCACGGCGAATATGGTATTGTAGTGGATGCAAAGGTATTTACCAGAGAGAACAGTGATGAACTTTCTCCCGGCGTAAATATGTGCGTACGTATTTATATTGCTCAGAAGAGAAAGATTTCCGTAGGTGACAAGATGGCTGGTCGTCATGGTAACAAGGGTGTTGTTTCCCGCGTATTACCGGTAGAAGATATGCCTTATCTGCCTAACGGACGTCCTCTGGATATCGTATTGAATCCTCTGGGCGTACCTTCCCGTATGAATATCGGACAGGTATTGGAGATTCACTTGTCCCTGGCTGCAAAGGCGCTGGGCTTCAATGTTGCAACTCCCGTATTTGACGGAGCAAACGAGCAGGATATCATGGATACCCTGGATCTGGCAAATGATTATGTAAATCTGTCCTGGGAAGAATTTGAAGCAAAACATAAGGCTGAATTACTGCCTGAAGTTATGGAATATTTGTCCGAAAACAGAGACCACAGAGAGCTTTGGAAGGGTGTTCCCATTTCACGTGACGGTAAGGTGCGTCTGCGTGACGGTAGAACCGGTGAGTACTTTGACAGCCCTGTTACCATCGGACACATGCATTATCTGAAACTGCACCACCTGGTAGACGATAAGATCCATGCACGTTCTACCGGACCGTACTCCCTGGTTACCCAGCAGCCTCTGGGCGGTAAGGCACAGTTCGGCGGACAGCGTTTCGGAGAAATGGAAGTTTGGGCTCTTGAGGCGTATGGTGCATCCTATACCCTGCAGGAGATTCTGACTGTGAAGTCCGATGACGTTGTAGGACGTGTTAAGACCTATGAAGCGATTATCAAGGGTGACAATATCCCTGATTCCGGTATTCCCGAGTCCTTCAAGGTATTGTTGAAAGAATTACAGGCACTTGGTCTGGATGTAAGAGTTCTTCGCGAGGATCAGACCGAAGTAGAGATTATGGAAACCATCGATTACGGTGACACCGATTATCGTCATGAGATGGAAGGTGATCGTAAGTATCAGGACGATTACGACAATAACTCTTTGGGCGCTATGGGTTATCAGGCACAGGAGTACGATGAGGAAAGTGGTGAATTCGTAACTTCTGAGGATATGGATGATTCCTATGATGAGTTTGAAGACAGTTATGATAGCGAAGACGAGGAATTCTAATTATAGAATAAAAGAAAGGGAGTGCCATTAATGTCAGAAACAAAGAATGAAACAACCTATCAGCCTATGACATTTGATGCCATCAAGATTGGTTTAGCTTCACCTGATAAAATCCATGAATGGAGCCACGGCGAAGTAACCAAGCCTGAAACCATCAACTACAGAACCTTAAAGCCTGAAAGAGAAGGTCTGTTCTGTGAAAAGATTTTCGGACCCAGTAAGGACTGGGAATGTCATTGTGGTAAATATAAGAAAATCAGACATAAAGGCGTTGTCTGCGACCGTTGTGGTGTAGAAGTTACCAAAGCAAGCGTTCGTAGAGAGCGTATGGGTCACATTGAGCTTGCTGCTCCCGTGTCCCATATCTGGTATTTTAAAGGAATCCCCAGCCGTATGGGTCTGATTCTGGATATTTCTCCCAGAGTACTGGAGAAAGTACTGTATTTTGCTTCCTATATCGTATTGGATGCCGGCGAGACCAATCTGGAATACAAGCAGGTATTGTCCGAGAAGGAATATCAGGATGCAAGAGAGACCTGGGGTAACAAGTTCCGTGCCGGTATGGGTGCGGAAGCAGTGAAGGAATTATTACAGGCAATTGACCTGGAGAAGGAAGCTGAAGAATTGAAGATTGGTTTGAATGAATCTTCAGGACAGAAGCGCGCACGTATCATCAAGAGACTGGAAGCAGTAGAAGCTTTCCGTGGTTCAGGCAACAAGCCTGAATGGATGATCATGGATGTAATTCCCGTAATTCCTCCCGATTTACGTCCTATGGTTCAGTTGGACGGCGGCAGATTTGCGACCTCCGATTTGAATGACCTGTATAGAAGAATTATTAACAGAAATAACCGTCTGGGCAGACTGCTGAAGCTGGGTGCACCTGATATCATTGTACGCAATGAAAAGAGAATGCTCCAGGAAGCAGTAGATGCTCTGATTGATAACGGCAGAAGAGGCAGACCTGTTACCGGCCCCGGTAACCGTCCTCTGAAGTCCTTGTCCGATATGTTAAAGGGTAAGGGTGGTCGTTTCCGTCAGAACCTGCTGGGTAAGCGTGTTGACTATTCCGGACGTTCTGTTATCGTAGTAGGCCCCGAACTTAAGATTTATCAGTGCGGTTTGCCTAAGGAGATGGCAATCGAATTGTTCAAGCCCTTCGTAATGAAGGAGCTGGTGGCAAAGGGAATAAGCCAGAATATTAAGAATGCAAAGAAACTGGTAGAAAGACTGGATGGCCAGGTATGGGATGTACTGGAAGAGGTAATCAAAGAACATCCTGTTATGCTGAACCGTGCTCCGACACTGCACAGACTCGGTATCCAGGCATTTGAGCCTATTCTGGTAGAGGGTAAGGCAATTAAGCTGCATCCCCTGGTATGTACCGCATTTAACGCGGACTTCGACGGTGACCAGATGGCTGTGCATCTTCCTTTGTCTGTAGAGGCACAGGCAGAGTGCCGTTTCCTGCTCTTATCACCTAATAACCTTTTGAAACCTTCCGACGGTGGTCCCGTTGCCGTTCCTTCACAGGATATGGTACTCGGTATCTACTATCTGACCCAGGAGCGTCCCGGTGCAGAAGGTGAAGGCAAGTTCTTCAAGAGTGTTAACGAAGCTATTTTAGCGTATGAAAATAAAGTAATTACCCTGCACAGCAGAATTACCGTTCGTATGACCAAGGTAAATGCAGATGGTGAGACTGTGTATGGCAATATTGAATCTACTCTGGGACGTTTCATTTTCAATGAAATTCTCCCTCAGGACTTGGGATTTGTAGACAGAAGCATTCCTGAGAACCTTCTGAAACTGGAAGTTGACTTCCACGTAGGTAAGAAGGGACTTAAGCAGATTCTGGAAAAGGTAATCAATACCCACGGCGCATCCAAGACTGCTGAGGTTCTGGATGACGTAAAGGCTATCGGTTACAAGTATTCTACCAGAGCAGCGATGACCGTATCCATTTCCGATATGACCGTTCCTGCAAAGAAGCCCGAGATGCTGGCAGCAGCACAGGCTACTGTAGATAAGATTGCGGCTAACTACAGACGTGGTCTGATCACCGAGGAAGAAAGATATCGTGCAGTTGTAGAAACCTGGAACGAAACCGATAAGGAATTGACAGAAGTGCTGCTTGCAGGCCTGGATAAGTACAACAACATCTTTATGATGGCTGACTCCGGTGCGCGTGGTTCCAACCAGCAGATTAAACAGTTGGCAGGTATGCGTGGTCTGATGGCTGATACAACCGGTAGAACCATCGAGTTGCCTATTAAGTCTAACTTCCGTGAAGGTCTGGACGTATTGGAGTACTTTATGTCTGCGCACGGTGCACGTAAGGGTCTGTCCGATACTGCGCTTCGTACAGCTGACTCCGGTTACCTGACCAGACGTATGGTTGACGTATCCCAGGAACTGATTATCCGTGAAGTTGACTGTGCTACATCCAGAAATGAAATCCCCGGTATGAAGGTTAAAGCATTCATGGATGGCAAGGAAACCATTGAAAGCTTAAAGGATAGAATTACAGGCCGTTATACCTGTGAAGACATCTTTGATAGAGACGGCAATATGATTGTTAAGCACAATCATATGATTACTCCCAGTAGAGCAGCAAAGATTCTCAGCGTGGGTGTAAATAAGGATGGAGAACCCATTGAAGAGGTTAAAATCCGTACAATTTTAACTTGCCGTTCCCACATCGGTATCTGTGCGAAGTGTTACGGTGCCAACATGGCAACAGGTGAAGCCGTACAGGTAGGTGAGGCAGTAGGTATTATTGCAGCACAGTCCATCGGTGAACCCGGTACACAGCTGACCATGAGAACATTCCATACCGGTGGTGTTGCGGGTGACGATATTACACAGGGTCTTCCCCGTGTAGAGGAACTTTTTGAGGCAAGAAAGCCTAAGGGTCTGGCAATTATCGCAGAGTTTGGCGGTAAGGCTGAGATTCGTGAAACCAAGAAGAAACGTGAAGTAGTAGTGTCCAATGCTGAAACAGGTGAATCCAAGGCATATCTGATTCCTTACGGTTCCCGTGTAAAGGTAGTGGACGGACAGATGCTGGAGGCCGGTGATGAACTGACCGAAGGTAGTGTAAATCCTCACGATTTGTTAAAGATTAAAGGTATCCGTGCAGTACAGGATTATATGCTCCGTGAAGTACAGCGTGTATATCGTCTGCAGGGTGTAGACATAGCTGACAAACATATCGAAGTGATTGTTCGTCAGATGCTGAAAAAGATCCGTATCGAGAATCACGGTGATTCCGGATTCCTGCCCGGTACTTTGGTAGATGTTCTGGAATACGAAGATCTGAACGAAGAACTGATTGCAGAAGGCAAGCAGCCTGCAGAAGGTAAGCAGGTAATGCTTGGTATTACCAAGGCAGCACTGGCAACCAACTCGTTCCTGTCAGCAGCATCCTTCCAGGAAACCACCAAGGTTCTTACAGATGCAGCTATCAAGGGCAAGATTGATCCTTTGGTAGGTCTGAAGGAAAACGTTATCATCGGTAAGCTGATTCCTGCAGGAACCGGTATGAAGAGATATCGTAACACCAGACTGAGCACCGACATTATGAATGAAATCGTAGGTGTGGAGGAGCTTCTGGACAGTGTGGACGAACTGGGCGATGAAATCAATGTAACCATTGACGATATCGTTGAAGCAGATATGAATATGTCTGAAATTGAAGAATAATATGATGCAAGGCTCCGGGGAACCGGGGCCTTGTTGTTTACGAAAGTGTTATATTTGTTGCATTAGGTCAATTAAAAGATTATAATAAGATAAATATACTCTTTTTGAGGTGAAGGATGAAAAAAAGAAAATTTTTGTTGCTTGTTCTGCTTGTTATATTTGCTTATGGAGTGTTGCTTAACAGTGGACTTATAGAGCAGAAAGCTTCTTCTGATTCACAGACAAGAAATTTTGTGCTTAGAGAAGAAGGGCAAATTTCAAATATAGAATGGAATAACAATCTCTCCGATGAACAGTTGGTGGTATGGAATGATGAAAGTAATGTGCCAATGTTGGATGAAGAGATTTTCGGAGCAGCGGAATCCACACAATCGGATGAAAATAGGCAAACTATAGGAAAAGATATATTAGAAGAAGCAACAGCATCTGAAACGATAAGTCCATCAAAAACACCGGAAAAAGGGAACAGTTCAAGTGTGCAGCCCGACAAAACACCTGAAAGTGCATCCGGCACGAAAACCAATACGACACTTGAAAGTAAACCTGATGTAAAACCCGGCACCACACCTGAGAACAAACCAAGTGTAGAGCCATCCGTTCCGGAAACAACACCGGAAGTGAGTATACCATCCGAAGCACCCCAGAAAGAACTGGTAAGACAGGGAGAGTACGATCAACGTGTAATCCCCGATAAGTTCAATACAGGTTGTAAGAATGTGGGCAGTCTGATGAAGATTAATGAGGCCATGGTAGTAGATGGAGTGGAATATTCCATGGGTGACAACGGTAATACGGTAGTGATTGATTTGCAGTACAGAAATCAGAGTATAGCAGATGATGTGGTTATTCGGAATGTGGATTTTTCCGGCAAGAAGTTTGCTATCAGACATTCGCCTCAGACAGCGAAGAGGTTTACCTTTGAGAATTGTAAGTTCGACGAAGCAAATACAACGGTAGGAAGGGATTTAACCTCTGTTATTTTCAAAAGTTGTTCATTTATCAGATTTTATGGTAGCAATAGTACTTTTTACAATTGTTCATTCGGGGGTAGCGTTACAGACGGTATGAACCCTTTTAGTGATGTGCATGTGTATAATTCTTATTTTTCAAATTTTGACCATGATAATCCGTCCGGCACACATTCGGATGCCATACAGATATATGGTAAGGAAGGAATTGATGCAGAAAATATTTCTTTTCATAATTGTCGTGTAGAGATTCCTATCATAGATGGCGGAAGAAATAATCATATTAATGCGTGCTTTATGGTTCAGTTGGAATACAGCAATGCTAAAAATATATCTTTTGAGAATTGCATAATCAGCGGTGGTGGATACAGCATATATGCATGGGAAAAAAATAAAGGTTGGTCCTTGCAGAATGTTAAATTTTCTAATGTTGTAATTGGTAACAGTAGAAAATTCGGAAATATTTATCCCAGTGTAGCCGGAGGAGTGACCTTTGACAGAGTGAGGG
This sequence comes from Lachnospiraceae bacterium, assembly GCA_017513625.1. Classification (GTDB taxonomy): domain Bacteria; phylum Bacillota; class Clostridia; order Lachnospirales; family Lachnospiraceae; genus Acetatifactor. The sequence goes on along the minus strand of JAFXEW010000120.1, from coordinate 6,834 downwards.
ATGCAGACACCATATTTGTGGCCTCCGTATGGAAAGACGGTGCCGGTAAGGTGCATTTGAGTACAACCAATAATACAGACCGGGATCGCCATCTGGTAGTAGAGACTGAAGGCGGGCGTCAGGAATTTTATCTTCCTTGCAAAAAAACGCAGGAGCAGAATTACAGAAGCAGTCATGGCAGGGCTCCCTATTTCAATGAATTATCTATTGATGTAGAAGTGGTTCCCGATGCGGTAAATCCCGGATGGGTTATTTGCTATGATAAATGTGCGGGTGCAGAGAAGCAGATTCGCTTTGTGAACTGGACCGGCGGCGATGTGTATCACTAAGAAGCTTTGGAATAAAACGGAGATTAACGTATGAAAGTCAGTGTGATTGTACCTGTATACAATACAGAAGCCTATTTGAGAAAATGTTTGGATTCCCTGATTTATCAAACCCTTCAGGATTTGGAGATTGTATTGATTGATGATGGCTCTACCGATGATTCGGGCGCTATCATGGAGGAATACAGAGAGAAATATCCCGATAAAGTACGTGTGATTCACAAAGAAAACGGAGGACAGGGTATCGCACGTAATATTGGTATTCAGGAGTGCCGTGGTGAATACATAGGCTTTATGGATTCGGACGATTATGTGGATGTACATATGTATGAAACGATGTATAACAAGGCAGTAGAAGCCAATGCAGATTATGCCGAGTGCCGCTACCGTTATGTAAAGAGTATTGATGACAGGGAAGAGGAACTGGCTACTTACGGAAATGTAAGAGATCATAATACCCTAAAGGATATGTTTATCGACCCGTTGGTTTCGCCTTGGAACAAACTATATAAAAAAACTGTGCTTGAAGACAGCAGTTCATGGTTTACAGAAGGTGTGATTTATGAGGATACTGCCTTCTTTTTAAAGCAGATTCCACTTTTGTCCAAGACAGCATTCATAGAAGATGCTTTTGTGACACACATTTTACGTGGCAGTTCCACCATGAGCATAAATAAGAGCAAAAAAGTAGGAGATATTTTTGTGGTCCTCAAAGATATTTTGCAGTTTTATGAAGAAAGAGGATATAAGGAAAAATATAAGCAGGAGCTGGAGTACTTTTGTGTAAAAATTCTGTTATGCAGTTCATTGGAGCGGATTTCCAAAGTGAAAGATAAGATTCTCAGAAAACAATTTCTTAGAGAAACCAATCGGATGATGAGAGAGCATTTCAACGACTATAGAAATAATCCTTATATGAATAAAGGCTTTAAAAGTCTGTATATGAAAATGATAAGACCTTGGAATATAGATGTGGTATGCTTTTTCTTAAGGTTTGTATCTAAGGTATAAGCATCAGGTGCTGTGTGGAAAATAAATTATTTACACGGGAATTTGTGCCTGCGGCCCAAAGTTCGCAGGCTATGGAAAGGGCATGGCTATTAATATGAAAATATCAGTTGCGATGGCTACTTATAACGGTGAAAAGTATCTGATAGAGCAGTTGGATTCTATCAGAAAGCAAACCAGACAGGTTGACGAAGTTATAATTCACGATGATTGTTCAACGGATAATACGGTTAGTATGGTCCGTGAATACATTCGTAGTTATGGATTAGACCAAAACTGGAAAATAGTGCCTAACGAAAAGAATTTGGGATATGCCGGGAATTTTATGGCATCCGTTAAAGATACAACAGGTGAATATATTTTTTTCTGCGATCAGGATGATATTTGGCTGGAAGACAGAGTGGAGCGAATGGTTTCTGTTATGGAAGTCAACGATAAAATCATGATGCTTGGGTCAGAGTTTGAGCCTTTTAGTTGTGATAAGGATGCTCCTCAGATTAGTGAAAAGGTTTTAAAAAGTTTTGTTGGTGATGGTAGTCTGGAGCACTTCGTGATTAAACCGTCTACCGTTTTTATCGGAAGTGAAGGCTGTACCATGTGTGTGCGCAGGGAGTTTTTTAATGAAACACTCGCTTTTTGGGTGGAAGGCTGGGCACATGATGAGTATGTATGGAAGCTTGCACTGTGTATGGATGGTTGTTATGTACTTCATGCTAAGACGCTCCTTAGACGAATGCATGCCGGAAATGTTTCTAAAAGAAAAATGCGGGATTTATCCAAACGCATTAAGTTTTTTGAAGAACTGCTTGTGAGCCATAAGCAGACACTGGCTTTTGCAGAACATAAAGGATTGGATAAAAAGGTTCTGACACTGTTGCAAAGAAACATACGTGCCACAGAACTTAGAATTGAATTGATGGCTGAGCGTAAATTGTTGAATATAGTGCCTTTGGTATTCAGATATATAGATTGTTACCATAGCAGAAAATCCATACCGGTGGAACTGATGATGGCAGTGAAGGGCCGGGGCTGAAAGGGAAAGGATAATACGGATGGATGCAAAAGATATATGTCATGAAAAACAAAGGATTACATATGTGGATGCAGTAAAAGGGTTTGCAATTATCTTTATTGTAATTCAGCATGCCATTACGAATAATCCGGATATTTGGCAAATAAATCAGATATATTTACTGCGTTTTATCACACAGATGGCAATGCCTGCTTTTTTCTTTGTAAATGGATTCCTATACAGTCGGAAATATGCTGAACGCCCTGTATGGGGGATTTTGCGTAAGATAAAAGCATATTACATTCCTTTTGTGGGGTATAATTTCTTTTTCTTGATTTGCAATAATTTGTTTGTGAAATTATATTTACAAAACGATGTGTACGGAGACGGTTGGTATGGTGCCGCAGATTATATAAAGCATGCCATAGCTATATTAACCGGACATAGGGAACACATGGGTGGTGCTATGTGGTTCCTGCGTAGTATATTAGTGATATCTGTCATATTCATTGTTGCTGATTCTGCGGCTGTAAGAATAAAAGAGGGCAAATACAGACATTGTACATTAGGATTTGTAACCTTGATGATTGTTACTGTGGCCGGTGCGGGACTTCTGCCCGGAGGATTGTCAAACTTCAGATTAGAAGGTATTTTCTTCTTTTATATGGGATTCCTGGCAAAGGAATATGATTGGAATAGTAAATTACAAAAGGGCAGAATGGTATGGCTTTTGTTGTGTGCCGCTATCTGTCTATCAGGGTCATTACTGTTTGCAATCGGAGTAGCCAGAACCACATTTGTGGAGGAAGTACTTTACTTGGTACTGGGATGCGCTGGCATTGCGTTTCTGTTTTTATGCGCCCAGACTTCATTGGTAGAAAAGTTTCCTGTTATAGCTAAAATCGGAAGTTATTCTTTAGAGATTATGTGCCTTCATTTTTTGGCATTTAAAGTCGTTTCTATAATTATGATTATACTACTGAATCTTCCGCTGGCCAGATTGCCGGAATATCCGGTTATTATGTATATTGGCGGTGGATGGTGGCTGTTGTATACGGCTGTGGGTATATGGTTGCCCTGTATTTATGCAAGTATATTAACAAAATGCAGAAGTAAGATAAAAACATTAGCAAAATAGGCAAGTTACAAAGAAAAAATAAATATGTTAAAATAAATAGATAAAGTACTCCAAATCAGTTACATAGATCAATTTGTAAATTACAGAGGTGTGAAAATGTCGAAAAACGTACTGGAATTATATGTGAATAAGGATCAGTTAACTAATGCAGCCATTGATGAAGTGGTTGTGGAATTATTTAATAAGTGGGAAAATGGAAAAGGAGGACAGGCTATCGTGTTAACAGGCTGTTCCCCGTTAGCAGGAGTTACTTCTACCAGTATCAGTCTGGGTATTGCCATTGCTACAAGTAAGAGAAGGACGTTGGTGATTGACTGTGATGTCCGTAAAGCCATTAAGTACAAAAAGCTGAATGAAGAGGCATCCTCCGGTTTGGCAGATTGTTTATTGACAGATGAAGTACAGGTAGAGGATGTATTGTATGAAACCAATATTGAGAATCTGTATTATATGCCCTGCGGTGCCTATTCCGAGTACCCTACCAGAGTGCTTTGTTCTCCTAAAATGGGGGCACTGATAGCGCAGGTAAAGCAGAATTTTGACTGCATCATTTTTGATGTGCCTTCTTTGGCTACAGTTCCGGATGCTCAGATATTATTCCCTGATATGGATGGAATCGTTTTGGTAACTGCGCTGGGTGAAACCACTAAGCGTCAGATTAAGGATGCAAAGCTCAAAATCAGACCCTTTGAAGAAAAGTATTATGGAATGATTATCAACAAAATTCCTATGGATGTTTATAAACAGAATGCTAAAGAGTATGCTTACTATCTGGTGGACAGAAAGGGAGAGCAGAATTTGTTACAGAGAAATGACGGGTACCGTAGGTATCGTAAGAAATGGAAACATGACCAAAAGGGAGGCATGAAGAAATGAGCAGAATCATAAAGGCGACAATGGGAATGATGATGACACTGGCGTTATTCCTATGTAGTGGTTTAAATGTTTCCGCTACAGGAATCGATATGGTGTCGAATCCCTATATTATCTTAGAAAGCTATAGCGTAGACGAAGAGAGAATTGTTCCCGGTGAGAAGTTTACACTTACACTGAATTTAAAGAATACCAGTACTGTTACGGCAGCTACCAATGTATTAATTGATATTGAAAATCCTTATGGGGTGGCGCCCGTATACGGAACAGTTTCTCAGAAATATGTAGGAGATATTGCACCATCACAAAGTGTGCAGGTGTCTTTTGAATATGACACCTGGGAGACAATTACAAGTAACGCGTTAGAGTTTTCTGTTTCAATTCTTGCTGATCAGAGAACTAATCATATCATGCTTCGGATACCGGCCGGTGCAGACAATCCCTTTAATGTATTGGAACTTACTGTTCCTGAACGGGTGGTTGCTACCGAGATGACTTCTTTTTCTCTTAGTTATCGGGTAATAGGTAAGGATAGTTTGAATAATGTTTCTTTCCAAGTAGAATCCAGTGGGGAGATATTAGGAAGCAGTGTCGGCGGAAATATTACGGCGGGAGCCACCAAGAATCAGAATGTTTCCTTTAGTTTTCCGGGTGCAGGTGAGTATGTGTTGGATTTTTACATGAAATACCAAATGGAAGACGGCAGTCAGCAGTCTGTATTACTTGACAGCAAAGTGATAAATGTTGAACCTAAGAATCTGGCAACCGAGGATGGTAATTATTCGGATGTTTTACAGGAACAGGAATCAGATAATACTCAGATAATGATATTGGTATTGGGTGGAGGACTGATACTGGCTATCTTTATTATGGTTGCTGTGATTATGAAGAAGAAAAGATAAGAGGAATACATATGGATGTAAGGATTGAAGAATTGGAAATTGCGGATTACGATATTTTGGAAAATATTAAAACTGCACTATACAGATTGTGGAAATTTAAGATGGTAGTGATATTAATGACGCTGGTAGGCCTGCTTGCCTCGGTTATCTTTATTTCTATCGTGGGAGTAAAAACAACATACCGTTCCAGTGCAGCTATATACAGTTTGGTATATGGTTCTTCCGATGATTCCATTGATGGTGTAATGGTAATGAACACATATGCGGATTTGCTGGGAACCACTTCTGTTTGTGAAAGGGCTGCAGCATATTTACAAAATCCCGGTATTACAGCGGTGAGTTTGAAAAGTATGGTAACGGGGGGCAGAATTTATATATCCGGTGCCAGTACCGATTCCAAAAAATATGGTTATCGTCTTACTCTGGTGGCAATGTCCACACAACCGGAGAATATTACGGAGATTGCAAATGCCATGGCTATGGCATTTGTAGATGAGATTAATGAATTGATGGGAAGTAACACCTTGCAGGTGGTAGACAGTGCTATGGGTATTACTTCGTCCAAATCTATAAGTATTCCTTTGATAGTAGCATTGTTTGGCGGTGTAGCATTTGCTATGTCCTGTGTGGTTATCTTTTTGAAAGAGTTTTTCTCTGCTAAGGTGTACAGTGTTGCGCAGTGTGAGTATCGTAAGGAGAAAATTCTGGGAATGATTCCCTACCAAAGCAAATGACAAGAGGGATGAGAATGGATAAGGTAAAGATTGTATTTGCTGCATCTTCAGGTGGTCATTTAGAACAATTGTTGATGTTGAAACCTCTGATGGAGAAATATGACAGTATACTGGTTACGGAAAAAACCGATTATGCCATGGGTAAAACCGATATAAAGACCTATTATGTAAAGCAGATTAACAGAAGAGAATTATTATTTATTCCCAAGCTGATTTGTAATTCCTTCATATCCTTAAAAATTGTGATAAAAGAGAGACCCAAGGTAATAATTACTACCGGTGCGTTGGCGATTATTCCGTTGGCGTTATTAGTTAAGCTGTTCGGCGGAAAGTTAATTTACCTGGAGTCCTTTGCAAAAGTGTCTTCGAAGAATCTGACAGGGAATCTATTGTATAAGTTTGCGGACCGTTTCTATGTACAGTGGGAAGAAATGCTAAAATTGTATCCTAATGCCATTTATAAAGGAGGTATTTACTGATGATTTTTGTAACATTAGGATCCCAGAAATTTCAGTTTGACCGACTTTTACAAAAACTGGATGATATGGTTGAAAATAATATAATCACTGAAAAAATCATAGCTCAGATTGGTGCAAGTACCTATTTGCCCCAGCACTATGAATATGTCCGGTTTATGGACAGGGAACAGTTTGCCGAAACAATGGATCAGTGTGATATAGTGATTACCCACGGAGGTACGGGGGTAATCATTTCTGCTGTAAAAAAAGGAAAGAAAGTAATCGCAATTCCCAGACTGGCTAAATATAAGGAACATGTGGATGACCATCAGTTGCAGTTATTGCACCAGTTTGATGATTTAGAATTAATATGTGCATGTTAT
>JAFXEW010000119.1 GCA_017513625.1 Lachnospiraceae bacterium | reverse complement strand
TATCCGTGAGCTGACAGAGTTGATCACAAAAGAAATCTATGGTAACTTATTTCATGCAAAAGTACTGCTCCATTATACAGAAGGTGCTCTCCATAGCCTGATGCAGAAAGAAGCAACTATTCTGGCTCAGGAATACCGCGGAGACGGCATCTATATGGAACTGGAGGTTAATCCACTGTATGAGCACCGGTTAAAAAAATATGTGCTCCCTTAAAAAGGAGCACATATTTCGTTTTTATTCCACTTCAATCTCCTGGATCATATTCCAGGTATCGCCACCGCTCCACTGATTTTCTCCGTTAATCTTTGCAGTGGTCACAAGATACTGCCTGTCACCGTCAAAGAAAATAGTCGGCCGCTCTCTTCTCTGCAACACCAATTCGCTTCCGTCATTATATTTTACATGGAAGTCATAGGCCTGCTCAATATTCTCCTTCGGCCAGTGGATGCCGTCATTGGAGGTACACTTAAGGCCACCTTTTCCCAAACCGGTATAGGCACCTACACAATCCTCGGCAATCATTACATATTCCTGTCCGTTCCAGTAGATAAACATATCCTCCACTCCGCCTTCCGGATACAGATCATATGCCACCACTTCAAAAGGACCTTTGTAGCTTTTGCCTCTGGCTACAGATACATGACAGTTAGTATCCCTGAAATACAGCAGCCAATCGCCTTCCGGAGTCTGTACCGGACACGGATTATTGGCGTCCTGAGGCAATACAAAGGCTTTATCGGAACGTACCCACCCATCTGTCAAGGACTTACTGGTAGCAAAACCAATGGCTCTGGTCTCCACACCACCGTCAGGAGATCCGATATAATACAGGGCATATCCCTCCTCTGTCCGGAAAATATAAGGATTATGTGCCATAGCACTATCCCAGTAATCGCCCTCTCTCTTAGTGATCAATACCTTTTCAAACTGAAATGGCTTAGCCAAATCCTTCGTAGTTGCCAAAACAATTTCAGAATAATTCAAATATCCCTCCGGAAACTTGTATTCCTTTGGCCAGCGTGCAGCAAACAAGTAGTAAGTATCCCCTTCTTTAATAACGGAACCACACCACACAAAATATCCTTCCATAGAAAAGCCTGAACCGGCTACAGCGTCTTTGAATTTCAGCATAACTTGCCTCCTTAAATCTTCACACTCTTATATCATTATATACGCATCATAATGGTATGTAAAGAGACGATATTCGCTGATTATTGACTTATATTCACATTATATACCTACAATATTTATGCTTCAAAGTTCCATTCTATCTGCCACACCACTGAAGGAGGTTCAAACTTTCCTTCCTCCTATCAAAGAAGCGGCACAACAAATCTGTCATGCCGCATTTCATGCTTCTTACATATGTACTTACGCATTCTTTTTCTTCTTACCGGAAACTAAGAACATACTGATCAAAAGTGCAATTATGTAAAGTACCACAGTCAGGATCAGTACTGCCTGATAACCTTCCGGATTGATCATATTGCCATGTCCATCATCAAATGGTGTACCTACGTTATTTACGATCAAGGTTGCAACCTGATTACCGGTCAAGCCTGCAAATGCCCATGCAGAAAGGGTAATACCATGGATTGCACTGATATTCTGCATACCATAATGATCGGAAAGTAAGGTCGGAACATTACTGAAGCCACCGCCGTAACCGGCATTTACTACAAACAACAGGATCAGTACCAAAGCCATCAGTACTACATTCTGTCCTCTGTTGTTGATACCCTGAGTCAGGATTACCAGACCGGTAGAAACGATGGACAGTACAAAAATAATCTTGTAGATAGTATTTCTGTCCTTCATGGTATCAGCCCATGCAGAGAAGCCCAGACGACCGCCTGCATTGAAAATAGCTGTAACAGAAGATAAAATACCAACCATACCTGCAAGACC
>JAFXEW010000118.1 GCA_017513625.1 Lachnospiraceae bacterium | reverse complement strand
AGCTTATCATTCAGATTGGAGATTACAAAACATTAATTACCCATGGACATTATTATTATGTCAATGGAGGCACAAGCCATATCAGAAAAGCAGCACTTGAACGTGGTATTGATATTGCTATGTTTGGGCATACTCATAAACCATTTTTTGAAGAGGATGAAAATGTAATTATTTTAAATCCGGGAAGTATTTCTTATCCTAGACAAGAGGGGAGAAATCCTTCCTATATGATTATGAAGCTGGATGAAGAGGGAAAGGCCCGGTTTTCATTGTGTTATTTGTATTAGAAAAGTTCAAGTTGTGCATGTTTTGTGTACAATTTGAACAAATGCAAAAATTTGAAAAAAAACATTAAAAAAAGTGTTGACATTGCAAGCATAATGTAATAAAATATCTCTTGTGTTAAGCAAACGACACAAACAAAAACAAAATCCTTCGGGGTGTGGCTCAGCTTGGCTAGAGCGCCTGGTTTGGGACCAGGAGGTCGCAGGTTCGAATCCTGTCACCCCGACTTTATGCGGGTGTAGTTCAATGGTAGAACACTAGCCTTCCAAGCTAGATACGTGGGTTCGATTCCCATCACCCGCTTTGATATTGTCAAAATATCATATGTGTCCATAGCTCAGCTGGATAGAGCAACGGCCTTCTAAGCCGTGGGTCGGGGGTTCGAATCCCTTCTGGCACATTCTGCTTAGGCAGTCAATACTGTGGTGGATATAGCGCAGCTGGTTAGCGCGCCAGATTGTGGCTCTGGAGGCCCAGGGTTCGAATCCCTGTATCCACCTTGAAAGTCTATTGCGTAAGCAACAGACTTTTTTTGCTTCATGGGGATTTATCGAAGCAAATACTCCCATGCGTATGGGGGTTTACATTGGGGTATCGCCAAGCGGTAAGGCACAGGGTTTTGATCCCTGCATCCGCTGGTTCGAATCCAGCTACCCCAGCTGACGGTTTTTTATAAGACCTGTCTGTACCGATACATCGGTGATGGGCTACTAGCTCAGGCGGTAGAGCACTTGACTTTTAATCAAGGTGTCGCGGGTTCGAGTCCCGCGTGGCTCAGTGGAGAGCAAGGACGGTAGGAGCCTTGCTTTCGTTACTTTTTAACAGAATAAGCGGGTGTGGTGGAATTGGCAGACACGCCAGATTTAGGTTCTGGTGGGCGACCGTGCAGGTTCAAGTCCTGTCACCCGCATTAAGAAGAGGACCTTGGGCAAGATGCCCAGGGTCCTCTTCTTAATGCGGGCAGAGACCTTGAACCTGGGTTCAAGGTCTCCGCTTCGCTCCGGTCCGCGCTAAACGGATGTCCCCCGGACATCCAGCGCCCTGTCACCCGCATGTAGGTAGCGACGATGTCGTGGAGGTTCAAGGTTATTGGGAAATTTTTGATTTACCGTTGAAATCCTTAAAAATCTGTGATATGATATGAAACGAGACTCTCCTACATGGCACGGAATATGCGCAAAGATGCGCCTGAACCGGAAAAAGGTGCCCATGGAGAATAAAAGGAGGACATGTAATATGGAAAAGACAATGGATAAGATTATCGCTCTTGCAAAGTCCAGAGGTTTTGTATATCCGGGTTCCGAGATTTACGGCGGCCTTGCAAATACCTGGGATTACGGTAATCTTGGTGTTGAGCTGAAGAACAATGTTAAGAAGGCTTGGTGGAAGAAGTTCGTTCAGGAAAATCCGTACAACGTAGGTGTGGACTGTGCAATCCTGATGAATCCACAGACCTGGGTAGCTTCCGGTCATTTAGGCGGTTTCTCCGATCCGCTTATGGACTGTAAGGAGTGTAAGGAGCGTTTCCGTGCAGATAAGTTAATCGAGGATTACGCTGCAGAGAACGGTATTACCTTCGACGGCGGTGTAGACGGCTGGAGTAACGAGCAGATGCAGGATTACATTGCAGAGCACGGCATTTGCTGTCCGAGCTGCGGTAAGAAGAATTTTACCGATATCCGTCAGTTTAACCTGATGTTTAAGACCTTCCAGGGCGT
>JAFXEW010000117.1 GCA_017513625.1 Lachnospiraceae bacterium | reverse complement strand
GGGTTAAACTGACCCAGGGTGCTTGCCATCGAACCGGTGACAGAAAGCACGTTACCCCAAGCATCGTAGGTGTATTCCACCACAGCCTCGCCGGCAGTGTTGAGAATTGCCACCACATCGCCCTGCTGGTTCAGCGCGTACACATAGTAGTTGCCACCATAGGTTATGTAGTAGGGAAGACCGTCCGGGGTATAGGCGAAGAACGATCTGGTAGAGTTGCGGTATATGCAGATAAGCTTGCCGTCGGAATAGTAATATTTGTAAGTTTTGGTGCCGTCTGTCCGGCTCACACGCAAGCCATCAGCATTATAGGTATTCGTCCAGGTGGTATCCGCTGCGCCATCCACACCAAGGACGGTCAGGGTAGCCAGCTGTCTGCCGTGCTCCCAGGTATAGGTGCGCTTGCCGTCGGACAGGGGATTGCCAATGGCATCGTAGGTATAATTTCTGCCGTTAAAGACAGTCAGCTGGTCCTTCCAGTCGGCATTACCGAAAGACAGGGGGCGGAGTTGTGTCTTTGGTTGTCAGGACAGAGAACCGTCCCCTGTCTTACTTAGGTTTTGGAGAAGCTGTGGCTCGAGCCGCTTTCTGTGTACTTGGTCAGCCGCTCGGTGAGATCGGAAGACAGAGAACCGTCCCCTGTCTTCTGTGTCAACACACAGAACCGTCCCCTGTGCTATGATCCGTACCGCTTTCTGTATACTTGGTCAGCCGCTCGGTGAGATCGTAAGACAGAGAACCGTCCCCTGTCTTAAGACAGACTGTCTTACTGTCTTATCTTTCGCTAGAATTCCCCTGTGCTCCTAGAATTCCTAACAAACAGCAAAAGAGTGAAAAACAACTTAAATATAAATGAAAGAAAAACAAACACGCTCAGCACTATAAATATAAAAAGCCCTCCTTGATTATCATGACTTTCTGCATTGAATAAGCTAAACGGGAGCACAATCCCCAAGGCAAATATCACAACCGAGGCAGTAAAACTAATTAGGAAGGAAAGTAAAACGCTTTTATTGTTCTTTACTTTCCACATTAAAAAAAGAGATGCAATGGATACCAATGTTGAACATACAGTAGTTAAGTAAATACAGTCAGAAAACGAGAGGGTTTGAGCATAAGGCGAAATTATGAAATCAAGCAATATATTGAGGACATTTCCATATATAAGACCGTCCAATACTGCACTAAAAATATATATTTTTTTCATATAGCCCTCCTAGCCAAACAAATTCATCCCTACACGAATAGCCCATTGGTCTCGAGGATCATCAAAGTTAGCGTTATAGTATGAGATATCACTAGTATTGCTTACGATCTGATACAACCCTGCAAATATAAGCAGAGTGTTTGAATCAAATACCACTCTACCAACATATCCATAATGAATATTTCCTACATCATCATATGCTAGCAACAAGTTCTTATATCGATATGGCTGATTTTTATCTAAATTCCAAGTGCTTTTTATAGCACAGGGGACGGTTCTGTGTGTTTTTTGGTTTTCCTAAAATTTTCTGATAACACTGAAACTCACCCCTGTTAATCTGCTCAGTTGTCGTATGGAAACTCCCTTATCCCTCAGCTTTTTTAAGTGTTTATCCC
>JAFXEW010000116.1 GCA_017513625.1 Lachnospiraceae bacterium | reverse complement strand
TATTTTGATATGACCATAGAGGAAGTATTTATATTTGATGAAGAAGATCTGAAATAGAAAGGGAGGATTAACACATGAAAAAAAATGTTAGATATTGGTTGCTCGTAGTATATGTAATTATTGGTTTTGTACTGATCAGTCTGGGATTTGCAGGCAAAATCGATTCTTCCTGGAACGGTGTGGGTTCAGGCCTTCTGGTAGTCGGAATCCTTAACTTGCTGCGATTCCACAGGCTCAGTCAGAATGCAACCTACCGCGAGGAGCAGGAACTTATCGAAAAGGATGAACGTAATCATTTCCTGCGTAATAAAGCATGGGCGTATACAGGATATCTGGTACTTCTCATCCTGGCGGTTTCCAGCATTGTATTGAAAATCATAGGTCAGGACCTGCTATCATATGCTGCCGCTGCAGTTGTAGGCCTGATGTGCATACTCTTTATGATATGTTATCATATTCTGCAAAATAAATTTTAATCTTTCGTTATGCAAATCAAAATCCCCGATAGTACCGATGCTATATGCATGAGATTCCAAGCATATAGCACCGGTACCACCGGGGATTTGTTTACTCAATCTATTTTGTCTTTTTCAATGCTTCCAGAATTTCTTCTTTTAATTCTCTGGCCTTGTCCTTCATACGGGAATTCGCAGATAGGGAGGTCAATATAGCAGACACACTCTGACCTGCCACATCATATTTCTTGAAACCAATGGCAAGTACAGCCACCAAATACTCTATGGTATTCTCATCCATGCCGCACATGGGATAGCTTTCTGTTTTTCTGGCTTCCACAAACCCGTTGTAAGCATTGAGCAGATATTCCTTTTCGCGCTCCTTTAATGTCGGAACCAAGTCTTTGGTTGCCTTATCTGCAGTAGCATCATGCAGAATACTTTCATAATGCCCACGCATCAGCCACGCACTCTTCAGACAGATATAGGCACGCTCACTGTTTTTGGAACGCTTTACCACAGCACAGGCAAGGGCAAGCTGATACTGCTTCATAACATCCTCGTAGGAATAGGTCTCGCCTTCAAAAACAGGCAAAACCACCTTACTGCTGATATTCTCCTTAATCAACTTAGCCTGGGCAGCTGTTACCATAGGAAAAAATCTGCTCAGTGCGGTATAACCGCAATGGGTACACATCTGCACATCATATTTGGTAGCATCCACGCCTTCATAGACCGGACGCAAATCCTTATCTGCATGTACCAACTTTGCTTTACCTGTTTTCATAATTTTAGTGGTAAACTTTTTACCGCATACCGGGCAATCTATACTTTTATCAAAAATAAAATCTTTTTCCTTCGGAACGTTTGCTGCATTGTCCGCTGTTCCATGGTCCGGAGATTTCTCTTTACTGTCCGCATATATGTCCGTTCCAACGAAATTACCCAGTCCCATACCTGCCAAATCTGACATTAATCCCATCTTATCACCCCGTACTTTTCTAGGTTTTTAATTATCTCCTGTCTTAGGTAACACAAAAGAACTCTTCAGGGATACGATTCTGTTAAATACGGGATGCTCAGGTGTGGAATCCTTTGCATCTACGCAGAAAAAGCCCTGACGTACAAACTGGAAGCTGTCATAAGCCTTTGCACCGGCAAATGCAGGCTCCAGATAACACTCTTTTAACACGGTGAGTGAGTTGGGATTCAGATTCAGACTGCCGTCTTCATTGTATACACCCTTCTCCTCATCAATAATATTTTCATACAATCTCACTTCTGCTTTGATGGCAGTCTCCGCTGCCACCCAGTGGATGGTGCCCTTTACCTTGCGGCCGTCATTGCTGTTACCGCCTCTGGTCTCGGGATCGTAAGTAGCATGTACTTCGATGACCTTGCCGTTTTCATCCTTTACACAACCGGTACACTTCACGAAGTATGCATTCATGAGACGTACTTCATTACCGGGGAACATACGGAAATACTTCTTGGGAGGCTCTTCCATAAAGTCCTCACGCTCGATGTAAAGCTCTCTGCCAAAAGGCACCTTACGTGTACCCAGCGCTTCGTTCTCAGGATTGTTAACAGCTTCTAATTCCTCCATCTGTCCCTCGGGATAATTATCGATAATCAGCTTTACGGGATCCACAATGGCCATCATACGAGGCGCTTTGGCCTTTAAATCTTCACGGATACAATACTCCAGCATGGAATATTCCACGGAAGAATTGGCCTTTGCAACACCGCAAAGCTCTACAAATAGCTTAATGGACTCAGGGGTAAATCCTCGTCTGCGCAGTGCAGCAATAGATACCAGTCTGGGATCGTCCCAGCCGTCCACGATGCCTTCCTCTACCAGCTTTTTAATATATCTCTTACCTGTCACCACATTGGTCAGGTACAACTTTGCAAACTCAATCTGCTTGGGCGGATGAGGATACTCCAGCTCAGTTACCACCCAGTCATACAAAGGCCGGTGATCTTCAAATTCCAGCGTACAAATGGAGTGGGTAATACCCTCAATGGCATCCTCGATGGGATGCGCAAAATCATACATGGGATAAATACACCAGGTGTCTCCCGTATTGTGATGGCTCATATGCGCCACACGGTAAATAACGGGATCACGCATGTTGATGTTGGGAGATGCCATATCAATCTTGGCACGGAGCACCTTTTCACCATCTGCGTATTTACCATTTTTCATATCCTCAAACATCTGCAGATTTTCTTCTATGCTGCGGTCTCTGGAGGGGTCATTCTTACCGGGAGTCTCAAAAGTACCCCTGTACTCACGGATTTCCTCTGCGGACAGGTCGGATACATAAGCCTTGCCCTTCTTAATCAGCTTTATCGCACCTTCATACATCTCTCCGAAATAGTCGGATGCAAAGAACAGTCTGTCCTCCCAGTCAGCACCCAGCCACTCAATATCGGCCTTAATGGACTCAACGAACTCGATTTTTTCTTTAGTAGGATTCGTGTCGTCAAATCTCATATTGAACTTACCTTTATATTTCTGTGCCAGGCCATAGTTCAAAAGGATACTCTTAGCATGTCCGATGTGAAGATAGCCGTTAGGCTCCGGCGGGAAACGGGTATGTACGGTATCGTATACACCCTCTGCCAAATCCTTATCTATAATCTGCTCAATAAAATTCTTGGATTCTTTCACTACTTTTTCATTCTCACTCATGACAATCTTGCCTTTCCTGGATAATTATAGTTTATCTAATATATATTAGCACAGAAAGGGATTTAAATAAAGGGGAAATTCAGTGAAAAAGGTGCGAGATCATACAATCTCACACCTTTTATATCTGTTAGCCTACATTACTTTACTGTAAGTGTAACTCCATTACTGGTCACCTTATTGCCGTTTCCGTCAGTAATGATACAGCGGTACTGATAACCGTTACGCGCCGCGGTTCCCTGCACAATAATACGGTTGGTTTGGGCCCCTGTCATACCGGAATTAGCCCAGTCACTTGCCCCTACCGTCTTAACCTGCCACTGGTATGTAAAAGCGGTACCCTCTACCGTTACTGAAAAGGCCGCATAACTTCCAACACTCACACTCTGGCTGGCAGGCTGACCGGTAATCACCAAAGCAGGAGTCACTGTAAGAGTGGCCCCGTTACTGGTTAACTTCTTACCGTTTCCGTCAGTTACTACGCAACGATACTGATAGCCATTTCTGGCTGCGGTTCCCTGTACGGTGATGTTATTTGTATTGGAACCGGTCATGCCGGAATTCTTCCAGCTGTCTGTATCAGACTTACGGAACTGCCACTGATAACTCAGCTTACTTCCGGTTGCCGTTACACTAAAGGTTGCATTAGTCCCTTCCCTCACACTCTGGTTTTCAGGCTGTGCCGTAATAATAACGCCGGAATTTACTGTTAATGTAGCGCCGTTACTGGTGACCTTGTTGCCACTGCCATCAGTAATCACACATCGGTATTGGTAGCCGTTTCTGGCTGCGGTTCCCTGCACGGTAATACTATCCGTATTAGAACCGGTCATACCGGAATTTATCCAACTGTCTGCATCCGACTTGCGGAACTGCCACTGATACTTTAATCCGTCTCCGCTTGCTTTTACCTTAAAAGTCGCATTACTTCCTTCAGACACGCTTACACTTACCGGATGCGAAGCAATCGTTAAGCCGGTGTTTACAATCAATGTAGCTCCATTACTAATTGCTTTACCGCCGCTTCCATTGGTTACCACACAACGATACTGATAGCCATTCCTTGCCTTTGTACCCTGTACCGTAATGCTGTTTGTCTTAGCGCCGGTCATACCGGAATCCACCCATTCACTTGCACTTGCGGTCTTAAACTGCCACTGATAGCGCAAAGCGCTACCCTTTGCTGTCACCGTAAACACTGCACTATTTCCTACTGATACGCTTTGGCTCACAGGATGTGTGGTAATAGATACCCGTGAAATGACCGTTAATGTACCCGCATTACTGGGCAGCTTATTTCCTTTGTCATCCGTAATCACGCAACGATACTGCTGACCGTTTCTCGCAACGGTACCCTGTACCGTAATACTGCTTGTCTTAGCTCCGGTCATGCCGGAATCTTTCCATTCTCCTGCGCCTGCCGCCTTAAACTGCCACTGATAGCTCAGGTTGCTTCCTGTTGCTGTTACTTTAAATACTGCATTGGCTCCCTCATCCACACTCTGATTAGCCGGATGCGCAGTAATGGCAGTTTTGGCATTTACTGTCAATGTGGCCACCGCACTGTTTGCCCTTTTACCATTTACGTCAAAAACGGAACAGCGGTATTGACGGCCATTCATACTGCTCTGACATGGAACCGTAAGGGTGGTGGTGTTTGCTCCTTCAATAGTGGAATCTTTCCACTCACTTTCTCCAGCATTTCTAAACTGCCACTGATAGGTCAAACCATTACCTACTGCTCTTACAGTGAATACTGCATTTTCGCCTTCTGAAATAGTCTGGCTCTGGGGATGAGTCTTAATAGACAATTTTATCGTTACAGACAATGTAGCTGCATTACTGGTGGCAGTATTACCGTTCCCGTCGCTAATCACACAGCGGTACTGTTCGCCATCCCTGTCTGCAGTTCCATACACGCTGAGACTTGCCGTATCAGCGCCTGACAAATCTGAATCTTTCCAATCACTTTCTCCTGCCGCCTTAACCTGCCACCGGTAGCTCAGGTTACTTCCCTCTGCTACCACTGTAAAAGTTGCGTAATATCCCTCAGGAACGGTCCAATCGGATGGCTGGATAGTAATGTTTAAACCGTTTCCTGACTGCTCTCCCAAAATCATATCACACACACCTGCATTTAATGCAGAAACCTCTGCTCCCTGCGCAGTTTTCAGAGTCACACCCAAAGGAATACTCTGACTATCAATCATATATTGTGGTGTATGCAGAGTTTTTAGGCTACTGCATCCGGAGAACATATTTCCGTAATGAGTCAGGTTCTGCAGATTAAAACTACTGATGTTCAGCACTTCCAGACTATTGCATCCGTTGAACATATTGCTCATATCCCGCACTCTTGCAGTGTCAAACCCGCTCAAATCCAACTCTTTCAAAGCACTGCATCCATAAAACATGGAACCTGCATTTAATACTTTTGATGTATTAAAATTTCCAAATGTAACTTTATTTAAACTTCTGCATCCAAAGAACATATTATCTATGTATGCCAAGTTCGATGTATTAAGTCCTGACAAATCCAATGCGGTTAGCGCAATACATCCATAAAACATATTTGACATGGTCGTTACATTGGGGGCATTAAAACCACTTAAATCCAATGTGGTCAGACTAGTACACTCTTGGAACAAACAGCTCATATCCGTAACGGCTGAACTGTCAAAATTAACAGTTTCCACGGACTTCAGCCGGCTCTTACCTTTAAAAAGATTGTGGATACAGCCTACGGGCTTAAAGTTCTGTAAAATTATTTTTTCTGCATCCGTACATATACTGTCAAATACGCCTGTTGCAGCTGCCTCAGAACCCAGACCGCTATCCGAACCGGTAATAATCATGGTCTTGGTAGAATTATCGTAGGTCCATGTGACACCTTTCGACGCTCCCACCTGTCCGGTTATGGTCTGTGCAGACGTAACTGTCAATGTAGCCACATTACTGGTCAGGGAATTACCTGATCCGTCTTTAACAATACAACGGTACTGCGCACCGTTTAAATCAGCGGTTGCTGTCACTGTAATACTATTGGTGGTGGCACCGGAGGCACTGTAATTGGTCCACTGCTGTGAACCTGTAGCCTTAACCTGCCACTGATAAGTTAATCCATCGCCTGTTGCTTTTACTGAAAAAACAGCGTTGCCCCCTGTAGCCACCTCACGGTTTGAGGGATGGGAGGTAATAGCAAATACTATCTGGGGCTGTTCTCCAAGGATTTTATCACATACACTTAAAGTTAATGCAGAAACCTCTTTGCCATCCTCAGGATCTTTCAAGCTTCTGCTCAACGGAATACTCATGCCTTCCGGCATAGTTTTGGGTGTATGAAGGGTTTTTAAATTGTAGCAGCCGTCAAACATGCTCATCACACCGCCGTAACTGGCTAAGCTCATATCAAAACTACTGATATCCAATACTTCCAAACTACTGCATCCATTAAACATAAATCCATAGTTTAATACCTTCGATGTATCAAAATCTCCAAATTCAATTTCTCTCAAGCCGCTACATCCATGAAACATATCATTTATATGTGTAATACTTGATGTATCCATTCCGGTTAAATCCAATGTGACCAGACTTGTACAATTCTGAAACATTTTAATCATAGTTGTAACCTGGGAGGTATTGAATTCACTCAGGTCTATTGAAGATAAATTATTGCAATCCCGAAACATTTCGCTAATCGTCGTAACCTTAGAAAAATCTACATTAACGGTTTCGACCGTCTTCAGCTGTCCTTTACCTGCAAAGAGCTCATCCAGACTGCCTTGGGGGTTAAAATCTTTTAATATTAACTTTTCCATATCATTGAACATTCCGTCAAAGGCCGACGGTTGAAATCCTGCCCCGTTGTAGAAATATCCCAGATTTACATCTGAACCGGAGACCGTCAGTGTCTTGGTGGTATCGTCATAGGTCCATGTTACACCCTTAGAATTACCTACCTGTCCCGTGGTTATTGCGGCAGATGCTTCCATTCCTCCTATCCACAATGCCATGCAAATGGTCAGAGCACATAAAACAAAGTATTTTACTAATTTCCTCATATGTTTTTGATTCTCCTCTCTTTTAACTACCTAAGTCTGAGAAACGATTCTTATTTATTATTTTATCAAAATATATATCATTTTGAAACCTTAAATCAAGGAATCACCCTCACTTTGGTACTATTGGGCAAATTTCGGGCAATCTTGAACAAAAAACGGGAGACTCCGGCATAAAACCGGGCCTCCCGCCTTAACATTCACTCTATTTTACTGTCAATTCAGCTCCGCTACTGGTCACCTGATTGCCGCTTCCATCGGTAAGCACGCAGCGGTACTGATAGCCGTTTCTGGCCGTGGTGCCCTGGACGGTGATACTGCCTGTGGTTGCTCCCGTCATACCGGAATTCATCCAGCCGTCTATTCCCGGTTTCTTTAACTGCCACTGATATTTCAGGCCGCTTCCGCTTGCTGTTACCGTAAAGGTGGCATTTTCACCTGCCTGAACAGTCTTGCTCTCAGGCTGACCTGTAATGGTTACACTTGCAGTTCCAACAGTCAACGTAGCTGCCTTACTGGTTACCTTATTGCCGCTTGCATCAGTTACTACGCAGCGGTACTGATAGCCGCTACGGGCCTTGGTTCCCTGGACGGTGATACTGCCTGTGGTTGCTCCTGTCATGCCGGAATCCACCCAGCCGTCTATTCCCGGTTTCTTTAGCTGCCACTGATATTTCAGGCCGCTTCCG
>JAFXEW010000115.1 GCA_017513625.1 Lachnospiraceae bacterium | reverse complement strand
CGGTAGTATAGGAGCCGTCACGTTCAAAACCGCAACGGCCTTTGATAACGGTTACGGCAATGAGCATGGGTGCATTGTTAATAATGGCACCGTTGCCGGGATGCTTGGAGGTAAGAGCAGCTACCTTTGCTTTCATATCGCTTTCAATTGCGATATAACGGGTAATCTGTGTGTTTTTCCAACTGGGAGCATATGCAGCTGTATTTACAATGTCTTCCAAAATCTGATGTGATACGGGCTGGTCGGTAAATTTACGTATGCTTCTGCGTCCCATGATACATTCCTTTGCAGTCATGTGAGAACCTCCTTCATCATTTCATATATCATACCATTTTTGTACATTATATGCAAGGTCAGGTATTGTTGTTTTTTGTAAAAAATGTTTTGCATATATGGGACATATCTACTATAATAAGGATGGAACGCAGTGTGGTACGGGGAAGTGCCGATATTATGCGGTATTAATAAGTATACTATAAGGAAAGGTGGTATAAGTATGGGCTTTGCAGAAAGAAAAAGATGGTTATTTTTCGGATTACCTTTTACATTTACCAAGTATTTTGTAGAAGAGGAGATTCTGACCGTCCGTCAGGGTTTGTTAAAAGTAGTAGAGAATGATTGTTATATTTATAAGATTCAGGATGTGGAGCATTCAGCTACATTGTTCGAGCGTATGTTCGGACTGGGTACCATTACCTGTTTTACAGGAGACACCACCCATCCTACCTTACAGTTGGTTCACATCAGGAATTCCAAGGAAATAAAAAAGTATCTGTTGGAACAGTCCGAAAAAATGAGAATCAAACGCCGCACGGTTAACATGCTGGATATCGGAAACGGTGGTATGGCTGACGTTACGGATGATGTGGAGATGTAAAACGGTGATACTGTACATAGTTGGATAATAAAGCGAATCAAGGACAGGAAGATTTCAGTTCCTGTCCTTTCTGTTCAGAATGATTTCAAACAAGAGTCCGGCGCAGAACCAGAATGGAGCATAATCCAGACGGACGACGCGGCCTATGTGGAATCGGCTTTTGCCATAATCCCAAGGGCAGGATGCGTGCTTTTGCAGAAATTTGCCGGACAGAAATTCAGCGATAAATATCAACAGGGTATAAAGGGAGCCCCTTACCCAGAATGGTTTACGACGGATCAGCCTGTAAACCGGCCGCAGAAGGGCGGCCATGCCGTAAATCGGAAACATCAGGATGGATGAGCGGCCCGTCAGGGTCATATCCCGTCTGCGTAGCTGGTTCAGGCCGGTAAAGAGTATTTCCATACACCAGCCGGTCACACCGCACAGTAAAAAGTTTTTAAAAAAATTTATAACAGATGATTTCATATTACACTCCGAATATAACAGACAGAAGTATAAAAACAGATGCCTTTTTTACTAGTATGACCTAAAGAAAAGAAAATATCCGTCGGATGTGAAATAAGGAAAGCGTTTATATGCATACAATGGGATAAGGAAAGGAGTCCGGAATGAATTACAAAGAAGCTATGGCATATATAGAAGAATTGGGAAGCTACGGTATCGTTCCCGGGCTTGGAAATATCACGGAATTGTGCAGACGGCTGGGGAATCCTCAGGATGCGCTGCGTTTTGTGCATGTGGCGGGAACCAACGGTAAAGGTTCTACCATCGCCTTTATGGCATCTATACTGGAATGCGCCGGATACCGGGTGGGCAGATATACTTCACCTGCAGTATTTGAATACAGGGAGCGTTATGCGGTAAACGGCAGGATGATTACACAGAAAGCATTTGGAGAATTGCTGGAACAGGTAAAGGAAGCCTGTGATGCCATGACGGCAGAGGGTATGCCTCATCCTACTACTTTTGAGGCGGAGACTGCACTGGCTTTTTTATATTTTAAGGAAAAGGCTTGTGATGTGGTGGTATTGGAAACCGGTATGGGTGGTGCCATGGATGCAACGAACCTGATTAAGACCACGGACGCGGCTGTACTGGTATCTGTCAGTATGGACCATATGCAGTATCTGGGTAAGACACTTACAGAGATAGCGGGACAGAAAGCCGGTATCATAAAACCGGGCTGCGCCGTTGTCTGTGCGCCTCAAAAAGATGAAGTATACGAGGTGCTGGTAAAAGCAGCAGAGGAAAAGGCGTGCAGTCTTTATCGGGCAGATACAGGGATGCTGACCTGTATGAAAAACGGAATCCGTAAGCAAAGTTTTAACTATAAAAAGTATAAGAAACTGGAAATAACCATGGCCGGCAAATATCAGACGGATAATGCTTTGACAGCCATTGAGGCTGCTGAAGCACTTAAGGATAGGGGTTACCATATTTCGGAGGAAGCAGTGCGCAAGGGGCTGCTTCAGGCGAAATGGCCGGGACGGTTTATGGTGATTCAGGATAAGCCCATGATGATTAT